>JADJQS010000008.1 GCA_016712635.1 Gammaproteobacteria bacterium | reverse complement strand
CAGAACACACATGCCGCTCTCGCTCCAGATTATGTTCCCGCCCGAGGAAGGTAGCGTAGTCCTCGTCGTAGATGGCAAGGAACTGGTCGATCTTCCCGAGCGACTGGATCCGTTGCTCGTTCTTCTTCTTTCTTCCCAGCATGCTCCGACCCGGTGAAACGGTGAGGACGTCGGTATTAATATCAGCCGGGACGGGCCCGGCCAAGCGACCGGCGCTGCGGCCTGGAAACGGCTGATTTTCACGGGAATCCCCGCCGCTTTCCAGGCCGGGAAACGGCAGGGCGTAACACTTATGCCGTATTGCCCCGGCGGTGAAAAAGCGGCCGATCACTGGCATCCGTCCGTTCCGGGCGGGGAGCTTTTTCCACGGACACCGCGCCATTGACGGAACGATCTTTTCCGCGGGGTGAGCTGAAGCTGTCCTGGCCCATGGCCCCGCTCCGGCCGAAGCATCTTTTACCCTGGCGCGATTCATCATCCAACGGCCGGACGGAATGAACCGGTCCGGATTTTCCATCGCACCCGTTTTCCCTATCGCGCGATGGCGGTGCGGAAGAAACCGAAAAGGCCGCCGCGCGTGCCTGGTACCGCGCTGGGCGCGCCTGCCCAGGACAGGCTGCTGGACCTGCGCATCTGCGACTCGGCCTGCGCATCGAAGGATCGCCGCTGGACCCGCGCATCCGGCAGCTCTACCGCGAGCTCGAGCAGCGCGGCTTGCTCTTCCGGCCGCTTCTGGCTGTCGGACGAGTGGTACTGCCCGGACGGCGTGCCGCCCGGCGCGCCATCCCGTTCTACCTCGCCCACTCGCGGCTGCGTCCTGGAACACGGAGGCGCTCTGGAGGTGGGAGGGCGGCACGCCCGAGTGGTGCATGCGCCCTGCTGCGCCAAGAGACCGCACGCCCTGCTGAACGCCTACCGGCTGGACGAGCGGCGCGACTGGAGGGCCACTCGGCCGCCCCAACGCGGCTATCCCGACACCTACCTGCCCAAGCCCCTAGCAAGCGCTTCGTGCACGACCTGCCTTCCACTGGTATGCGCGGGCACATGCCCACGAGGACTGGGCGGATACCTTCGCCGTCTGGCGGCCCTGAGTCGGACTGGCGGCGGCGCTACCGCTACTGGCCGGCCTGGAAACCCGAGTACGTCGACGCGCTGATGCGCGAGAGACGTCCGCGCCCAGCGCCCCCGGCTCAGCAACCGCCGCGAGGACCGCCCGACGGACCGGATACGCATGACCCTGCGCGGGCACTACGCCGCCAAGGTCGCCCGCTACGGCTCGGACGGCCCGGAGTTTTCCGACCGCGACCTGCTGAAGATGTTCTCCGGCCGATCCGGCGCACGCCCGTAACGAACAAAGGCCTCGCGCATACATGCGCCGCGCGGCGCGATATCATCGACATCGTCGAGCGCTGGACGGCGGAGTACAGTTACCGCATCAGCGAGGTGCTGAGGGGGCATGGAGCGGCGCTGCGACGAACCCGGCCTGCGCGTCGCGCGCGGAGCAGGAGATGAAGCCGGAGGCGGCGCTGCTCCCCTCGGTCGTACTGCAGAAATTCTACAGCGGCGGGTTCCGCATCTACCTATGAGCAATAAAAAACTGCGGGTCATGATGCTGACGCACTTCGACCTGGTGCCGCCGGACGACCCGGACCGGAACGATCCGCGCATGCCCGGGTACCAGACCGAACACGACGTCCGCCAGGCGCTGCTCACACTCGGGCACGAGGCGCGCATCGTCGGCGTCGGCGACGACCTGACGCCGGTGAGGAACGCCATCGACGAGTGGAAGCCGCACATCGCGTTCAACCTGCTGGAGGGTTCGCGGGCAATGTCGCGCTGGACTACATCGTCAGCTACCTGGGATGCTCTAGCTGCCCTACACCGGCTGCAACCCGCGCGGGCTGCTGCTGTCGCGCGACAAGGCGCTTTCCAAGAAACTGTTGAGCCACCACCGCGTCCCGGTGCCTTATTCCGGCACCTTCCGCGGGGGATCGTTACGGCGCGCGGGGCGCGACCCGCCCCCTTTCCGATGCTGGTGAAGCAGTTGCAGCAGGGTTCGTTCGGCATCTCCCAGGCCTCGGTGGTCGACGACGCCGACGAGCTCATCCACCGTGTCGTGCAGGTGCAGGAGATGAGCGGCGGAGACGTCATCGCTGAGCAGTTCATCGAAGGACGCGAGCTCTACGCCACGGTGATCGGCAACAACCGGCTGCAGGTGGCTGCGCTGGTCGCGAGCTGGTGTTCGGCGACCAGGGACGAAGGCGGCCGCGCATCGCCACCTACAAGGTGAAGTGGGACGAGAAATACCGCGAGCGCCACGGCATCGACTACCAGTTCGTGCGCACCCCTGCCCGCCGGCATGACCGAGGGCAATCCCGAAGCTGTGCCGGCATCTACCGCACCCTCGACCTCAGCGGTTACGCGCATCGACCTGCGCCTGAACCAGGACGGCAAAGGTCTACGTGCTCGACGTCAACGCCAACGCCGCCCTGTCCAGCACCGAAGAGATGGCCCCTGTCCGCCGAGAAGGCCGGCATGACCTATGCGCAGTTCATCCAGCGGCTGCTCAATCTCGGCCTGAGCGCGTTTAAAAACCGTTAGCCGCCGGCTGCAGATGCGGCCCTGCAGCCCCGCATCCGCCGTTTCGTTGCTTGCCGTTGCATGCGGCGATTCCCACCGCGGCTATTACACCGTATATCCCTTTGTTTTCTGATGAAAATGCGCGGCTGCATGGCGTGCTACTTGTCAGCTGGTTGCGATTCTTCAGACATAGGCTCGCGGCGAGGAAGGGATTATGACCGCCCGCATCACAGGAAGACTGATTCATGCGCAGGAGCACATCCTGCTTTCCGAAGTGATCGGCGCCCTCAGCTATGCGCTAGACCTGACGGAGGGACAGCCGCCAGGCCATTGTCTGCGCAGTTGCTGGATCGGCGTCCACGTCGGCAAGACGCTCGGACTGGACACCGAGCACCTGTGGGACCTCTATTACACCCTGCTGCTGAAGGACGCGGGCTGCAGCAGCAACGCCGCCCGCCTGTGCGAACTCTACGGCTATGACGACCACACCACCAAGCGTGACTTCAAGCTCGTCGATTCGCAGCGGCTGGTCGAGATCACGAGCTTCGTGCTCCGGCACACTGCGCTCGGCAAGCAACTGGGCGAGCGCATCCGCCACATCATGCATCTCGCGAAACACGGCGAACAGCTCGCGACCGAACTCATCATGACGCGGTGCGAGCGCGGGGCGGAGATCGCGCAGCAACTCGGCTTCAACGACCGGATCGCCAACGGCATCCGCTGCCTCGACGAACACTGGAACGGCAAGGGGCGGCCCTTCCGCATCAGCGGCGCGGCGATCCCGCTCAACTCGCGCATCGCCCTGTTGTCGCAGGTGGCCGACGTGTTCCATTCGATCGGCGGGCCGCAGCGGGCGCTGGCGGAGGTGGCGGGCCGCAGCCACACCTGGTTCGATCCTGAGGTCGTGCGCGCCTTCGAGAGTGCCGGACGGTTTGGCGCGCTTTGGGAGACCCTGAAATCACCTGAGCTCGAGGCGCGGGTCGCAGACCTGGAACCGGCCTCGAAGGGCATGATCGTCGACGACGACTATCTCGACGCCATCTCCTCGGCGTTCGGCCGCGTGGTCGACGCCAAAAGCCCCTACACCTATGGTCACAGCACACGCGTCGCGGAATACTCCAGCCTGATCGCCCAGCACCTCGGACTGTCGCCCGAGCGCCGGCGCTGGCTGCGCCGCGGTGCCTTCCTGCACGACCTTGGAAAACTCGGCGTGAGCAACTCCATCCTCGACAAGCCGTCCGGGCTGACCGCGGAGGAATGGTCCGCGGTAAAACGCCACCCCCAGCACACCGAAGAGATACTGATGCGCCTGAGCCCCTTCGCGGAACTGGCTCTGGTCGCAGGCGCCCACCACGAACGCCTCGACGGCAAGGGCTATCCCCGCGGCCTGCCCGCCGATCAGATCAGGCTCGAGACGCGCATTATCACCCTGTGCGACATCTTCGATGCGCTCACCGCCGACCGCCCCTATCGCGCGGCTATTCCGGTTGAGGAATCCATCGAGATCATGCAGCGACAGCGCGGCATCGCCATCGACAACGACTGCCTTGACGCGCTCCTGCACGCGGTTCCCACGATCGGGTTACTGAAAGACTGAGATGTTTGGTGGGCCGTCCGCGGCTCGAACGCGGGACCAACGGATTAAAAGTCCGGTGCTCTACCAACTGAGCTAACGGCCCAATGCGGTAATCTGATTTGCTGCTGGATTGTTCGACCCGGGCCAGTGTCTTACCCGCGGCCCGGCGGAATGGGCCATTTTAGCCGCAAAACTCCCCCCGCGCCAATCCAAATCCCGGCGGAATTCCCGCCGTATCAGCGATAGCGCGTCGGGTCCGGGACGCCGGCGGCGCGGAAACCCTCGGCGCGCAGGCGGCAGGAGTCGCAGCGCCCGCAGGCGCGGCCGTGCGGGTCCGCCTGGTAGCACGACACCGTGAGCGCATAGTCCACGCCGAGGCGCAGGCCCTCGCGGACGATGTCGCCCTTGCCGAGCTCGATCAGCGGGGCGTGGATGCGGAAATGCCCGCCCTCGGCCCCGGCCCTGGTCGCGAGGTTCGCCGTCTTCTCGAAGGCCGCGATGAACTCGGGCCTACAATCGGGATAGCCGGAATAGTCCACCGCATTGACACCGATGAAGATGTCGCACGCGCCGAGCACCTCGGCCCAGGCGAGCGCGAGCGAGGAACACGGTGTTGCGCGCGGGCACGTAGGTGACCGGGATGCCCGCGCTCGGCGCCTCCGGCACCGCGATGTTCGTGTCGGTGAGCGCCGAGCCGCCGAGGTCGCCGAGACCGGACAGGCTCATGACGCGCAGCTCGACCGCGCCCAGCGCGTCGGCGACCCGCGCGGCGGCGATGGTCTCGGCGCCGTGGCGCTGGCCGTAGGAGAAGCAGAGCGCGTGGCAGGCGAAGCCGCGTTCGTGCGCGAGCGCGAGCAGGGTCGCGGAGTCGAGCCCGCCGGAGAGCAGCACGACGGCGCGCGGGCGGGCGGGGGTCGCCGCGTTCATGCTCAGCGCCCCCGCGCCTCGCCCCACAGGATCTTGTGGAGCTGCACCTGCAGTCGCACCGGCAGGCCGTCGGCGAGGATCCACTCCGCGAGCTGCGCCGGATCCTGGCGGCCCCAGGCCGGTGACAGCAGCAGCTCGCATTTCGCGGCGAGGCCGTGGCTTGCGATCATCTGCCGCGTCCAGTCGTAATCGGCGCGGTCGCAGATCACGAACTTGATCTGGTCGCGCGGCGTCAGGTGCGCGAGGTTCTCGAGGCGGTTCTTCGCGGACTCACCCGAGCCCGGCGTCTTGAGGTCCAGCACCTTCACAACGCGCGGATCGACCGCGGCGACGTCGAGCGCGCCGCCGGTCTCGAGCGAGACCTCGTAGCCCGCGTCGCACAGCGCCGCCAGCAGCACGTGGCAGTCCTTCTGCGCCAGCGGCTCGCCGCCGGTGACGGTGACGTAGCGCGCCGGATGGCGGCGCACCGCGGCCAGCACGTCGCCGATCGTCATGGTCTCGCCGCCGGTGAAGGCATAGGCGGTGTCGCAGTAGTCGCAGCGCAACGGGCAGCCGGTCAGGCGCACGAACACCGTCGGCAGTCCCACCGTGCGCGACTCGCCCTGCAGCGAGAAGAAGATCTCGGTGATGCGCAGGGTTTTCTCGGCGGATTGTGCGGTCAAGGCATTCATGCGGGCACGGGACTGCGTACGGATGGGGATATGTTATCACTCCCGCCTGTGGTGAGGCGTGAGGGGTGAGGCGCATGGCGGCAGAAAGAGGTTACCCCCTCACCCCTCACGCCTTACACCTTACACCTTACCGTGTATTGATCCGCTGCAGCCGGTTGCGCGCGAGCTGCGCGGCGGTGCTCTTGGGGTACTTGTCGATGATGGCGTTGAGCGTGGCGCCGGCCTGGTCGTACTGGCCGAGCTCGTACTGGCTGTAGCCGAGCTTGAGCATGGCGTCCGGCACCTTGCCGCTGTCGGGGTAGAGTCTGGCCACCTTCTCGAACTCGGCGACCGCCTCCGGGTAACGCTTCATGACGTAGTTGGCCTCGCCCAGCCAGTACTGCGCATTGGCGGCGTACTGGCTCTCCGGATAGCGTGTGAGGAAATCCTGCAGGGAGGTGATCGATTCCTGGTTGCGCCCGGCGCGCAGGGTGTCCACGGCCTGCTGGTAGGCGGCCTGTTCTCCCGCCGAGGCGGCGGTGCCGGCGGACTCCGGCGCGTCCGGTGCCGGCGCGGACGGCGTTGCGGACGCCTGCATATCGGCGAGCTGCGTCTCGAGCTGGCGCAGGCGGCGGTCGAAGTCGAGATAGATCTCACGCTGGCGCTGTTCCACGCCCTGCATGTGGTGGGTCTGTTCCTCGACAGTGCCGCGCAGCTCCTGCACCTGCTGTGTCAGGGCATCGAGGCGGGTGTACATGTCGACGAGGGTCTGGTTGTCGAGCTGGCGTTCGATGCGAGCGACGCGATCTTCCAGGCTCTGAGGTCGTGGTGCGGACCCGGCGCCTGCCGGGCCCTGCACGGATGGTGAACCCGAAGACGTGACGGGCCGGGATTCAACGATGGGCGGCAGCGCGGAGGCCGCGCGCGCGTTGACCGTGATCAGCGTTAACGCGGCCGCCGTGGCGACCGCCCATGTTGCGCGTCCCATACCCTAAGTCGCGGGATGGATCAGCGGTAGACGATCTCGACGCGGCGGTTCAGGCCCCAGGACTGCTCGTCGTGGCCCATTGCGACCGGGCGTTCCTCGCCGTAGCTTACCGTTTCGACCTGGCTGCTGCCGGCGCCCTGCAGCGTCAGCACGTTCTTGACCGCGATGGCACGGCGCTCACCGAGGCCGATGTTGTATTCGCGCGAGCCGCGCTCGTCCGCATGACCCTCGAGGGTGACGCTGACGTTGGCGTTCTGGCCCAGGTAGGCGGCGTGCGCCTGCACGATGTCGCGGAACTCGGGCCGGATGTCGGCCTTGTCGAAATCGAAGTAGATGACGCGCTTCGACAGCAGGCTGTTCGGGTCGTTGAGCGGGTTCATCTGCGTGCCGCCGGAGCCGTCCGCGCCCATGCTCTGGGCGCCGCCGCCCGACGTCATCGGCTGCGTCTGCGCGCCGGTGTCCGATGACGCGGCCTGCTCATCCGGCGTCGAGGCGCAGGCGGCAAGCAAGGTCAGCGGAAGTATTGCAAAAGTCAACTTGGTAAAACATTTCATGATGGTCTCCTTAGTGTCTTTTCTTGGTCCCGATGTTCAAATTGCCAAAACGCCCATTACTCACCTTACATAGGGTGACCAGGCGGGTTCGCGTGCCTGTCCTTCCTGCAGTATCAGCCGCTGGCGCACGCGGCCATCGACCGACACTGCGGATAAGAATCCTCTGTCCTTCTCCTTGGTCGCATAGATGACCATGCTACCATTGGGTGCAAAACTTGGCGACTCGTCGAGTTGCGAATTCGTCAGCACCTGCATGTTTCCGTTCGCGAGTTCGATCGTCGCGATGCTGAACTGGTTGCCCGTCCCGTGCACGAACGCCATGTATTTCCCGTTCGGGGAGAGCGCGGGCCGCGAGTTGTACTTGCCCTCGAAGGTCAGCCGCGTGGTCTCGCCGGAACCCACCGCCACCCGGTAGATCTGCGGCGCGCCGCCCCGATCGGAGGTAAATATTATCGCAGCCCCGTCGGGGGTCCAAACCGGCTCGGTGTCGATGGCGAAGTTGTTGGTCAGGCGGCGCAGCTGCTTGGCGGCCAGGTCGAGCACGTAGATCTCGGGATTGCCGTCCTTGGACAGCACGAGCGCCAATTTTCTGCCGTCCGGCGACCAGGACGGCGCATTGTTCAGCCCCTTGGCGAAGGAGATGATCTCGCGCCGCCCGGTATTGATGTCCTGGGCGTAGATCGCCGCTGCCCCGGTCTCGAACGAGACATAGGCCAGGCGGTTGCCGTCCGGCGACCACGAGGGCGACATCAGGGGCTGGGCGGACTTCAGGATCGGGCGCGCATTGAAGCCGTCGGAATCCGCCACCTGCAGGGAATACTTGCGCTTGCCCGCCTCCAGGATCTCCGACACGAAGGCGATGCGCGTCGCAAACGCCCCCGGCTCGCCGATCAGGGTCTCGTAGATCATGTCGGCGATCTGGTGTGCGGTCCAGCGCAGCTTCGCGCGGTCGGAGTTGACGGTGTAGCCGGCGAGCTGGGTCTGCCTGACGACGTCGAGCAGCTGGAACTGCACCATGTAGCCGTCGGCCTGGGGGGTCACCCGCCCCACCACCAGGTTGTCCATACCGACCATGCGCCAGTCGCGGTAATTGACCTGCGCGGCCTCGGTCGGGCGCGACACCATGTCCTTGACCGCGAGCGGGGAGAAGCGCCCGCTGCGCTGCAGGTCGGCGGAGATGATTCCGGCGACATCCACCGGCAGCGGCTCCGCGCCGGTCCAGGAGAACGGCACGATCGCGATCGGCAGCGCGCCGGCGGCGCCCTGCGTGATCTCGATGGTCAATACGGCCTGCGCGTTCATGGTGCACGAAAGGCAGGCGATGAGGGCAAGTGTCCTGAGCAATGGCTGCATGATTAACCCTGGGGGTTGAAGACAAACTCCAGTTCACGGAAACGGTCGAACAGCGGATCGCTGGCCGACGGCACCGGCAAGGGCGAGGCCTTGCGCACGGCTGCCTCGACCGAGCTGTCGAACAGGGGGTCCCCGCTGCCGGTCACGATCTTGACATTTATGACGTCGCCGCCCGGGATAAGGTTCACCCGCACCCGGCAGCGCAGGTTCTGCCACTGCACCGGCTTGATCCAGTTGCGCTCGACCTTCTGTTTGATGATCACGACGTACTTGTCCACTTCGCTCTGTTCGCGCGCGGAACGCTCCCGCGCGGCGGCCGCCTGGCGTGCCGCCTCTTCCGCCTTCTTCGCCTCCGCGGCCTTGCGCGCCGTCTCGGTCGCCTTGCGCGCCTCTTCCGCCTTGCGGGCGTCCTCCGCCCGGCGCGCATCTTCGGCCTTGCGCGTCGCCTCCGCCTGCTGCCTGGCGGTCTCCGCCTGCTTTTTGGCCTCGGCAGCCTGTTTCTCGGCGACCTCGGCCGCCTTGCGTGCCTCTTCCTGCTCCTGCTTCAACTGGGTCAGGCGCTGCTCCTCGCGCTTGCGGGCCTCCTCGGCCTTGCGCAACTGATCGCGCTTGCGCGCCTCGTCCGCCTTCTGCTGCGCCTCGGCGCGCTTGAGCTTGTCGAGCTCCTGCTGCACCTTGGTCTCGTCGATGACGACGGCCTCGATGATATCGACCTCCGGGGCGGGTGATCCGGTCGGGGTCGGCGTCCACTCGAAGCTCATCACCAGCACGATGAAGAAGGCGACGTGCACCAGCACGGCATAGATGAGGTAGCGCGGCTGCGCGGCCAGCCCCCGCAACCATCCCCCCAGGCCGGACGCGATCTCCGCCAGCAGATTCGGTCGCTTCATCGGGTTACCGCCGCTTCGTCTCCGGCGACTCAGTCACCAGCCCGACGCTCGGCGCGCCCGCCTTCTGCAGCAGCGTCATCACCGCCACCACCGAACCGTAGTCGGCCTTGCTGTCGCCGCGCACCATCACCGGCGTCAAGGGCTTGTTGCGCAGCACCGCCGCGGTGCGCTGCACCAGCGTGTCGGCGTCGATCGGCTGATCCTCGTTGCCGCCGATGTTGAGGTAGATGCGGCCCTGCACATCGACCGAGGCGACCAGCGGCTCGGGCTGCTCGCTCTTCATCGGCTTGGCCGCCGCCTTGGGCAGCTCCACCTGCACGCCCTGGGTCAGCAGCGGGGCCGTGATCATGAAGATCACCAGCAGCACCAGCATCACATCGATGTACGGCACCACGTTGATCTCGGACATCGGACGCCGATGCACCCGGCGCAGCATCAGTCGGCCTCCTCCGTGACGACCGCGGACCTGCCGCCGCCGAGGCCGCTCGGCGTCTGGCGCTGCAGGATGGCGGTGAATTCCTCGAGGAAGTTGTCGTAGCGGTTGATCATCCGCTCCACCTCGTGAACGTAGCGGTTATAGGCGATGACGGCCGGGATGGCCGCGAACAGGCCCATGGCGGTGGCGATCAGCGCCTCGGCGATGCCGGGGGCGACCATCGCCAGCGTCGCCTGGCTCACGTTGCCGAGCGCGCGGAAGGAATTCATGATGCCCCACACCGTGCCGAACAGGCCGACGAAGGGACTGATCGAACCGACGGTGGCGAGGAACGGCAGGTGGGTCTCGAGCTTGTCCGCCTCGCGGTTGAGCGCCACGCGCATCGCGCGGCGCGTGCCGTCCAGCACCTCGGCCGTGCTCGCGCCCTTCTTCTTCAGGATGTGCAGGTAGCTGGTGAAGCCGACGTTGAAGAGCTGCTCGGCGCCCTGGATCACCTGCTTGCGCGCGGAGATCTTCTGGTGCAGCTCGGCGATGTCGCCGCCCGACCAGAAGCGGTCCTCGAACTGGTCCATGGTCAGGCGCGCGGTCTTCAGCTCGCGCCACTTGCGGAAGATCAGGGTCCAGGACGCGACCGAGGCCAGCAGCAGGAGCAGCATGATCATCTGCACCAGGAAGCTGGCGTTCGTCACCAGGTGGAACAACGACAAGTCAACCTTCACTCAGTGTCTCCGCCATCAGGTATTCCGGTATGCGCCGCGGCCGCAGCCCCGCCGCGTCCACGCACACGATCTGCACACGCGCCGTGCACAGTTCCTCCGCGCCGCCCTCCCGCACCGCCTCCGCGGCCGGCCGGCTGTCGGCGCGCACCACGCGCTGCGCGAACTCGAGGCTCGCCGCGCGGCGCGCGCGCACCTCGGCGCCGGCATACAGCTGCTCGTTGAAACGGGCCGGGCGCAGGTAGTCGATCGCCAGCGAGCGCACCGCGAAGATGATTCCCTCGCTCCTGGCCAGGACATCCTGTTCGATGCCCAGGTTCCGCAGCCATTCCGTGCGCGCACGCTCCATATATTTCAGGTAATTGGCGTAGTAAACCACGCCGCCGCTGTCGGTATCCTCGTAATACACCCGCACCGGCCAGTAAAACATGGGCGATCGCGCCATCGTCACGTGTCACAAAGTCGGGAATATTAGAGGAAATCGGACGTCATGTCATGGAGATTGCGGCGCATTTTCCGCGCGTGGCGCGGAAAAACCGCGGAAAACCCGTCATTGCACCCCGAACAGGTCCGGTGCCGGCGCCGCCCGGTCCGGCGGGGTCAGCCCGAGGTACTGATAGGTGCCGCGCATCACCATGCGGCCGCGCGCGGTGCGCATGAGGTAGCCCTCCTGGATCAGGAACGGCTCGATCACGTCCTCGATGGTGCCGCGCTCCTCGCCGATTGCGGCCGCCAGGCTGTCCACGCCGACCGGGCCGCCTTCGAACTTCTCGATGATGGTCAGCAGCAGGCGGCGGTCCATGGCATCGAGGCCGCCGGCGTCCACGTCGAGCATGCGCAGGGCCTGGTCGGCGACCGCGCCGGTGACGCGCCCGTCCTGGCGCACCTCGGCGTAGTCGCGCACCCGCCGCAGCAGGCGGTTGGCGATGCGCGGGGTGCCGCGCGAGCGGCGCGCGATCTCGCCCGCCCCCGCCGCGTCGATCGGCACCCCGAGGATGCCGGCCGCGCGCGTCACGATGGCGGTCAGCTGCTCCACCGTGTAAAACTCCAGCCGCTGCACGATGCCGAAGCGGTCGCGCAGCGGCGAGGTGAGCAGGCCGGCGCGCGTGGTCGCCCCGACCAGCGTGAAGGGCGGCAGGTCGAGCTTGATGGAGCGCGCCGCCGGGCCCTCGCCGATCATGATGTCGAGCTGGTAGTCCTCCATCGCCGGATAGAGCACCTCCTCGATGACCGGGCTCAGGCGGTGGATCTCGTCGATGAACAGGACGTCCTTCGGCTCCAGGTTGGTGAGCAGCGCGGCGAGGTCGCCGGCGCGCTCCAGCACCGGACCCGAGGTGTGGCGCAGGTTCACGCCGAGCTCGTTGGCGATGATGTGGGCGAGCGTGGTCTTGCCGAGGCCGGGCGGCCCGAAGATCAGGGTGTGATCGAGCGCCTCGTTGCGCGCCCCGGCGGCGCGGATGAAGATCTCCATCTGCTCGCGCACGGCCAGTTGCCCGACGTAGTCGGCGAGCCGGGCCGGGCGCACCGCGCGATCCACCACGTCCTCGCCGCGGAGGCCCTCCGCCATGATGATGCGGTCGGTCTCGATCATGCGCTATCTCACCGCCGCCTGCAGCGCGGAGCGGATGATCTCCTCGCTGTTCTTGCCCGTGGCGTCGATGCCCCGCACCATGCGGCTCGCCTCGTGCGGCTTGTAGCCGAGCGCGGCGAGCGCGCTCACCGCGTCGTGCACCGGATCGGCCGGCGCGCCGGGGCGGGCGGCGGCAAGCGCCGGCGCGCCGGCGGGGTGATCTTCGCCGAGGCGGTCGCGCATCTCGACGATCAGGCGCTCGGCCGACTTCCTGCCGATGCCCGGCACCCGGGTCAGCGCGGCGGTGTCGCCCTCGTGGATGCTGCGCGCGAACTCTCCGACCGGCATGGCGGACAGCACGTTCATTGCCATGCGCGCGCCGACGCCGTTGACCTTGATCAGCTCGCGGAACAGCGCGCGCTCGGCGAGGTCGGCGAAACCGTACAGCAGGTGGGCGTCGTCGCGCACGATCAGGTGGGTGTAGACCACGCACTCGGCGCCCGGCGCGGGCAGGTCGCTGAAGGTGCTCATGGTGGCCTCGAGCTCGTAGCCGACGCCGTTCACGTCGAGCAGCAGGAACGGGGCCTGGCGCTGGACCAGCGTGCCGCGCAGGCGCCCGATCACAGCCGCTGTTCCCGCGCCAGCGCGCCGGCGCGCGCGATGTGCGCGAGCGTTGCGCCGGTGTGGCAGTGGCACAGCGCGCAGGCAAGCGCGTCGGCGGCGTCGGCCTGCGGCGCCGCGGGGAGGCTGAGCAGCGCGCGCACCATGTGCTGGATCTGCTC
The DNA here is from genome assembly GCA_016712635.1 of Gammaproteobacteria bacterium. Taxonomy (NCBI): domain Bacteria; kingdom Pseudomonadati; phylum Pseudomonadota; class Gammaproteobacteria; species Gammaproteobacteria bacterium. The sequence continues at coordinate 199,724 of JADJQS010000008.1, read as the reverse complement.
CTTGGCGGCGTTGCCCTTGCCGGCGACGGCGAGCTTGATCTGGGCCGGACTGTAGGCGTGGACGCTCAGCCCGTGGATCGCGAGGGCGGTGATCGCGGCCCCGCGCGCCTGGCCCAGCTTCAGGGCGGACTCGATGTTGCGCTTGACGAACACGTTCTCGATCACCGCCTCGTCCGGTCGGTGCTCGGCGATGACCGCGCACAGGCCCTCGAAGATGGTCTTCAGGCGCCGCGCCAGGTCGTCGTCGTCGCTGCGGACGCAGCCGCTCGCGATGTACACGGGCTTGCGGCCGCCGGTCTCGATCACGCCGAAACCGGTCACGCGCGAACCTGGGTCTATGCCGAGTATGCGTGCCATAAAATGAGTGTCATCCCCGTGGGGACGGGTACGGAGCGGAATTGGTTGCAGTGTAGCGATTTTTCCGCCGCTTGTAACTCGCCATCCATATATATAAGCATAAGCAAGGGGACAGACTTAAGTCTGTCCCCTTATCCGACAAATCCGTCCCCTACCCACCCTGGAAACGCCCGCCGGCGAGGAAGGCGCACACCTGCCGCGCGGCCGCCGCGGAATAGAGCAGCCCCAGATGCGTGGCGCGGACGGTGACGAAATCCGTCATGCCGTCGAGGCAGGTCTCGCCGACCTCCACCGTGCCGTCGTGGGGCGGCGCCAGGCGGGTGACGAAGCGCCCGATGCCGAATTCGCGCGTACCGGCGATGACGCCGAGCTCGCGCGTGCCGTCCCAGGGCGGGAGGTCGCCGAGCAGGCCCCGCTCCACGCTCGCGCCCAGCACCCGGCGCAGCACCGGCCGCCGGACGCAGGCCGCCGCGACCCGGCTGCCGGCGTGCGGCGTGCCGAGGGTGACGACGCGGCCGGGCCGCTGGGCGGGGAAATCGTGCAGCAGCCAGCGCAGCACCAGCCCGCCCAGGCTGTGCGCGACGAAATGCACCGTGTCGGCCTCGACGCCCGCGAGCCAGCGCTGCAGGCGCGCGGCGTTCTCGCGCGGGGGGATGCGTACGCTCGGATAGGAAAACTGCCGGACCGGGAAACCGCAGGCGCGCACGCGGCGGCGCAGCACCGCCATGTCGGGGCCGGTCATCCAGATGCCGTGGAGGAAGATGACCGTCATAGGACATGGGGACAGACTTAAGTCTGTCCCCATACCTTACCGAAAGGAGAAGGGGACAGATTTGAAATCTGTCCCCCTACGGCAGGTCCAGCATCCGCTCCAGCGCCAGCCGCGCCTCGGCGGCCTCGTCCGCCGGCACCGAGATCTGGTTGATCACGCGACCCTCGACCAGCGCCTCCAGCGCCCGGCACAGATGCGGCGGGTCGATGCGGAACATGGTCGAGCACATGCAGATCGTCGGCGACATGAAGTGCACGGACTTGCCCTCGTGGCGGTGGCGCTCGTGCAGGCGCTGCACCATGTTGAGCTCGGTGCCGACCAGCCAGCGCGTGCCGGGCGCCGAATCGGCGACGGTCCGGATGATGTACTCGGTCGAGCCGACGAAGTCCGACTTCTGGCACACCTCGAACGAGCATTCCGGGTGCGAGATGACCTTCGCCTCCGGGTACTGCGCGAGGAAGCGGTCGACGTGCTCGGGGCGGAACATCTGGTGCACCGAACAGAAGCCCTTCCACAGGATGATGCGCGCATTCCGGATCTGCTCCGGCGTCAGGCCGCCGAGCGGCTGGTTGAAGTCCCATACCACCATCTCGTCGAGCGGGATACCCATGCGGTGGCCGGTGTTGCGGCCGAGGTGCTGGTCGGGGAAGAACAGCACCTTCGCGCGCCGCGCGAACGACCACTCGAGGATGCGGCCGGCGTTCGACGAGGTGCAGACGATGCCGCCGTGGCGGCCGCAGAAGGCCTTGAGGTCGGCGGCGGAATTGATGTAGGTGACCGGCGTCACGGTCTCGTCCGGCGCGAGCACGGTGGCCAGCTCGCGCCAGGCGCGCTCGACCTTGGCGAGGTTCGCCATGTCGGCCATGGAACAGCCGGCGCTGAGGTCGGGCAGGATGACGCGCTGTTCCGGCCGGGTCAGGATGTCGGCCACCTCCGCCATGAAGTGCACACCGCAGAACACGATGAATTCGGCGCGCGAGGCCGCCGCCTGGCGCGACAGCTTGAGCGAGTCGCCGCTCACATCGGCGTGGCGGTAGACCTCCTCGCGCTGGTAGTGGTGGCCGAGGATGAGCAGGCGCTCGCCCAGCGCGGCCTTGGCGGCGCGGATGCGGGCCTCCCACTCCTCACCGGTGACGTCCGGTGCGGTCGGAACGACGGCGGCGTTCGCGGTCATGGCGCTACAACCTCACTCAATCAATCAAAATCGCAGGTCGGATCAGAATCGTAGCCCGGATGGAGGTGCTGCGCGCCATCCGGGCTACATGCCTGTTTGGAACAACTTTGCTGCGGTCAGTCTGAATATCAAGAGGCGGCTGGCATCCATGTTAACAAAGCAGCGCCGCAATGACACGGTCACGGGATAAAAACCCGTTGCGTCACCGCGGCTTGCGCCGCGCATCCCGCTACGGCGCCGCCTTGCGGATGCGGAGGCCGAGTTCGCGCAACTGCTCCTCGTCGACCGGCGATGGCGCATCGGTCATCAGGCAGGCGCCGGTCTGCGTCTTGGGGAAGGGGATCACGTCGCGGATCGACGGCGAGCCCGTCATCAGCATCACCAGGCGGTCGAGGCCGAAGGCGATGCCGCCGTGCGGCGGGCAGCCGAACTTGAGGGCGCGCAGCAGGAAGCCGAACTTGGCCTCGGCCTGCTCGTCGCTGATGCCGAGCAGGCGGAACACCGCCGACTGGATCTCGCTGCGGTGGATGCGGATCGAGCCGCCGCCGACCTCGGTGCCGTTCAGCACCATGTCGTAGGCGAACGAGGTGGCCTGGCCCGGGCTGGCCTCCAGCTCGGCGGCGTCCCGGACGCGCGGCCGCGTGAACGGGTGGTGCAGCGCGGCCCAGCGGTTGCCCTTGTCGTCCCACTCGAACATCGGGAAATCGACCACCCACAGCGGGCGCCAGCCGTGCGCGACCAGGCCGCGGTCATGACCGAGTTTCACGCGCAGCGCGGCGAGCGATTCGTTGACGACCTTGGCCTTGTCGGCGCCGAAGAAGATCAGGTCGCCGTCCTCCGCCCCGGTGCGCTCGAGGATCGCCGCGATGACGTCGTCGGGCAGGAACTTGAGGATCGGCGACTGCAGGCCGTCGCGGCCGCCGGCGCGCTGGTTGACCTTGATGTAGGCCAGCCCCCGCGCGCCGTAGATGGCGACGAACTGGGTGTAGTCGTCGATCTCCTTGCGCGTCAGTTCGCCGCCGCGCGGCAGGCGCAGCGCGGCGATGCGGCCGTGCGGGTCGTTGGCCGGGCCGGCAAATACCTTGAAATCGACCGCCTTCATCAGGTCGGTGACCTCGGTCAGCTCGAGCGGGATGCGCAGGTCCGGGCGGTCGATGCCGAAGCGCGCCACCGCCTCGGCGTGGGTCATGCGCGGGAACGGGTCGGGCAGCGCCACCTCGAGCACTTCCGCGAACAGTTCGCGGATCATGCGCTCCATCAGCGTCATCAACTGCTCGTCGTCGAGGAACGAGGTCTCGATGTCGAGCTGGGTGAATTCGGGCTGGCGGTCGGCGCGCAGGTCCTCGTCGCGGAAGCAGCGCACGATCTGGTAATAGCGGTCCATGCCCGCCACCATCAGCAGTTGCTTGAACAGCTGCGGCGACTGCGGCAGGGCATAGAATTCGCCCGGGCTGTTGCGGCTCGGCACCAGGAAGTCGCGCGCGCCCTCCGGCGTGGACTTGGTCAGGATCGGGGTCTCGATCTCCATGAAACCCTGGTCCTCGAGGTGGCGGCGCAGCGTGCGCGCCACCTGGAAACGCAGCGTGAGGTTGCGCAGCATGAGCGGCCGGCGCAGGTCGAGGTAGCGGTAGCGCAGGCGCACGTCCTCGTTCACCTCGCTGTCCTCGTCGAGCACGAACGGCGGCGTCTCCGCCGGGTTCAGGATCTCCAGTTCGCGGCACAGCACCTCGACCCGGCCGGTCGGCAGGTCGGGGTTCACGGTGCCGGGCGGGCGCGGCCGCACGCGACCCTTGACGCGCAGCACGAATTCGCTGCGCACCTTCTCCGCGACCAGGAAGCTGTCGGGCACCGTCGGATCGAACACCACCTGCACCCGGCCCTCGCGGTCGCGCAGGTCGACGAAGATCACGCCGCCGTGGTCGCGCCGGCGGTGCATCCAGCCGCAGAGTTCAACCTCCTGGTCGACCAGGGCCTCGGTGACGTGACCGCAGTAGTGGGTGCGCATAGATTCAGTTGAAAGTTGGATGTCGGAAACGAAGCACGAACCGGCCGCGGCCGGTTGAGCGGGGTATTCTATCACTTTCCGCATATTCGGGGACGGATTTCAAATCCGTCCCCATGACGGAAAGGGACAGACTTGAAGTCTGTCCCCGATTTATCTCAAGCTCATCCGTCGGCGGTCGGGGACAACGGTGTTCGGGGACAGATTTGAAATCTGTCCCCCTGTTGGGGAAACCGCCTCCGTCAGCTACCGGTCAGCTCCCGCTTCTTCCACTCCGGGATGATCACGCCCAGTGTGAGCATCATCTTGAGGGCGTCGTCCACCGACATGTCGATTTCGATGACGTCGGCGCGCGACATCATGATGAAATAGCCGGTGGTCGGTATCGGGACGGTGGGGACATACACGTTGATCAGCTCCTGCTCCAGGCGCTCGCTCACCTCGCCCGACAGTTCGCCGGTATAGAAGGCGAGCGTCCACATGCCCGGACCCGGGAACTGGATCAGCAGCACCTTGCGGAAGGACATCCCCGTGGTGGTAAACACCGATTCGGTGAGCTGCTTCACGCTCGAATAGATGGTGCGTACCAGCGGAATGCGCGCCATCAGCGCCTCCCAGGCCGCCACCAGCTGGCGCCCGAACAGGTTGGCGACGACCACGCCGGTCGCGAGCACGACGAAGATCGAGAGCAGCACCCCGAGGCCGGGGAGGTGGAATCCCAGCAGCGTGTCGGGGTGGAAGCGCCCCGGCAGGATCAGCAGCACCTGGTCGAGCAGGTCGACGACCACCTTGATGACGAACAGGGTCGCGACCACCGGCACCCAGACGATGAGCCCGGCAATGAGATACTTGCGAAACAATGCCATGCGGCGGCCGGGTCAGTCCGCGCAGGCGTCGCAGGCGCCCGAGCCACACCCGGCGGCGGCCGGCGCGGGGGCATCGCCCGCAGCGGCAGACTTGGAGTCTTTCTTGGCGTCGTCTTTCTGGGTGTCGTCTTTCTGGGTGTCGTCCTTCTTCTTGCCCTTGTCGCGGAAATCGGTGGCGTACCAGCCGCCGCCCTTGAGCACGAAGCCCGCGGCGGATATCTGCTTCTTCAGCGCCGGCTTGCCGCAGGCGGGACAGTCGGTCAGCGCCGGGTCGTTCATCTTCTGCATCGCTTCCAGTGCGTGCCCGCAGGCGCCGCAGGAATATTCGTAAATCGGCATTCGCGTACCCCTTCTGTTACAAACCACACCAGACGATGGGGCTTTTCCCGGGAAAATTCAAGCCGAGGGCATAAACGGGCGGGCGGACCTTCATTGCCTGTGCGGCAACCCCCCGGTAAGCTGGGCGTGTCATGACCCCGCCCGAGCGCAACGACTGGCACACCCTGAAGACCCTGCTCCCCTTCCTGTGGGAACACAAGCCGCGGGTGCTGCTCGCCCTGTTCTGCCTGGTCCTGGCCAAGGTCGCCAACGTCGGCGTCCCGCTGGTGCTCAAGCACATCGTCGATGCCCTCGACGCCAGCCTGCAGCCGGTCATCCTCGTCCCGCTCGGGCTGATCCTCGGCTACGGCGCGGTGCGCCTCGCCGGTGTGGTGTTCGGCGAATTGCGCGACGCCATCTTCGCCAAGGTCACCCAGAGCTCGATCCGCCGCATCGCGCTGCAGGTGTTCCGCCACCTGCACTCGCTGTCGCTGCGCTTCCACCTCGACCGCCAGACCGGCGGCGTGTCACGCGACATCGAACGCGGCAGCCGCGGCATCAGCTTCCTGCTCAATTTCATGGTGTTCAACATCCTGCCGACGCTGATCGAGATCGGCCTGATCGCGGTCATATTGCTGATCAGTTACGACGCCTGGTTCGCCCTCATCCCGCTCGGCTGCGCCGTCATCTACATCGCCTTCACGCTGCTGGTGACCGAATGGCGCATGAAGTTCCGGCGCGAGATGAACGAGATGGACTCGAAGGCCAACACCCGGGCGATCGACAGCCTGCTCAACTACGAGACCGTGAAGTACTTCGGCAACGAGGACTACGAGGCGCGCCGCTACGACGCCAACCTGCGCGACTGGGAGGGCGCCGCGATCAGGAGCCAGACCTCGCTCGCCTCGCTCAACATCGGCCAGGGCGCCATCATCACCTTCGGCATGACCGGGATGCTGCTGCTGGCCGGGCGCGGCGTCGCCAACGGCGGCATGACGCTGGGCGACCTCGTCATGATCAACGTCTACATGATGCAGATGTTCATCCCGATGAACTTCCTCGGCTTCGTGTATCGCGAGATCAAGCATTCGCTGGCGGACATGGAGCGCATGTTCCGGCTGCTTGCCGAGCAGCGTGACGTGAACGACAGGCATGCCGCGCCCGCGCTGCCCGCGGGGCGCGGCCATGTCGTCTTCGACCGCGTCGGCTTCGCCTACAACGACCGCCGCCGCATCCTCGACGATATCAGCTTCGAGATCACGCCCGGGCAGAAGGTGGCGGTGGTGGGCCCGAGCGGCGGCGGCAAGTCCACCCTGGTCCGCCTGCTGTTCCGCTTCTACGACGTCGACCGGGGCGCGATCCGCATCGACGGCGCCGACATCCGCGACATCTCCCAGCAGAGCCTGCGCGCGGCCATCGCCATCGTGCCGCAGGACACGGTGCTGTTCAACGACACCATCTATTACAACATCGCCTACGCGCGCCCCGAGGCGGACCGCGCGGAGATCGAGCGCGCGGCGGAGATGGCGCACCTGACTCGCTTCATCGCAAACCTGCCCGACGGCTTCGACACCGTCGTCGGCGAGCGCGGGCTCAAGGTCTCCGGCGGCGAAAAACAGCGCATCGCGATCGCACGCGCCATCCTCAAGCAGCCGCGCATCCTGGTGTTCGACGAGGCCACCTCGGCGCTCGACTCGGAATCCGAGCAGGCGATCCTGCGCGCGCTGCGCGAGGTCGCGGCCGACCACACCACGCTGGTCATCGCGCACCGCCTGTCGACCATCGTCGACGCAGACCGCATCCTGGTGATGGAACAAGGCCGTCTGGTCGAGCAGGGCACGCACCGCGAGCTGCTCGCCGGCGCCGGGGTGTACGCCAGGATGTGGGCGCTGCAGCAGGAGCAGCGCCAGCGCGAGCGCATAACACAGGACTTAGGACTAAGGACTGAGGACTGAGTGAAAATCAAAACCTGTGAATCGCGGGGTGAGCGCGAAGTTCGCGCCCACGCGAAAATAAACGTCGCGGTTCACGTGGGTAAATACCCATGCCCACCCATAGAATTTGTATTTTGGGTTTTTACTCAGTCCTCAGTCCTAAGTCCTTAGTCCTATCCTTTCCACCGCCATGGGCATGAAATCCCCGTTCTCGCCGCCCTATCTGTTCGGCTTCATCCTGCTGATCGCCTTCCTGGTCGCCTTCGTGCAGGTTGGCGCGCTCACCATCGCGTTCGAGAAGCTCGGCCTGTCGCAGCACTCCGCGATCCTGCTGCTGTTCAGCTCGCTGTTCGGCAGCGCGATCAACCTGCCGCTGTTCAGCGTGCGCGCCGAGGCCGCCTCGCTGGAGCAGGTGCCGGAGCGGCTGCGCGGCCTGCTGCAGCGGGCGATGAAGGAATTCAAGGGCCGCACCATGATCGCGATCAACGTCGGCGGCGGCCTGATCCCGGTGATGTTCTCGTTCTACCTGATGAACCACCATCCCCTGCCGGTGCATCAGGTGCTGATCGCGACCGCGCTGGTCACCGCGGTGTGCCACGCCTTCAGCCGCCCGGTCGCCGGCATCGGAATCGGCATGCCGATCTTCATCGCCCCGCTCACGGCCGCGATCGTCGCGCTGCTGATCAACAGCGAGCAGAGCGCGCCGCTGGCCTACATCTGCGGCACGCTGGGCGTGCTCATCGGTGCCGACCTGCTGCGCCTCGGCAACATCCGCCGCATGGGCGTGCCGGTCGCCTCCATCGGCGGCGCGGGCACGTTCGACGGGATTTTCCTGACGGGGATCGTGGCGGTTCTCCTGGCGTGAGGATTGAGGAGTGAGGAGTGAGGAGTGAGGAAAGTAATATCTATCATCAACATCGTTGCAAGCGTTGTGTTTCCCGCCACACACCTCACGCCTGACGCCTCACCTCTGACATGAAGCATCGCATGCCCCAATCCATCCTCATCACCGGCTGCTCCTCCGGCATCGGCGAGTGTGCGGCGCGCGGGCTGAAGGCGCGCGGTTACCGCGTGTTCGCGACGGCGCGCAAGCCTGAGGATGTGGCACGGCTGGCGGACGAAGGATTCGAGAGCCTGCGGCTGGACCTCGACGATCCGGCCTCGATCCATGCCGCGGTGGACGCGGTGCTCACCGCCACCGGAGGCACGCTCGACGCGCTGTTCAACAATGCCGCCTACGGCCAGCCGGGCGCGGTCGAGGACCTCAGCCGCGCGGCGATCCGCGCGCAGTTCGAGACCAACCTGTTCGGCACGCTGGAGCTCATCAACCGCGTCATCCCGGTGATGCGCGCGCAGGGCCACGGCCGCATCGTCAACAACAGCTCGCTGCTCGGCCTGGTCGCCCTGCCCTACCGCGGCGCCTACAACGCCAGCAAGTTCGCGCTCGAAGGCCTGACCGACACGCTGCGCCTCGAACTGGCGGGGAGCGGCATCCACGTGGTGCTGATCGAGCCGGGGCCGATCGCGAGCCGCTTCCGCGCCAACGCGCGCGCGGCGTTTTACCGCCACATCGACCCCGCGCGCAGCGTCCACCGCGCGCGCTACGAGGGCATGGAGCGGCGCCTCTCCAAACCCGGGCCCGCCGCGCCCTTCACGCTGCCGCCGGAGGCGGTGCTGGACCGGCTGATCGCCGCGCTGGAGAGCCCGCGCCCGCGCGCGCGCTACCACGTCACCGTGCCGACCCGGCTGTTCGCCTGGGCGCGCCGCCTGCTGCCCCAGCGCCTGCTCGACCGCGTGCTGCTGCGCATCAGCGCGGGTGAAAATCGCTGAAAATCCGCCGCCATCGGTTATAATCGCCCTCTGCTGCGCCCGCGCGGCCCGCGCATCCGAGGCGGCCGGATCAATCCGTCATTCCGGGCGCAGTGCAGCGGAGACCCGGAATCCAGTGGTGCTGATTCAGCACATGCCGGATTACCGCTGACGCGGGAATGACATCAAAACAATAATCAGGGACACGCCAAATTACACGCACATCATGACCGCGAAGAAGACCAACAGCTTCAAGACCCAGGCCACGCTCAAGATCGGCGGCGTGAAGTTGCATTACCATTCGCTGCCGGCGCTGGCCAAGGCCGGGCTCGGCGAGGCGGCGCGGCTGCCGTTCGCCCACAAGATCCTGCTGGAGAACCTGCTGCGCCACGAGGACGGCCTGACGGTCAAGGCCGACGACATCGCGGCGCTGTGCCGCTGGGATCCGCACGCGGTGCCGGACAAGGAGATCTTCTTCATGCCGGCACGGGTGCTGCTGCAGGACTTCACCGGCGTCCCCGCGGTGGCCGACCTCGCGGCGATGCGCGCGGCGCTGCGCCGGCTCGGCGGCGATCCCAACCGCATCAACCCGTTCACGCCGGCGGACCTCGTCATCGATCACTCGGTGGTCGTCGACAGCTACGGCAGCGACTCCGCCTTCCGCGTCAACGCCATCGTCGAGCTCGCGCGCAACCGCGAGCGTTACCAGTTCCTGCGCTGGGGCCAGAACGCCTTCAACAATTTCCGCGTGGTGCCGCCGGACAGCGGCATCGTGCACCAGATCAATCTCGAATACCTGGCGAGCGTCGTCATGACCGGCGCGCGCGACGGCAGGCAGTGGGCCTATCCCGACACCCTGATCGGCACCGACTCGCACACCACCATGATCAACGGGCTCGGCGTGCTCGGCTGGGGCGTGGGCGGCATCGAGGCCGAGGCCGCGCTGCTCGGCCAGCCGTCCTCGCTGCTGATCCCGCAGGTGGTCGGCTTCCGCCTGACCGGCGAACCCGGCCCCGGCACCACGGCGACCGACCTGGTGCTGACCATCACCGAGCTCCTGCGCAGGCACGGCGTGGTGGGCAAATTCGTCGAGTTCTTCGGGCCGGGCCTCGCGCACCTGTCGCTCGCCGACCGTGCCACCATCGCCAACATGGCGCCGGAGTACGGCGCGACCTGCGGCCTGTTCCCGGTGGACGAGAAGACGATCGAGTACCTGCGCCTCTCCGGCCGCGGCAGGCATATCCCGCTGGTGGAGGCCTACTGCAAGGCGCAGGACCTGTGGTATACCCCGGGCCAGACCGAACCGATCTACTCCGAGGTCCTCGAGTTCGACCTCGGGACCGTGCAGGCCTGCCTCGCCGGCCCGAGCCGGCCGCAGGACCGGGTGACGCTGCCCGAGGCGCGCGGCTCGTTCCGCAAGGCGCTCGCCACGCACCTGAAGGCGGGCAACGAGCACATCGACCAGGACGCGCTGAGCAGCTGGCTCGAGGAGGGCGGCAACCCGATGATGGTCGCGCCCGAGCTCGCCCACCCGCTGCCGAACGGGGACCCGGACCCGTTCACCAAGAACGTGCCGGTGCGCAACCCGGACGGCGTCACCTACAACCTGTGCCACGGCTCGGTGGTGATCGCCGCCATAACGAGCTGCACCAACACCTCGAATCCCGCGGTGATGCTCGCCGCGGGCCTGCTCGCGCGCAATGCCGTGCGCCACGGCCTCAAGACCAAGCCCTGGGTCAAGACCAGCCTCGCGCCCGGCTCGCGCGTGGTCACCGACTACCTGGTGGCCGCCGGCCTGATGCCCTATCTCGAAGGACTCGGCTTCCACCTGGTCGGCTACGGCTGCACCACCTGCATCGGCAACAGCGGACCGCTGCCGGACCACATCGTCGCGGCGATCCGCGACGGCGACCTGGTGGCCTCCGCCGTGCTGTCCGGCAACCGCAACTTCGAGGGCCGCGTCAATCCGCACGTGCGCGCCAACTACCTGGCATCGCCGCCGCTGGTGATCGCCTACGCGCTGGCCGGCAACCTCAGCATCGACCTCACGCGCGACCCGGTCGGTATCGATCCCAACGGCAAGTACGTCTACCTGAAGGATCTCTGGCCCTCGCGCCGGGAGATCGAGGACTGCGTGCACAAGTACGTCAGCGATGCCCAGTTCAACCGCATCTACGCGCGCATCTCCGAGGGCAGCCGCGAGTGGAACGAGCTCGACGTGCCGCAGGGCGACCTGTTCGAGTGGAACGCCGGCTCGACCTACATCAAGGAGCCGCCGTTCTTCCACGACATGGGCCCGGAGCCCGAGCCGGTCGCGGCGATCGAGGGCGCGCGCGTGCTGGCCGTGCTCGGCGACTCGGTCACCACCGACCACATCTCGCCGGCCGGATCGATCAAGAAAAACAGCCCGGCGGGCAGATACCTCATCGAGCAGGGCGTCGACCCGAAGGACTTCAACTCCTACGGCGCGCGGCGCGGCAACCACGAGGTGATGGTGCGCGGCACCTTCGCCAACATCCGCCTGCGCAACCAGCTCGCGCCCGGCACCGAGGGCGGCATCACACGCCACCTGCCCGACGGCGCGCAGACCTCGATCTACGAGGCCGCGATGCAGTATGCGCAGGAAGACGTGCCGCTGATCGTCCTCGCCGGCAAGGAATACGGCACCGGCTCCTCGCGCGACTGGGCCGCCAAGGGCCCCAAGCTGCTCGGCATCCGGGCGGTGATCGCGGAGAGCTTCGAGCGCATCCACCGTTCCAACCTGGTCGGCATGGGCATCCTCCCGCTGCAGTTCCTGCCCGGCGAGGACCGCGAATCGCTCGGCCTGAACGGGGAGGAGCTCTACACCATCAACGGACTGGACCGCCTCTCGCCCGGCATGCTGATCACGATCATCGCCGTGGACGCCGGGGGCAGGCGCAACGAGTTCAGCGCCCTCGTCCGCATCGACACCCCGAACGAGATCGAGTACTACCGCCACGGCGGCATCCTGCCCTACGTGCTGCGGCAGACCCTGAAGGCGTGAGGGGCGAGGCGACAAGACACGACACAAAGGGGACAGATTTGTAAATCTGTCCCCGGCTAATGACTTACCGCGGAAACAAGGCTTTTAACCTTCCCTCCTCACCCCTCACGCCTTACACCCCGCCTCTCCCGGCTTCTCCCCCGCCCCCCGATGATGCTATGCTGAACCCATAATAAGGGGACAGATGTATAAATCTGCCCCAAGTCAGATCTATATAGTCCGCCAGGGGGGAAGTGCCGTGCAGATCGAACACATCGAGCTGCGGAAGAATCTCCGCATCAGCATCAACATGGACATCACCTACACCACCGCGAACGCGGCGGGCGGCGGCAAGAAGGGCACCCTGCTCGACGTCAGCGGAAACGGCGCCGGCCTGTCGCTGGAGGAACCGCTCAGCCTGAACCAGACGCTGCGCCTGGAAGGATACGACGACTGGGCGGAGCCGCGCGACGCCAAGGTACGCTGGGTGCGCAAGGCCAACGAGCACTACCGGATCGGCGTGGAGTTCCTGCTCCCCAAGCCCTGAGCGCGCAAGGCCCCGTCCCGCGCCTGCAGGCGGGCCGCGCTCAACGCAATTTCAACTCGACCGTCCTCTCCTCCGCCGGGGCGAACCAGCGTTCGCGCCGCAGCGACAGCGTGACCGTCTCGTCCGGCTTGCGGTCCCACATCACGGCGTTCACGTCGGCGAGATCCGCAACCGGCACCTCGTCGATCGTGAGCAGGCGGTCGCCACGTTCGATGCCGGCCGCGGCGCAGGCGCTGTCCGCGGTGCAGGAGTCCACCTTCAGGCCGTCGCCGTCCGGGGCGAGCAGCGCGCCGATGCGGCCCGCGGCGGGCAGGGGTCCGCTCCGCCGGCATGAGCAGGTAATCCGCCACCCCGGGCGCGATCTCTCCCTCCCAGCCGTTCAATACGATTGCACCCTGCACCGGCACGCGGCGCTCGAGGCGCCGCGGGATGCCGTCGCCGTAGGCGAGGTGGCCGCTGCCTGCCAGCACCACCATCGCGTGACCGGGATGCTCCTCCAGATAGCGCGCCGCCCGCTCGGCCATCCCTTCGTCCCACACCAGCTGGCCGTCGAGGAAGCGCTCGAAGCCGCGCCCCTCGGTGTGCGGATGCAGTTCATAGATGGCCCGCAGGCGCGCCTCGTACTCCGCGTTCCCGCGCTCGATGTCCGCCGGCAGGCGGGCGCGATCCGCCGCGTCCAGCCCGTCGATGCCCTGCGCGCGCACCTTCTCGACCAGGTCGCCCGCCACGTTCAGGGCCACCACCGGCAGCCCGTTGTCGCGCGCGTAGCGCAGGATCGGGGCGTAGAGGCGGTAGTCGTAGCGCCAGCGCCGGAAGTATTCCGTCGCGACCAGCATCTCGCTCTCGCTCAGCACGCCGGCGATGTAATCGTTCAGGTAACCCTGGAACGGCTGCTGGAACATCTCCATGCCGATCGCGAGGCGAGGATTCGACGCGTGCATGGCCTTGATGATCTCGAGCTGGGTCAGGTGATGCGCGTAGCGGTCGTGGGTCTCGCCGACATAGACCACGCGCCTGTCCGCGAGCGCTGGGAGGATGTCCTGCAGCGCGGACAGGTGACTGAGGTCCAGGACCGGGACCTCCGCGGCGGGCTGGCCGGAATCCGCCGGCTTCGCCGCGTGGCCGGCCATCGAATGCGCCCCGTGGAACGCAGGATGACCGCTCGCGCAACCCGCGAGCGCGCCGATGGCCGCCATGCAAAGCGCGATACCCGCCGCGCGCGAACGTCCGTACATGATGCCGCCCCCTGAACCGGTTGTGATCAAAGCATCCCTTCCGCGCCCCTGCCACGCCGGGACGCCCCTAAACTGTACTACAAAACCCGGGACAGATTTATTTTCGGGCGCGGGAGAAGGGTATACACGGGATGCGCGGTTTACACACGGCCGGCGGCAGGCCATGTCGCAGCCCGAAGCGCCGGGCGGGTCATTCAAAATAGGAATAGATGTACAGATTGCGCTGCAATATCACGGGAAGGCTCGACATCATGCAGTCGGCTGCGGCCCAGTCCTTCATCAGGGAGATAAACCCCGACACATTGGACGCCCCGGCGCCGATGAACCGCGTGGCGCGCAGAGCGATAAGGGAGTCGACCATGACCTCCGTTCCGACCCTCACCCGATCATTTCCCTCGGCGGCGAAGTGCACGCCCTGCGTCGTGCCGGAGCGCGTGCAGGATGTCGCCACCACCCGCTCACCGAATCGCTCCCTCAGGGCCCGCAACCAGTGCTCGTCATCCGTCAACACGAAGATCGGCCAGCCGGGGTCGATCGCGTCAAGTTGCCGGATCAGTGACTCATTGATGGCCTCCAGCTCCCCGAACTCCCGGATCTTGTCCGAGCCGCGCAGATGTATCGCGACAAAGGGGCGCCCGGCCAGGTGCGCGCGACAGAACGCATCCGCCTGCTCGACGATGTGCTGGCGCGGGACCACATACTTCTGTATCAGCCAGCGAAACACGTCGGGGACGCTGCGGCCGTGCATCGGATGCCGGACGGGTATCCATGGCACCACGTCTGCGACGTTGACGTAGAAATCGCAGACGACGATCGTCTCCTTCCGATTCACGTAGTACATGGGCGACAGGCGGGAGTACGCGCCCACCCACCGGGACAGGTCTTCCCGGGACAGGTTCGCCTGGTTCCATTTCGGCGGAAAGACATCCGCGCCGCCGAGTTGCACCAGATCGTCGAGGGTGCAGCGGGAAACGGGGCTGAAGTACAACCCGAAGGCATCCCGGCCGCTGTCGTCCCTGAACAGGCTGTTGCTTCCCCAGTGGACAACCGGAGTCCGTCCGGTGACCTCGGCGAGCAGCAATGCGCCAAGCACGGAGCTGACGTCACTCCAGAATCCGCTGCCCCAGCTTTTTACCAGCAGGTAGCGGGGGCCGGCCGCGTCGCCTGCCCGGGGATCCGGCTTCGATCCATGCCCGTCATCGTACAAGCCGAGCTTACTGAAGATCGCCTCCAGGGTCGCCGTTGCGCCCGCATTGCTCCCGTCCCTGTCGAGCACCTCCCGGCAAAAAACCTCGGCCGCCGCCAGCTTTCCCTGCGCCAGGAAGTGTCGTGCAAGATTCGTGTAGCACTCGAGCAGTTCGCGGCCTTCCCGCGCCTGTTTCCCCAGCAGCAGTGCGAGCCTGAACAATGCCTCTGCAAGGCCCGGGTCTGACGCGAGAGCCATGCGATACGATGACAGGGCCTCCTCGACCTGATCCAGCGATTCCAGGGCACGGGCGAGGTGATAGCGGGATGCGGGAGCCCCGCCCGCCGTCTCGATGGCCTGTCCGATATACCGGAGCGCCTGCACGCGCTGCCCGGCCTGATGCGCGGCCAGGCCGCGCCCAAGGAGTTCACGACTGTCTTCCGACCGGCTTCCCTGCAGCCAGGCGAGCCTGGACAAGGCTTCGATGAAGTCCGGCTTCAGCGCGAGGGACCGGCGGTACGCCGACACGGCATCATCGAGCCGACCCAGCGCCTCGAAGGATTGTGCGAGATGAAAGCAGGACGCCGGGGTTCCGCCCGTTATTGCAATCGCCTGCTCTATATATTCAGCCGCGAGCCCGTGCCGCCCGGTCTGGCTCGCCACCAGGCTGAGCAGTTGCATGACATCCGGGTCGCGCGGCGACTGCTGCAGTATCTGGAGATAGAGTGCCTCGGCCTTTTCGAGCTCGCCCGCCTGATGGAACTGCGCGGCTATCTGCAGATGCTTCTGATGCATGAAGATCCTGGATCCTTGCCCGCAAGGGTGCGTAACCGGGCAGGCGGATGGGATTTACCGCGATCATTCGCGGCATCTGTGTGGATGGTACAGCGATGCAAAATTGTATAGCGCGTGCTCATGCCGTGTAAATCTTGCCGGGATCACCGCTGTCAGACCCATCGAACCATGAGCAGTCATCGGCAAACGATCCATCCCCGCGTTCCTGCCCGGTCACTTGCGGGGCCTGGCGCGCGCGGTGGGCGTGGCGCTCCAGGGATCGTCGGGCCAGGGGTGCTTGGGGTAGCGGCCCTTCAGCTCCTTCCTCACCTCCGCGTAGGTGCGCTCCCAGAAGCCGCGCAGGTCCTGCGTGACCTGGATCGGGCGCTGCGCGGGCGAGAGCAGGTGCAGGGTGACCGGCACGCGGCCGAAGGCGACGCGCGGCGTGTCGGCGCAGCCGAACATCTCCTGCAGCTTGACGCGCAGCACCGGCGGTTCGCCGGCGGCGTACTCGAGACGCAGGCGCGAACCGCTCGGCACCGCGATATGCGTGGGCGCGCCCTCCTCGAGACGCCGGGCGGCGTCCCAGTCGAGCCGGGCCTTCAGGATGGACGACAGGTCGAGCCGCGCCAGATGCTCGCGGCGCGTGACGCCGTCCAGGTACGGACCGAGCCACTCCCCGAGCGTCGCGAGCAGCGCCGCATCGGACAGGTCCGGCCACGCCTCGTCCGGCAGCCATGCGCGCAGCGACAGCACGCGCGCCTGCCACTCGCGCGCCTCGCGCGTCCAGGGCAGCGCGTCGAGGCCGAGGCGACGGATGCCGTCCAGCATCGCCGCGCGCACCTGTTCCGCGTCCGCCTCCCGCTGCAGCGGCCGCGCCTCGAGCACGAGCGCGCCGAAGCGTTCCTCGCGGCGCGCGATCACGGCCTGCTGCTGGGCGTCCCAGCGCACGACGTCTTCCCTGCGGATGTGCGCGCCGAAGTGCTCCCGCAGCACGCCGACATCGAGCGGCGCGGCCAGATGGATCAGTCCTTCGATCTCGCCCGCGTCGAGGCTCGCCGCGACGAGGCACGGCTGGCGCAGCCGCATCTCGGACTCGTGCAGGCGCGCACCGCGGCCGGAGGCCAGCAGGTAGCGGTTGTCGCCCGGCGCCCGCTGCAGGCCGACGCGGTCGGGGTAGGCAAGCGCGAGCAGCAGGCCCGCCCGGGCGGCATCGGCGTTCTCATCCTGGGCGGCGGACAGCAGGCGCCGGTACTGCTGCGCGGCCTGCGTGACGCGCGCGCAGCCGCCGGCGTCCGCCCCGCTCGCGAGCGCGGCCTGGCGCCCGCCGCGCTGGAATGCACGCAAGGCATCGAGGCGCTGCGCAAAGTCGGCCGCACGCCGTGCCTCGCCGGTGAAGATGTCGCGTTCGGAGAGCAGCGCCGCGACCGCGCAGGCCAGCGCGCCGAGGCCGAGCCGCTCGGCCGCGAACAGCATGTGCGCGAGGCGCGGATGCAGCGGCAGGCGCACCATCGCGCGGCCCGCCCCGGTGATCAGGCCGGCGCCGTCCAGCGCGTCGAGTTCCGTCAGCAGCGTGCGCGCCTGATCGAACGCGGCGGCGGGCGGCGGGTCGAGCCAGTCGAGCGCGTTCGCGTCGCGCACGCCCCAGGCCGCAAGCTCCAGCGCGAGCGGCGCGAGGTCGGCAGTGCGGATCTCCGGCAGCGAGTGCGCCAGCAGGCCGCGCTGCGTCGCCTCGCCCCACAGGCGGTAGCACACGCCCGGCGCCAGGCGGCCGGCGCGCCCGGTGCGCTGGTCAGCCGAGGCGCGCGAGATGCGATGCGTGGTCAGGCGCGACAGTCCCGTCGCGGGATCGTATTGCGGCGCGCGCGCGAAGCCGGAATCCACCACGATGCGGATGCCCTCGATGGTCAGGCTGGTCTCGGCGATCGGCGTCGCCAGCACCACGCGCCGCCGCCCGACGGCCGGCTGGATGGCGCGGTCCTGCGCCTCCCATGGCAGGTCACCGTAGAGCGGAAACACCTCCGCGGTCCCGTTCAGCCGCTGCTCCAGCAGTCCCTGCGCGCGGCGGATCTCCCACGCACCGGGCAGGAAGGCGAGCACATCACCCTCGTCGCGCGCCAGCGCGCCCGCGATCGCATCGGCCACGACGGACGGCAGCGGTCCGGCCGGATCGCGCGGCAGATAGCGCAGGTCCACCGGGAAACTGCGCCCGCGGCTGGTGACCATGGGCGCACCGCCGAGCAGGCGCGACACCGCCTCGCCATCCAGCGTCGCCGACATGACGAGGATCTTCAGGTCCTCGCGCAGGCCGCGCTGGGCGTCGAGGCACAGCGCGAGCGCGAGGTCCGCGTGCAGGTGGCGCTCATGGAATTCGTCGAAGATTACGAGCCCGACGTCCTTCAGTCCGGGGTCGGTCTGCAGGTGGCGGGTGAGGATGCCTTCGGTCACCACCTTGATGCGCGTGCGCCTGGACGTCCGGCTCTCGAAGCGGATGTGGTAGCCGACCGTGCCGCCGATGTCCTCGCCGCGCAGCTTTGCCATGCGCGCCGCCGCCGCGCGCGCCGCGAGCCGGCGCGGCTCCAGCATCAGGATGGTCCCGCCCGCGAGCCAGGGCTCGTCGAGCAGCGCCGGCGGCACGCCGGTGGTCTTGCCCGCACCCGGCGGCGCCTGCAGCACCACCGCGCGGTGATGCGCCAGCGCCGCGCGGAGATCGGGAAGGACTTCGTCGATGGGGAGGGGGGTCATGGCGGGGATGCCGGGACAGATTTATCACGGGCAGACGGGGACAGATTTCAAATCTGTCCCCAAGCAGCAGGTAGTCCCCATGCAGGTAAATCTGTCCCCATTTACCTCCGCGCCCGTCAGCTGTTCAACTCCGGTTTCGCGCAGCCTCCAGCGGCACCTCGCCGAAATAGCGGCCCTGCACATAGGCGCCCGCCAGCATGCCCAGCAGCGAGAACAGCAGGGACCCGTCGCCCGCACCGAGACCGGCCATCGC
The DNA here is from genome assembly GCA_016712635.1 of Gammaproteobacteria bacterium. NCBI lineage: Bacteria > Pseudomonadati > Pseudomonadota > Gammaproteobacteria > Gammaproteobacteria bacterium. The sequence continues at coordinate 180,748 of JADJQS010000008.1, read as the reverse complement.
GGGCCCCGGGCATACGCCGCAGATGCCCCAGCCGACGCCGAAGATGGCCGCGCCGCCGAGCGTGCGCCCGTTCAGTACCGATGAGTATACGCTGAAGACCGGGGCGGCCAGCGGCTGGCGCATGACGCGCGGCGCCACCTGATAGGCCAGCAACGCCGTCCCGGAGGCCCCGGCCAGCACCAATAGCAATCCCATATCCTCGAAGCGCAGAAAACTCAGCACGACCTCGGGCCGCACCATGCCCGACAGGCTGAGCCCATAACCCGCCATCAGGCCGCCGGCGAGCACGAACAGGCAACCATAGGACTTCAGGTTTGTGCATCCCCCGCTCATGCGCCACCCATCGCGCGCATAATGTTCGCGGTCGCGATCGCGGTCGCCATGAAGATGATCACCGCCAGCAGGGACGGCGGCTGCAGCGCGGCCACACCGCAGATGCCATGGCCGGAGGTACAGCCGTTCGAGAGCCGCGCGCCGAATCCGGCGACGAACCCGCCGAGCAGCAGTTGCCACGCGCCGATGCCCGTGCTCCAGGCCGTACCGCCGGTAATGAGCCAGAGGAATGCCCCCAGGATCAGCCCGATCGAGTAGACCAGCCGCCAGTCGCGGCTGCCCCGGATGCGCTCCTGCTGGAAATGGGGCGCGCGCGAAAACCAGGACCAGACCGACGAGTAAATGCCGCTCATGCCGCCGATCAGTCCGGCGCCGATGAACAACAGGGCCGTCCCGCCGCCGATCAGCAGTCCGCCCGCCAGATAGTGCAGGTAACCGCTGGGAAACACTTCGTTCAAATCCATCCCCGCTCCGACAGTTTCACTTGGGAACCCGGGGATCGACCGGAAACGCGACCCGCCGGGACTCCCGATTATATCGGATTCGCACCCTCCGGAGCCGCCAGCCCAGACCCCGCCCCGGATTGGCAATTAAAACCTGGGCGCAGAAACCGCCCGAAGTCGATGCTGCCGCGCCTGACCCGTCAGGCGCCGGCCGAATACCTTACAGTTCCGGTCAACTAATGGGCCGGGGAGCGCCGCCTGAGGGGGATAGGGCCGTGCCGCCGCCAGAGGTTATACTCCGGACCTTTACCCGGACGCCGTGAGAGCAGCCGGTCGCCACCATAACAACACACCGAGGGGATGCACATGCACAAGAACAGGAATCTCGCCCTGGCGGGCGCGTTCACCGCGCTGTTCGCCGCGGGCGACGCCGCGGCCACCAACGGTTATTTCTCGCACGCGTACAGCGTGAAGGAAAAGGGACTGGCCGGCGCGGGCACCGCGCTGGCGCAGGACAGCCTGGCCGCGGCCGCCAATCCGGCCGGCATGGTCAATGTCGGCAACCGGATCGATGCCGGCGTGGCGCTGTTCAGCCCGCACCGCTCGTATACCGTGAGTGGCGCGCCCTCGGGTGCACCGAACAGCTTCGGCCTGACGCCGGAAACGGTGGACAGCGACAGCGAATATTTCCTGATCCCGCACTTTGGCTGGAACCGCATGCTCGACGACGACCGTGCACTCGGGGTCAGCGTCTATGCGAACGGCGGCATGAACACCGACTGGCCGGACAGCGCCGGCGGCGGCGCCGGGACGTACTTCGGCGGCTTCTTCGGCGGAGAGGCCGGGACCGGCGTCGACCTCGCGCAGCTCTTCGTCAACGTCAGCTACGCTCAGCGGCTCAACGACTCGACCGCCTGGGGCGTCAGCCCGATCCTCGCCTACCAGCGCTTCGAGGCCACCGGCCTCGCCGCCTTCGGCGCGCAAGGCTTCTCCAGCGATCCGGACAATCTGACCGACAACGGCCACGACACCTCGATCGGCTACGGCGCCCGCATCGGAATCACCAGCGAGGTGCAGACCGGGCTCACGCTCGGCGCCGCCTACCAGACCGAGATGCGGATGGACGAGTTCGACCAGTACCGCGGCCTGTTCGCCGAGCAGGGCGGCTTCAATATCCCGGCGACCATGGCTCTCGGCCTGGCCTGGGAGACCAGCCCGGCCACGATGCTGCTGCTCGACGTGCAGCGCATCTGGTACAGCGACATCGAGTCGGTCGGCGCGCCGATGCTGCCGAACCTGCAGACCGCGCAGCTCGGCAACGACGGCGGTGCCGGCTTCGGCTGGGAAGACGTCACGGTGTTCAAACTCGGCTACCAGTGGGTGCGCGACGAGGACTGGACCTGGCGCGTCGGCTACAGCCGCTGCGACCAGCCGATCCCGGACAGCGAAGTGCTGTTCAACATCCTTGCGCCCGGCGTGATGGAGCAGCATCTCACCGCCGGATTCACCCGGCGTCTCGGCGATGCCGGCGAATGGAGCTTCGCCGCCATGTACGCGCCGGAGAAGGAGGTCAGCGGCGCGAATCCGCTCGACCCCGGCCAGACCATCACGCTGCGCATGGACGAGTGGGAGCTCGCGGCCAGTTACGCCTGGAAGTTCTAGGAAAGGAATGGGGACGGATTTCAAATCCGTCCCCTTGCGGCAATACGGGGACAGATTTTAAATCTGTCCCCGATACCACCGAAATCTGTCCCCATTCATTATGCGCGACTGGTTCGACATCGCACTGCAACGCTCGGTCGCCGCGCGTGCTCTGAAGGTCGCGGCCTTCGTCGGCTGCATCCTCGCCCTGATCAACCACGGCGACAAGCTGCTGTCCGGGTCGGTCACGCTGACGGAATGGGTCAAGATCGGGCTGACCTTCCTCGTGCCCTACTGCGTCTCGACCTTCGCCAGCGTGCAGGCGATCCGGCACCTGCATGGCCGCACGGCCCCCGCCGTAGAACCCGGGGACGATGCTGCCTGAGGCGCCGCTTCGGAACCGACTCCCTACTGGCGTTCCAGCGTATCGGAACAGTTGCCGCCGCTGAATCCGGGCGGGATGCTGTTCCAGGTGGAGGTCTTCGTCGCCGCCGTATTGCTGCTGAATACCAGCGTGCCGCTCTCCGTGTAGGAACTGGCGACGCCGCCGCTGAATTTGAATTTGTTCCCGCACAGGTGGCCGTCGTATTCCGCCGATCCGTCCGTGTAGTGATAGCTGCCGTCCTGGTTCCGGGTGATCGTCAGGTCGACGTCGCCCCCTTCGTCTCCCGCGCCGAAATTGTCGCAGGTGTACGTCCCGGACCAGTCGGTGTTGGCGATGGTGACAGTCGGCGCGGCACAGTCCTCCAGGTCGACAGCCACGCCCGTCACCGTCAGGAACGCGTTGATGGGCGGCGTGGTCACCACGCACACCTCGACACTGCCCAGGTTCGAGATATTGATCACGGCATCCGTCGGGGCGGCCGTCTGGGTGTTGCTCGTCAACGCGGTGCCGATCGCGCCGAGGATGGTATACGGCCCGAATACATTGGGGCTGGAACAGACGTCCGGATCGTCCGGGTAGGAGACGAACACGGTGACCTGCGACTCCTCCTGCGCAAAGGCGTCCTTGATCAGCACCGCGGCCAGCATCCTGAGCGTCTCCAGCCTGTTGGTATTCTTCGCGATCGGCGCGGAACTCAGGGAGACGTTCTTGAGCGTCTCGGTGAAATTGATCGTGTAATCGCCCTTGGACGTGATCGCCCCGGGGATCAGGTAGGTGAAACTGATCTCCGTCTGCTGATTCGCGACGAGCGGGATATTTTTCATGTCGTTGCCCAGCGTCGCGGTCCTTGTCTCCGTATTCGTTTCACCCAGGCCGTCGTCGTCGCCACCGCAGGCCGACATGCCGAGGAATACCGCTCCGATAACCAGCACTGCCAACACCACCCGGAATCGCTTTGTTGTTTTCATGCTCGGATCTCCACTGGACAGGTAGTTGCGCCACAAAAGCCGCTCGCGGACGGGCGCATATAAAGCATAGTCCAGCGGACCCGGAGGTATCCACCTCATGGCAAGGCCAGGGAGCCTGGCGCAGGCGGGTGTTAAAACGATTCGGGTGACAGGCAGTGATGCAGAAAAAACCGAGGCCTCCGGTCAACTATCCGGTCCCGCGGTACACGCCGGGGAATGACCCCGGCACCCTCTACCAGGTGAGTGTCCGGGCGTCGTCCTCGAACAGCGCGGCGCCGCTGAGCTCGGGATTGCTGACCTTCAATCCCGGCAGCAGATCGCCCTCATCCACGCCGTAATGCTTCATGCACATGGGACAGATCAGCACCACGGTGCCCTTGCCGATCAGCTCTCCCAGCACCTTCTGATGGCTGGCGAACTTGGCGGCGTCGGCCCTGGATCCGATATGCACGCCCTTGTCATTCAGGAAGATCGTCAGGGGATGGCCGCGCTCGAACTGATTCTTGCCGAAAGAGATGGCCATCTCGGCACGGTGCGGGTCATCGGTCGTCAGATTGATGAACAGCGGGTCCGTGTCTCCCGCCATGACAGGGGAAACGGCTGCCGCGGCCAGCAGGGCGAGCAGCAGCGCCCATCGGGAAATCAGTTTCATGAATATCTCCTTCCTTGTTGAGTCATTGCAGCGAAGTCCGGGACGCGGGGACGGTGCCTGGCCCCGGTCTCGACAGTCACGGCCAGTATATTCGGCCCGGGTCTGTGTACGCCTGCGACATAATGTCGCAGGGCACCTCGGCCTGGTCCCCGGGTGACGGCGGCATAAGAGTTCTGTGATGGTGACGGTCTGGATCTGCTCGCCGGTGTGCCGGTCGAAATAACCGATGAAGGCCCGCAGCAACTGCCATTCCTGTTCCGGCTGCCTGGCCCGGCTCCACCGGAGACACGCCACGCCACAGCAACTTGACCGGGCCGTACTCGCCTTCCGATCTCAATTATTCCGGTCAAAAAACGGGGCCTGCGCCGGGTCCTGCGGCAGTTCCGGCAGCATCGGCCGGTCCTGCCAGCCCGCGCCGTCGAATGCGCAATGGCAGCGGCCCTGTCCTGAGTAGAGCAGGGCGTTTGCCTGTTCGCACGCATTGATCGAGCCGTACGGTCCGACGATGGCCGGCGGAGCGGCATCACTCTCCGATGCCGGAGGGTGGATATGACAGACGGGGGCCGGAACGGCCGCCGCCGGAAAGACCAGCGCCAGAATCAACGGCAGCAGGCGCATCATCCGTGCTTATCTCGATGTCGGACGCATTCCCGGCGGCGGATGTCTCACGCCCGCCTCATTCACCGTCCCGCGTGTAGGGTTCGCGCAGTTCGACCGGCCTGGCGGCGCGCTTGCGCATGCGCAGGTTGATGATCTCGACCGCGACCGCGAAGGCCATGGCGAAGTAGACGTAGCCCTTCGGGATGTGGTGGTCGAAACCGTCGGCAACCAGCACTACGCCGATGACGAACAGGAAGGCGAGCGCCAGCACCTTGATGGTCGGATGCGCTGAGACGACGCGGCTGATGGGGCCGGCAAAGAACATCATCAGGGCGACCGAGGCAACCACCGCCGCGACCATGATCTCGACGTGATCGACCATGCCCACGGCGGTGATGATGGAATCGAGCGAGAACACGATGTCGATGATCGCGATCTGTACGATGACGGACGTGAACGTGGCGCGCACCGCCGAGGAAGAATGGCCCGGCTCGCCCTCCAGCAACTGGTGGATCTCCATCGTGCTCTTCCACAGCAGGAAGAGGCCGCCGGTGATCAGGATGAGGTCGCGCCCGGAGATCTCCTCCTCAAGCGCGGTGAACAGCGGGGCCGTCAGGCCGACGATCCACGCCAGCAGGAACAGCAGGCCGATGCGCGTGAACATCGCGAAGAACAGCCCGAGACGGCGTGCCAGCGCGCGCTGCGCCTCCGGCAGCTTGTCGACCAGGATCGAGATGAAGATGATGTTGTCGATCCCGAGCACGAGCTCGAGGGCGGTCAGCGTAATAAAGGCGATCCAGGCATTCGGGTCGGACAACAGCTCGATCATGCGGCCTCTCGTGTGATAACAGGAACCGGAGGCAGATTATACAGGCATCATCGACCGCCCGGAAAACCTGCCATACCGCGCGCCGGGCGGCGCAACATCGCGCTGCGGAACAGAATCCATGGAAACGTCATGGCTTATCCGGAGGCTGAACAGTGAGCATCACGGGGACATGTCTCAGGCCATGCCCGGGGCAGCTCAGAACGTCACTACCTTGTCCGCCCACTCCGCCATTTCCACGCAGTCGTTCATGGTCGAGGTCGGGCAGACATCCGATTCGGACTGGTTGCGCGATTTCATGCAGGTGCCGCAGGCGAGCACTTTGCCGCCGTTGACGGAGAACTCCTCGAGCTGGAGCACAATGTCGTACTTGCCGCCCCGGATATTCTCGATCTCGACGCCTGCGCTCATCAGGAACAGCTTCACGGAATGACCCTTCTTCAGCGCTGCGTTGCAGAAGCGCACGCCGTTCCAGGCCGTTTCGGGTTCGTTCGTCTCGATGATGACGCCGAGTTTCATGGCTGCCTCACAGGGTATCTACCAATCATATTTGGGGTCAGAGTAAAAACCTTCGCCACCCACCAGCCCGGCGCCTGGCTTCAGCCACGCAGCTCCGGAAGGGGTTTTTACTCTGACCCCAAATATATTACGGCCAGGCCTTCTTCACGAACTCCGACATCAGGCCCATACCGCCGATGCCGTCGATGCGGCAGTCGATGTCGTGATCGCCGTCGACGAGGCGGATGTTCTTCTCCCTGGTGCCGACCTTGTCCACGGTGGACGTGCCCTTCACCTTCAGGACCTTGATCACTGTCACCGAGTCGCCGTCCTTCAGCTGTTGCCGCGGCACGCGCACGCCCTTGTCATTCACCGCCCCCCGCGGCCACATTCATGGGCACATTCTGGGCAGATGTATTTGCCCGAGTCTTAATTAGGAGTATCCGGAATTGCACTGCGGGCATTCAGGCAGACTGCTCACACTGCTCCTTACGATTTGAATCAGCGTGTACGCACGGTCGGCATCTCACGCCCTGTCCGGCGCTAACGTACCCGCAATCCGGCTCATTCATCCCCTATGCTCGGGGCGAACTGCATGAAGAGTACGTTGTAAATCAATCAGCTAGCGCATACCCCAGTTGCCATATCCGGACCTGGAGTAAGTATAAATAACCATACAGACTTCCTTGGATTTTCCCGATCGCCTATAATCGCACATTTTGTCGGTCATTTATCGTCATTGGGAGAATCAGATGGATCCAGTCCAAACGTTACGCAAACCTTGCCCTCAAAGAACAAGACCTGATCAACGAGGGTAATCATATCCTGGTCGCCTACAAGATGAAGCCGAAGGCCGGCCATGGCTATCTGGAGGCCGCCGCGCATTTCGCCGCCGAATCGTCCACCGGCACCAACGTGGAAGTCAGCACGACCGACGATTTCACCAAGGGCGTCGACGCGCTCGTCTACTACATCGACGAGCAGAACGAGGACATGCGCATCGCCTATCCGCTGGACCTGTTCGACCGCAACGTCACCGACGGCCGCATGATGATGGTGTCCTTCCTGACCCTGACCATCGGCAACAACCAGGGCATGGGCGACATCGAATACGGCAGAATGATCGACTTCCACGTGCCGCCGCGCGCGATCCAGCTGTTCGACGGCCCGTCCAAGGACATCTCCGACCTGTGGCGCATCCTCGGCCGCCCGATCAAGGACGGCGGTTACATCTCCGGCACCATCATCAAGCCCAAGCTGGGCCTGCGTCCCGAGCCCTTCGCGAAGGCTGCGTACGAGTTCTGGCTCGGCGGCGACTTCATCAAGAACGACGAGCCGCAGGGCAACCAGGTGTTCTCTCCTCTGAAGAAGACGCTGCCGCTGGTCTACGATTCGCTGAAGCGTGCGCAGGACAAGACCGGCGAGGCCAAGCTGTTCTCCCTCAACATCACGGCCGACGACCACTACGAGATGTGCGCCCGCGCCGACTTCGCGCTGGAGACCTTCGGCTCCGACGCGGACAAGCTGGCCTTCCTGGTGGACGGCTATGTCGGCGGCCCCGGCATGGTGACGACAGCGCGTCGCCAGTACCCCGACCAGTACCTGCACTACCACCGCGCCGGCCACGGCGCCGTCACCTCGCCCTCGTCCAAGCGCGGCTACACCGCGTTCGTACTGGCAAAGATGAGCCGTCTGCAGGGCGCCTCCGGCATCCACGTCGGCACCATGGGCTACGGCAAGATGGAAGGCGAAGGCGACGACAAGATCATTGCCTACATGATCGAGCGCGACGAGAGCCGCGGCCCGGTGTACCTGCAGAAGTGGTACGGAATGAAACCCACGACGCCGATCATCTCCGGCGGCATGAACGCGCTGCGCCTGCCGGGCTTCTTCCAGAACCTCGGCCACGGCAACCTGGTCAACACCGCCGGCGGCGGCTCCTACGGCCACATCGACAGCCCGGCCGCCGGCGCCATCTCGCTGCGGCAGTCCTATGAGTGCTGGAAGGCCGGCGCCAACCCGGTCGAGTACGCCAAGGAGCACCGCGAATTCGCGCGCGCCTTCTACTCGTTCCCGAAAGACGCCGACATGCTCTTCCCGGGCTGGCGCGACAAGCTGGCGAAGTTCAAGTAGGCGGCGGGTCCATCCGCAACAGAGCCCCTGTCACCGCCCGGTGGCAGGGGCTTTTTTTTCACAGATAACACAGGCTCGCGGGTACAACAGTTAGCGGCGATTTGTGTATGGCGGCGACCGGCTTCGCATCGCGGGCCGGGTAGTCGAGCCTGCGCCATCGGGCAGTTCCCTATATGCGATGTCGATCTGCCACGGCTGCGCCGCGTTCGGCGACCTCATCGAGCCTTTGCCCGGATGCCTGTTCAGCGGCCTGGGCAGAGCACCCCACCGGGAGCATGACCGACAGGAACACGAACAAACGCTTGCCCACAATGCCTACGCGCTTGAATTCCGCTCCAGATCATTCGTGACCACAGGGGGACACGACTACAAGGGGACAGATTTAAAATCTGTCCCCTAACACATAAATGGAGCCTAGGCCTTCTTCACGAACTCCGACTTCAGGCCCATCGCGCCGACGCCGTCGATGCGGCAGTCGATGTCGTGGTCGCCGTCGACGAGGCGGATGTTCTTCACCTTGGTGCCGACCTTGACCACGGCGGAGGATCCCTTCACCTTCAGGTCCTTGATCACCGTCACCGAGTCGCCGTCCTTCAGTTCGTTGCCGTAGGCATCGCGCACGACGCGCTTCTCATCCACCGCCTCCGCCGCGGCCTGCGGCGACCATTCATGGGCGCATTCGGGGCAGATATACATGCCCGCGTCTTCATAGGTGTATTCGGAACTGCATTGCGGACATTTGGGCAAGGTGCTCATCTGGATCCCGGGTTCGATTTGATTGATCAACGCAGAAGAAAAACGGGTACTGACGCCTTGAATGTTCCGGCCAAGGCTCGTCGGATTATAGCGAAAGCACATTCCCCTGTCCGGATTCTCCGATTTGGGATCCACGCAACAATGCTTATCATCTGCAAGAGCCTTTTGGGCGGGCCCGGAATATCGGCAAACAGCGCTGCTGAACCCATCGCAGCGGCCGCTAACATGGGGGCGATGGACACTCCGGCTCTACCCCGCCCCTCTCCACGACTGTTCGTTGTTTTCCCGATGGCATGGGTGCCGATCCGGCACGATGATGGCCTGATTCACACAGGCGCACGATGGAGGCAAGGCAATGGAGGGTATCAGTGACATTCAGATCGTCGGCATCGATGACAAACGGCCGCCAAGGATCAGGAAGGAACCCTATATCGATCTCTTTTTCAGGTTATCGCACCAGGCCCCCGGGGACTGGTGCTCCATCTTCAATGTCCTGCTGGGAAAACACGCCTCCAACGCAAAGATCAAGGTCAAGGAGGGCCTTTTCATCGAGGCGTGGGTGAAGAAGCCGGAGGATATCCCGTTACTGCTGGCACTGCTCAAGGATAAGGTCGCGGAGTGCAGCCGGCTGTTCATCGAGAAAATCGAACTCTCGATCCGCAACGCGGGCGCCGCCAACGCGGAGCTGATGCTGGGCGGCGGCGAGCAGGGGCGCCTGAACCGGATCGTCGCGGCGCTGGATTTTTCGCTGCCCGAGTCGACGGGGCAATAAAGCCGTTTTATCCTGGATGCTTGATTCGAGGTGATGTCACGGCTGAACGCCGATGAATCCCTGGATCCCCGTCATGATCATCTGCGCGGCCAGTGCCGCCAGGATCAGTCCGGTCAGCTTGCTGAGGACCGCGATACCCCTGACGCCCATCAGGCGCTGAAAAAACGAACCCGCGAGCAGTACCGCCGCCATGCACAGCACGGCGGCGAACAGCGCCAGGCTGCCGACGGCCTTGGCCGCCACCGTGTTCAGCTCGGCCCCCATGACGAGCAGCGTGCCCGTGGTGGCCGGACCGACGATGATCGGCATCGCCAGCGGCACCACCGCGACATCGCCCTCGCGGGCGGCATCGGCCGCGCCCGCCCTGCCCTGCACCAGCGCGATACCCGACAGCATCAGCAGCACGCCGGCACCGATGCGGAAAGAATCCAGCGTGATGCCGAACAGCGAAAAGATCTGCCGGCCGGCGAAAAACAGGATCAGGCACAGCATCGCCACCGCCGCGGACACCGCCAGGGCGAGTTTGCGCCGACGGTGCTCGTCATACCCTTCCGTCATGCTGAGGAACATCGTGAGTCCGAAGAACGGCGTCAGCACGAAGAACAGCTTGATCCACAGACTCAGGAACAGCGCCATGATTTTCCTTGTGTGACAATACCACCCGTCCTGTCTGCCAACTGTCTAGCGCTCCTGAACACGTAATTTCCAGTAACCCGGCTGGCGCGAGTGATGCGCGAGCGCGAACACCGTAATGCCGTCGGCATGGGGTCGATATACGACCGCAAAGGGGAAGTCTTTGACAAAGACTCGCCGCGTGCTCCGGGTCGCAGGTGACCCGGCGAGCGGGAAGGCAAGGGCCCGGATAACAGCCTCTTCGACCGCAGCCGTAAAGCGGGCACCAAGTCCGGATTCTTCTTCGTTGTAGTAGATTACCTGTGCCAGGAACTCACGCCGGGCGGCGGCAACAAACCTGGCGTGTTTCACCGCGATGTGCGCCGCGCTTCCGCAAACACATCCTCAGCCGCGTAACTCTTCATTTCACCACGGTCAAAAGCGGCGACGCGGTCTTCGATCTCCCGCGCCCAGGCCGCCTCGATGTCCGAGAGCGGAGAGTGCAGCGACTCGAGCAGAGCCTCGGCCAGTTTCGCCCGCTCCTCGGCCTCCAGGGCCCGAGCCAGCTGTTCCAATTCCTTCAGAGTAGCGGCCATATCCATACCTCCATCGTCCGAAACTCAATTCTATACCTGCATCAACGTTGATTTAATGGGGTTGTACCCGATTATCCCCGGACCAGGTGATCCGCAGCTAATACTTACAGATTTATCTGCTTATTGAAAAGCCACTTATCGAGATGGTCCGCGAACGCCTTGCGATCGCTTTGACTCAGGGTGGATGGCCCGCCTGTGCGTATACCGCTGCTGCGCAGAGTATCCATAAAGTCTCTTATATTAAGCCTGGATTTGATATTTTCATGGGTGAATAACTCACCCCGCGGGCTTAAGGCACAACCACCTTTAGTCAAAACCAGATCCGCCAGGGGTATGTCACTTGTGATGACCAGATCGCCGTCATTTACCCTCTTAACAATCTCATTGTCGGCAACATCAAAACCCGGCATCACGCGCAGGCAGGTAACATACCTTGAAGGCGGGATTTTAATATCCTGATTTGCAACCAGCGTTACCCTGGTTTTTGTCCGTTCTGCCGCCCGGAATAAAATCTCCTTTACGACAACCGGGCATGCATCTGCGTCTATCCATATTTCCAATTTGCATGTCCTTCTGATGCTTGACGACCCGCTTTGCAACGTGGCTTTTTGATCCCTTGGAGCGGACCACACTGCCGCTGGCAGAGAAAGGTACCAACCCACTTTCTCCATCCTTCCGAATCCTGAAGACGTGGTCTGCCCGATTGTCCGGCTCTCATTTCAAGACACATCCAGCAAGGCGCGCGGATTCCTGTGCGCGATCATCAGCAGCGTGCGCGCCGCGCCGGTCGGCGCCCGGCGCCCCTGTTCCCATTCCTGCAGCGTGCGCACGGAAACACCCAGCAATTCGGCAAAGCGGGACTGGGACAGGCCGGTGCCTTCGCGAATGGCGGCGATGGACGGCAGGTTGATGACGCGGCCATGCTCCCCGCGCCTGATCTCGCGGATGCCTTCGAGAATCTCCACGCCGACGTTGCGCTTCGCCTTAGCCATCGATCTCCTCCCGGATCTCGCGCAGGATGTGCGCAGGAATATTCTGCGCCTCGTTCTTCGCGTAGATCGTCAGCATCCAGATCATGCCTGCACTCGACCTGACATAGTAGATGACACGCACCCCGCCCCGCTTGCCCCGGCCCGGCTGCGCCCAGCGCAGCTTGCGCACACCGCCTGAACCCGGCACCAGATTTCCAGTCTCCGGGTTCGCGGCCAGCGTACCCTGCAGCAAGGCGTATTCCTCATCCGACAGATAATCGCTTGCCAGCCGTGAAAACAGTTTCGTTTCGATAAAGGTGAACAACGGCATGTTATACGTCATTGACGTATAACGTCAAGCGAAGCAACAGAGCTGTACATCATGGCGGCCACCTCCCTGTGGCTGACAGCAGGAACAAAATCTCTTTTCGCGAAAGAAATTACACAGCGGTCACCTTGAAATCAATAAAGCCAATGTCTTATCCGGAAATAACCGGGGCAGAAAAAATAATTCTCCCTCATTTATTCCCGGCTATTCGCCAATTGCCTTCATTACCACCTTCGGGTTACTAGCAACCACCTTGAGCAACACCCGCGCCGCACCTCTCGGGGCACGCAAGCCCTGCTCCCAATGACGCAGGGTACCAAGCGAAATCCCAAAGGTTGCGCAGAACCGCTGCTGGCTCATCCCGGTCTTCTCGCGAATGGCCTTGACGTCGATAGGTTCATGGCGATGCATCCTGAGTCCTGGTTTTCTTTCCCTTGGCGTGGGAGATCGCCTCCTTCAGGCCGGCAGATATTTCAGTGTACGCTTTGCTCATTTCTCTGCCTCCAGGAAGCCACCAGCTCTTTGACTGCTTTCGCCAGAAGATCCCATTGATCTTGACCTATATCCTGACGAAATACGGAATGGCCATGAGCACGGCCCCGATCGAGACGAGCGGAAACGTGCTGGAGACGAAGTACGGATAGATCATGAGGGCCAGCCCGCACACCAGCGGAACGACCGCCTTCTGCTTCCTGCCATAGATGAAGAAGCCGAGCCCGATCGAGCTGAACAGCAGACCCCAGAGTAATAAGGATATGTCCAATCTGGCCTCACTCGGCGCCTGACATTCGAGCCAAGGAACGGATCAAGGGAATCAAAGCTCGATCAACAAAGGGTACTGACCCTTTTGATGATGTTATTCTGTTTGCTCATTTATACGGTGCCGTGGTGAAAGTAAATTTTTCATCAGGTCCGCTACATGTAAGTGTAATCGCTCCGTCATTAGTCCACGCTTTTATCATTTTCATGATCTGCGTATCGACAATTATTTCTACAGGATATTCTGGCGTTATGGAGCCTATAATCTGATTGATTTGCTCCGTACAAGCACGAAAGCTCATTGCTTGGGTCTCAGTATCCGTAACCTTTCCTTGAGGTGGATAATTACCGCTTTTTACCATGCTACGTAATTCAGCGGGGCTATATAATTTACCTGCAACGACTTGGGATGATACGACAAGAATTGTAAAGATGAATGCTGCGCATATCAGAAGATGCTTATTAGTAACCCAATAACTATATCGCATTGGATTGCCCCCCTTAAAATAACGACGCTAAGTCTTATAGTAAGAAATTGTAGCGGCGCAAGACTTTACACCGTTACATTGGCTTTTCTTCCGCAGTTTATTTTATGCTAATCAACCCTAAGAAATAATTCTCCTGGAACATTGAAGGCGATTGATGTGATTCAATATTGATATTGTATTTAATCTCAAAAATCCGAACTCCTTCTTCCCATTTTTCATTAGTCGTATTGGGCGTTATTAATATCACCAACCATTTTGGTTCCGATATAGATTTAAGTTTTTCGACATCATTAAAAATGCCTACGTGTTTATCACCAAAGTAGAATTTTGGGTCATAAGACCTTCCTTTTTTGTTTACTGGTCTAATTCTTTAACTCTACCCAATGCTGAGCCCTATCGTTAGTTGTTATCCTCAGATCTATCTTTTCTTAGTCCCCATAATTAACACTTCTCGATCGAAATCGAATATAAGGCCTTCGTCCTTCATTTTACTTAGCTTAAACAGGAGCTCTCCTTTCAACCACCCCTCAACCTGAACTCCATATTTCCCAAATACATCAAGGCGATCTTGCAAGCTGTCGAAATGGCTTTTTATGTCGCTGAAGATTTCCAACATTGTAGAACCCTATCTAATAGCAAGCAGCTTATCATTCACGCCGCACTCGCCTTCCTCACCTTCTTCTTGAACACCAGCACCCCGTCCTTCAGATCCGCCTCGATCACGTCGCCCTCGATGAAGTGGCCGGCGAGGATCTCGTTGGCGAGCGGGTTTTCGATCGCGGTCTGGATCGCGCGCTTGAGCGGGCGCGCGCCGTAGACGGGATCGAAGCCGGCCGCGCCGAGCTGGTCGAGGGCGGCGGTGGTGACGGTGAGGTCCATGCCGCGCTCGCGCAGGCGCTTCTTCAGGTTCGCGAGCTGGACGTCGGCGATGGCGCGGATCTGCTGTGATGTCAGCGGATGGAACACCACCACCTCGTCGACGCGGTTGATGAACTCGGGGCGGAAGTGCTGCCCGACGATCTCCATCACGGCGGACTTCATCTTTTCATAATTCTCCTCGCCGGCAAGTTCCTGGATCACCTGCGAGCCGAGGTTTGAAGTCATCACGATGACGGTGTTGCGGAAATCGACGGTGCGGCCCTGGCCGTCGGTCAGGCGGCCGTCGTCGAGCACCTGCAAGAGCACGTTGAACACGTCGGGGTGCGCCTTCTCGACCTCGTCGAGCAGGATCACGGAATACGGTTTGCGCCGCACCGCCTCGGTGAGGTAGCCGCCCTCTTCGTAGCCGACGTAGCCGGGCGGGGCGCCGATCAGGCGCGCGACCGAGTGCTTCTCCATGAACTCGGACATGTCGATGCGCACCATCGCCTCGTCGGTGTCGAACAGGAAGGCGGCGAGCGCCTTGCACAGCTCGGTCTTGCCGACGCCGGTGGGGCCGAGGAACAGGAAGGAGCCGTTGGGGCGGTTCGGATCGGACAGGCCGGCGCGCGAGCGGCGGATCGCGTTGGACACGGCCTTGATCGCCTCGTCCTGGCCGATCACGCGCGCGTGCAGGCGATCTTCCATCTGCAGCAGCTTTTCGCGCTCGCCCTGCATCATCTTCGACACCGGGATGCCGGTGGCGCGTGACACCACCTCGGCGATCTCCTCGGCGCCGACCTGGGTGCGCAGCAGCCTGTTCTGCGCCGCGCCGCCGCCCGCCTTTTCGGCGTGCTTCAGCTGCGCCTCGAGCTGCGGCAGCTTGCCGTACTGCAGCTCGGCGACCTTGTCGAGCTTGCCCTCGCGCTGCCACCGGGTGATCTCGGCGCGCACGCGGTCGATCTCCTCCTTTATGTGGGCGCTGCCCTGCACCTGGGCCTTCTCGGATTTCCAGATTTCTTCCAGGTCCGAATATTCCTTGCCCAACTTGGCGATCTCGTCCTCGAGCAGCGCGAGACGCTTGCGCGAGGCCTCATCCTTCTCCTTCTTCACCGCCTCGCGCTCGATCTTGAGCTGGATCAGGCGGCGGTCGAGTTTGTCCATCGATTCCGGCTTGGAGTCGATCTCCATCTTGATGCGCGAGGCGGCCTCGTCGATGAGGTCGATGGCCTTGTCGGGCAGGAAGCGGTCGGTGATGTAGCGGTGCGACAGCTCCGCCGCGGCGACGATGGCCGGGTCGGTGATATCGACGCCGTGGTGCAGCTCATAGCGCTCCTGCAGGCCGCGCAGGATGGCGATGGTGCTCTCCACGCTCGGCTCATCCACCAGCACCTTCTGGAAGCGGCGCTCAAGCGCGGCGTCCTTCTCGATGTATTTGCGGTACTCGTCCAGCGTGGTGGCGCCGACGCAGTGCAGCTCGCCGCGGGCGAGCGCGGGCTTCAGCATGTTGCCGGCGTCCATCGCGCCCTCGGCCTTGCCGGCGCCGACCATCGTGTGCAGCTCGTCGATGAAGACGATGATGCGGCCCTCGTCCTGCGCGATCTCCTTCAGCACGGCCTTCAGGCGCTCCTCGAACTCGCCGCGGAACTTGGCGCCGGCTACCAGCGCCGCCATGTCGAGCGACAGCACGCGCTTGCCCTTGAGGCCTTCCGGCACCTCGCCGTTGATGATGCGCTGGGCGAGGCCCTCGACGATGGCGGTCTTGCCGACGCCCGGCTCGCCGATCAGCACCGGGTTGTTCTTGGTGCGGCGCGACAGGATCTGGATGGTGCGGCGGATCTCGTCGTCGCGCCCGATGACGGGGTCGAGCTTGCCCTGCTCGGCGCGCTCGGTCAGGTCGATGGTGTATTTCTCCAGCGCCTGGCGCGTCTGCTCGGCGTTGGGGTCGTCGACCTTCTGGCCGCCGCGCATGGCGTCTATCGCCTGTTCGATGGCGGCCTTCAATACACCCGCCTTGCGCAGCAGGGTGCCGAACTCGCCCTTGTCCTCCAGCGCGGCGAGCACGAACAGCTCGCTCGAGATGTACTGGTCGTTGCGCTTCTGCGCCAGCCGGTCGGTGACGTTGAGCAGGCGGCCGAGGTCGTTCGAGACGTGCACCTCGCCGGGTGTGCCCTCGACGCTGGGCAGGCGGTCGAGCAGGTTGCCGAGCTGGGCGCGCAGCGCGTTCACGTCGACATT
Source organism: Gammaproteobacteria bacterium (assembly GCA_016712635.1). Taxonomy (NCBI): domain Bacteria; kingdom Pseudomonadati; phylum Pseudomonadota; class Gammaproteobacteria; species Gammaproteobacteria bacterium. The sequence continues at coordinate 163,891 of JADJQS010000008.1, read as the reverse complement.
GGAACGCCCGAGCAGATGTTTGACCGTGCCGTCCTGCTGGTCGAGCAGCGCGGTCATCAGGTGGGCGGGCTCGATGAACTGGTGGTCGCGCCCGACGGCGAGGCTCTGGGCGTCGGCGAGCGCCGCCTGGAATTTGGTGGTCAGCTTGTCCATGCGCATGGCAATGCACTCCGGTCTATGGCAACGGGGAGAATCGATTAATTCGTCATGCCCGCGCAGGCGGGCATCCAGTATTACCTTCCTGGATTCCCGCTTCCGCGGGAATGACGGTCAATACTTAATCAGAGGCCCCCGGAATTGATCGAATATCCGTGTCTTCCGGATCCCCGGCGGCGGCGCGGTATTGCCCGGGCCGTCCGCCTTGTTATTCCCCGACTGATATAGGGCCATTGCGCGGGACATTCAAGCGCACCATGTAGCCCGGATGCACGCGCGAAGCGCCGGAATCCGGGGAATCCTGAGACCCCCGGATTCCGCTACGCTCCATCCGGGCTACGGGAGAGCGGACAGGGCGAGATCTGAGCTCACTTGAGGACCTGATCGAAAAAGTCCTGCATCTCCTTCCAGGAGGCCGCGTCGGCCGCCTTGTCGTAGGCCAGCGGCAGGTTGAATTCCTTGCCGTACTTGTCCGCCTCGACGCTGGTGAAGCTGTGCCTGGCGCCGGGATAGACGATCACCCGGTAATCCGCCTTCGCGGTGTCCATCTCCTGCCTGAACTGCTCCACCTGCTCCGCCGGGACGAAGGGATCGTCGCCGCCGGTCAGGACCAGGAGTTTCGCCCTGATGGCGCCGGGCTCGGCCGGGCTGACCGGGGCGAGGCTGCCGTGGAAGCTGACCACGCCCGCGAGATCCGTGCCGTAGCGGGCCATCTGCAGCGCCACCGCGCCGCCGAAGCAGTAGCCGATGGCGGCGACGCGCTGCGGATCGACGGTCTTTACCTTGCGCAGGACCTCCAGCGCGGCGTTGAAACGCGCCCGCGCCAGCTCCTGGTTTTTCATGACCTCGCTGGAAAACTTGCCGGCCTCATCGGGGTGATGGGCGTGCTTGCCGTCGCCGTACATGTCCAGGGCGAAGGCGGTGTAACCGAGCTCCGCCAGCATGCGCGCGCGCTTGCGGGCATAGTCGTTCATGCCCCACCATTCGTGGACGACCAGGACACCGGGGCGCGCGCCCTTGACGGCGTCGTCATAGGTCAGATAGCCCTTCAGGGTGGTGCCGTCGACCGTGTAGTCGATCTCCTTCGTGACGACGGCGGCGTTTGCCGCGCCGAGCGCGAGGGTGAACAAGAGCGTGCCGATCCAGAGCGGTTTCATGCCTTCTCTCCTTGCCGTGCCGTTTGGGGTCGTGCCCCAATTATCCGCATTTGCGCCCATGGATGCCATGGCGATCCGGGGCGGCGGTGACGCGATCCGGAGGGCATGTAAAATGGAATTCATCCGGCCGCCGGATATGTGACAATCGGCCGTATCCGACGACGCAGCGCGGCGAGGAAACAGGGATATGAAGACAGACTCCCGGACAATGGCGGGGCCGGAGGCTTCCATCGTGCGCGAGGATGTCGCGCGCGCGCTGGCCGAGGACGTCGGCGGCGGCGACGTGACGGCGCGCCTGGTGCCGGCGGAGTTGCGCGCCGAGGGCGCGGTGATCAGCCGCGAGTCGGCCGTGCTGTGCGGCCAGGCCTGGTTCGAGGCGGTATTCGCACAGCTCGGCGGCGGTGTGACGGTGGAGTGGACGCTGGCGGACGGCGCAGCGATCTCCGCGGGACAGACGCTGTGCCGCCTGCACGGGCCGGCGCGCACGCTGCTCACCGGCGAGCGCACCGCGCTCAACTTCCTGCAGACGCTGTCCGGCACGGCGACCCGGACCGCGGCCTACCGCACGCGCATAGGGGACCTTCCGGTGGTCCTGCTCGACACGCGCAAGACACTGCCGGGGCTGCGCCGCGCGCAGAAATACGCCGTGCGCTGCGGCGGCGGCGCCAACCATCGCCTCGGGCTCTACGACGGCATCCTGATCAAGGAGAACCACATCGCGACCAGCGGTTCGATCACGCGGGCGATCGAGGCCGCCCGCGCGCTCGGCACCGGCCTGCCGGTCGAGACCGAGGTGGAGGACCTCGACGGCGCGGCCGAGGCCATCGCGGCCGGGGCCGACATCGTGCTGCTGGACAATTTCGACCTCGATACCCTGCGCGAGGCCGTTGACCGCCACCAGGGACAGGCCCTGCTCGAGGCCTCGGGCGGCATTACGCTCGACAATATCCGCGCGATCGCCCTGACCGGGGTGGATCGCATCTCCATCGGCGCACTGACCAAGGATGTTTTTGCGACCGACCTCTCAATGCGTTTGCGCTTTGTCCGATAAATAGCCTAAGGGTCTGAAAATCCGGGCATAGCTGCCCGGCCTCAGGGGCCTGGAAGGGAACGGCCATCCGGCCGCGCCGGCACGCCGGTGCGCCGGCCATTCGCTCACAGACCCTTGATAATGAAGGGAAAACTCAGGAACAAGCCATGTCATCGTCCCCGGCACAGAAGCTCAAGCCCAGCCATATCCTTCCGATCCTGCCGCCACCGCTGGCGGAGATCGATATCAAGAATGCCCTCAAGGCCGGGGAGCAGATCGAGCTGGTCCTGCATGACGGCACCACCCTCTCCGGGACTTTGCAGAAGTTCCAGCGCGACGAAAAATCCATCTCCGTCGCCGTCGACGGCGGGGCGACCCAGGACATCGCCTTCACCAGGTTCAGGTATTTCCAGCTCCCGCAACCGCGCGCGTGGGCGCCGGAGCAGCTCGCGCCGGAAAAGGCCGCGCAACCCGCCAACCAGGGCTCGCGCATCCTCCAGTACCGGATCGAGCTGAAGGATGGCAGCACGCTGTCGGACGTCACCCTCGGATACCGCAGCGATGCCGGCGGGCTCTACCTGTACCCCATGCTGCCGAACCAGCGCTATTGCCACGCCTTCGTGCCGCACACCTCGACGGAGCAGTATCGCCTGACGCCCGCGGAGGCGCCGGCCGACGCCGCGGCGGAGGTGGCGGAGGCGGTGGAGGTGCCGTTAGTGGATGATTCGGCCGAGGTGCACGCCGCCGCGCTGAAGAACGTCGAGACCACCGAGGCGCTGGAGGAGGTGCTCCGCCACCACAAGGCGGCCCCCAAGCTACGCCTCGGCGAAATCCTGGTGAAGGAAAAGTTCATCACGCAGCAGAATCTCGACGACGCCCTGGAGGCGCAGAAGCTGTACCGCACCCAGGGCAAGAACATGCAGATCGGCCAGGTGCTGATGGAGCTCGGCACCATCAACATGGGCGAGATCATGCAGGCCCTGTCCGAAAAGCTCGGCATCCCGTTCATCGACCTGGGCAAGTTCAAGATCAACCCGGAGGCGATCAAGTACATCCCCGAGGACCTGGTGCGCAAGCACGGCATCGTGCCGGTGCACTACTTCAACAACAAGCTGGTCATCGCGCTGGAAAACCCGATGGACCGCGAGGCGCTCGACGCCGTGCGCTTCCATTCCAACCTGTATGTCGAGCCGGTGATGGCCTCGAAGGAGGAGATCGAGCACACCATCACGACGCTGTACTCGATGTCCGCCATCGAAAGCGAGTCGCTCGACGACTTCACCCTCGGGTATGACGACACCGAAAAGGACGGCAAGGAGGAGGAATACGGCGAGACCTCGGTGCAGGACAACGTCATCGTCAAGCTGGTCAACAAGATCATCATCGATGCCTACCAGCAGGGCGCATCCGATATCCACATCGAACCCTATCCGGGCAAGAAGAAGACCATCGTGCGCATCCGCAAGGACGGCGACCTGAAGAACTACTACGAGATCCCGGCCAAGATGCGCAGCGCGGTGGTCGCGCGCATCAAGATCATGGCCGAACTCGACATCTCGGAGAAACGCAAGCCGCAGGACGGCAAGATCGACTTCAAGAAATTCGGCATGCTGAAGATCGAGCTGCGCGTCGCCACCATCCCGACGGCGGCCGACATGGAAGACGTGGTCATGCGCATCCTGGCGAGCGGCGAGCCGGTGCCGCTGGAGAAGATCGGGCTGTCGGAGCGCAACATGACCGCCCTGAAGCGCATGATCTCCAAACCCTACGGCCTGATCTTCGTGTGCGGCCCGACGGGCTCGGGCAAGACGACCACGCTGCACTCCGTGCTCGGATACCTGAATACACCCGACGTGAAGATCTGGACCGCGGAGGACCCGGTCGAAATCACCCAGCGCGGCCTGCGCCAGGTGGAAGTGAAGCCGAAGATCGGCTTCAACTTCGCGGCGGCGATGCGCTCCTTCCTGCGCGCCGACCCCGACATCATCATGGTCGGCGAGATGCGCGACAAGGAGACCACCAGCATCGGCATCGAGGCCTCGCTCACCGGCCACCTGGTGCTGTCCACCCTGCACACCAACACGGCGCCGGAGACAGTCACCCGCCTGCTCGACATGGGCATGGATCCGTTCAACTTCGCCGACGCCCTGATCGGCATCCTGGCCCAGCGCCTCGCCAAGCGCCTGTGCGTCGCCTGCAAGGTACCGTTCGAGCCGACGGAGGAGGAAATCCGGGAAATGGTCGCGGAATACTGCTACGAGCTGGTTGCGCCCACAGCGCCGGAGGACGAGAAACAGGCGTTATACGACACTGTGCTGAAGGAATGGCGGGAGAAGTTCACCACGAACGGCAAGTTCACGCTTTACCACCCCAAGGGCTGCAAGACCTGCGACGACACAGGGTACAAAGGCCGGCTCGGCATCCACGAGCTGCTCTACGCGACCAACGCCCTCAAGAAGCAGATCCTGGATCACGCCCAGGTCTCGGAGATGCTGGCGCTGGGCCTGCAGGAGGGAATGCGCACCCTGAAGCAGGACGGTATCGAGAAGGTGCTCCAGGGCATCACCGACCTGCACACCGTACGCACGGTGTGCATCAAGTAATCATCTAAAAATGGGGACAGATTTATTTTCCCCGGAAGCGGTATAGGGGACAGATTTATAAATCTGTCCCCGTCCGAGGGTAATAAATCTGTCCCCATTTCTTTCCCGTCACCGTCTCACCTGACCTCGAACTGCGGCAGCGGCGGATGCTCCGCGCGCGCGCACTCCACGGCGACGACCTCGGCGCGCGGCGGGCCCTGCCACAGCCAGTCGCGCAGCTCGTGCAAGCGGCGCTCATCCCCCATCGCGACCAGCTCGACGCGGCCGTCGGGCAGGTTGCGCACCCAGCCGGTCAGTCCGAGCGCCTGCGCCTGGCGCCGGGTCGCGGCGCGGTAGTACACGCCCTGCACGCGCCCGGAAACCTGGCAGCGGATGCATGGAACCATGGTCGTCTGTGTCATGGCGGGAACCTGCGCGCGCCGCGCGGGAAACGGCTTTTCATGCATGCGGCCGTCACGTAATATCTGCCCCATTGCACCGCCAGTATACGCGGCGGCGCGGCCAGCGTCCGCGCCCGTCTCATTCCCATATCATCCGGCAGAAGGCGACAGCATGAGCAGCGGCACGTTTCGCAACGAAAAAGACAGCCTGGGCGAGATCCGGGTCCACGACGGCGCCTGGTACGGCATCCAGACCCAGCGTGCGGTGGACAACTTTCCGATCAGCGGCAGGCGCCCGGACCGCGACTTCGTGCTCGCCCACGTACGCATCAAGCGCGCCGCGGCGGCCGCCAACCGGCAGGCGGGCTGGCTCGACGACACACTCGCCGCGGCGATCATCACCGCCGCCGACCGCATCCTGGCCGGCGAGTTTATCGACCAGTTCGTCGTCGACCGCTTCCAGGCCGGCGCCGGCACCAGCCACAACATGAACAGCAACGAGGTGATCGCGAACCTGGCCAGCGTCGCGCTCGGCGGCAAGCGCGGCGAATACCGGCCGGTGCACCCCAACGACCACGTCAACATGGGCCAGAGCACCAATGACACCATCCCGACCGCCATCCGTCTCGCGGCGCTCGCCAAGCTGCCGCGCCTGTGCGCGGCGGTGCGCGCGATGGCGGACGAATATGCTGCAATTGCGGCGCGCGAAGGAGATACCGTCAAGAGCGGCCGCACCCACCTGCAGGATGCGGTACCGACCACGCTGGGACGCGAATTCGCCGCCTACGCGTGGACGCTGCGCCGCTGCGCAGGCCGGATCGAGGCCGTGCGCCCGCTGCTGTGCGAGATCGGTCTCGGGGGCAGCGCCGCCGGCACCGGCCTCAATACCGCGCCCGGTTATGTCGCCAACGTCGCCGCCGAACTGGCGCGCCTGACCGGCGAGCCCATCCGCCCGGCAGCCGACCTCGCCGCGCAGATGCAGTCGATGTACGACGTGCAGCAGCTGTCCTCCGCCATCCGTGACCTCGCGCTGGAGCTGACGCGCATCGCCAACGACATGCGCCTGCTCGCCTCCGGCCCGCGCACCGGCCTGGGCGAGATCGTGCTGCCGGCGGTGCAGCCCGGCTCGAGCATCATGCCCGGCAAGGTCAATCCGGTGATGTTCGAGATGCTGAACCAGGTGTGCTACCAGGTCCTGGGCCAGGATGCCGCGGTGGCGGCGATGACGCAGGCCGGCCAGCTCGAACTGAACGTGATGATGCCGGCGCTGGGCTCGGCCCTGTTCGACGCGATGGACTGGCTGACGAACGCGATCAGAGCCGCGACGGAACGCAACCTGAAGGGATTGCGCGTGGACCGCGAGCGCTGCCGGGAATTCCTCCACGCCAGCGTCGGCCTCGCCACGCTGCTCAATACGCGCATCGGCTACGCGGCTGCGGCCGAGGTGGCCAAGGCCTCGGAGCAGAGCGGACGCCCGGTGCGCGAGTTGGTGGCGGAACGCGGGCTGCTGTCGGCGGAGGAGTTCGACGCGCTGGTGCTGAAGGCGGCGCGCGACGGTCGTATCGACTAGGCCGCGGCGCCTAGTGCGCGGCGCCGGACCGGTCCGCGGACGCCCCGTCCTTGTGTTCGCCGGCGTGCGTCAGATACAGGGCAAGGCCGATCAGGGTGATGCCGCCGGCCAGATAGAGCAGGTCGAGCGGGGACTCGAATTCCATCGCGATCGCATGCTCGAAGTACTTCACGATGAGGATCATCAGGATCACCTTGGCGAGGCGGGCCTTGAGGTCGTCCAGGCTGTCGATCAGCAGCACGTTGGAGGAATTCTCCGCGTGCGTCGCCTGGTCGATCTTGCTGATGAACAGCTCGTACAGGCCGAGCGCGAAGATCAGCATCACCGTCGCCAGCAGGTAACCGTCCACGATCTCGACCACATGGGTGATGGCGGCGCCGCGCAGCTCGCTGCGCGCGTCGTCCTCGAGCGCGGGCGAGGCGTAGTCGCCCAGGTGCGCCAGCATGAAGACGGCGTCGATGGTGGCCATGTAGAACATCGCGACGCCGGCCAGCAGGCTGGAGATCACCGCCAGCAGCACGATGTAGCGGCTGTTCCACAGCGCCCCTTCAAAGATCCGCTCGATGCGCTTCATCCGCGAGATCAGGGCGCGGCAGCAGGCTGTTGCAGCAGGGTCCTGGCCTCGTCGGCGAGGCGGATGGCCTTCTTGTCCTTGCCCTCGACAGCCGCCTGCATCGCGTCGAGCAGCAGGTCGGTGGCCTGCCGCACCACGTCCTCTGAGGCGCCGGATCGGTCGATCTCGCCCTCGGCCTCACGGATGGCGAGGGTGACGTTGCGCGCCTTCTGCGCCTCGCTCCTGGCCACCACGGCGTCGTGCCGCGCGCGGCTGAAATAGCGCAGCTCGAGTTCGCGTTCGGCCTCTTCCAGGTATTCGGCGGCGATGCGGAGGTTGTGGGAGGCGTAGTCGCGGGCGCCGGCCTCGTGCGCGGCCTGCACCGACTGGCGGGCGTCACTCATCTCCTGCATCGGCGCAGTGGCACAGCCCGCCAGGCCAATCGCCGCGAGGACGGCGAAACCGGCAATCCTGATCATCGTTGCGAACATGCCATGCGCACACATCGGGAGGTCTGGGAAACGCTCGGCGGATATCGCCAAGGTCTCGTTTTTATTGGCAAACTATCACCCGACCTATAGGCTGTCAAGAAACGGCGGAGTAGAATGACGCAATCACCCAACGGCCCGCCGGGAAGCCCATGGACGTCACCCTCTATCACAATCCGCGCTGCTCCAAATCGCGCCAGGCGCTCGAACTGCTGCGCAAGTACGGCATCGAACCGACAATCGTGGAATACCTGAAGGATCCGCCCGGGCAGAAACGGCTGAAGGAACTGCTCGACCGCCTGGGGATGGAGCCGCGGGATCTCATGCGCAAGAAGGAGTCGGCCTACCGCGACCTCCGGCTGGACGACCCCGGCCTCAGCCGCGATCAGCTGATCGCCGCCCTGGCGGAGCATCCCGTCCTGATCGAGCGTCCGATCGTGGTGACGGATCTGGGCGCCGTCGTCGGCCGTCCGCCCGAGAAGGTTCTGGACATCCTGTAACCATGCCCGAGATCCTCGTACTGTATTACAGCCGCCATGGCAACGTCGCCGCCATGGCCCACAAGGTCGCTCACGGGGTGGAGGAGGTGCCCGGTTTCCGCGCGCGCCTGCGCACGGTGCCCGCGGTCTCGACGGTCTGCGAGGCGGTGGAGGACACCATCCCGGCCGACGGGCCGCCTTACGCGACCCATGACGACCTGGCGGAGTGCGCCGGGCTCGTGCTGGGCAGCCCGACGCGCTTCGGCAACATGGCGGCCGCGCTCAAGTATTTCCTGGATGGTACCAGCTCCCTGTGGCTGTCGGGCGCGCTCATCGGGAAACCCGCCGCCGTATTCACCTCGACCGGGACGCTGCACGGCGGACAGGAAAGCACGCTGCTATCCATGATGCTTCCCCTGCTCCATCACGGCATGCTGCTGCTCGGTCTTCCGTACAGCGAGTCCGACCTGATGAACACCGTGAGCGGCGGCACGCCCTACGGTCCCAGCCATACCGCCGGGCTCGACGGGATACGACCGCTGACCGAGGAGGAAAAACGCCTCTGCCGCGCGCTTGGACGGCGAGTCGCGGAGACCGCGGCCAGCCTCGGACGCGGCGGCGCATAGCCCTTGCTAAATTGCGCACCGTTGCCTGTAAATGATTCTGAGGGAGATCGACGGTGAGAGGCGCGGTCAGGCGCCCGAGAGCATGCCGGGATACCGTGACAGGGGACCGCTGGCGGCGTCCCGCGCGAAAGTGGCCAGCTCAAAGCGGTAACCGTAGTCGTCGATGTCCGTCCTGAACATCGTCCTGACCATCTTCGCCGACTCCGGCGTGTAATAGCGGCTGTAGTGTTCCCTGCGCGTGGCCTCCACATGCGGCAGGACGACGGGCGCGAGCCCCCGGCCCATCAACATGCGCGACAGATCCTGCTGCAGGGATTCATGGCGGAGCACGTGGTCCAGTTTTTCATCAATCACCTCGTGATAGAAAAGCGATTGATACCTCTCGTTCGGATGCGGCCTGAGCTGCTCCAGGAATGCCTTCATGTCACAGCCCCGGGCGCACCGCTCATCGAAGCACCATGATCCCGCCGCCCGCATGGACACCAGCCTGTCCCAGGGATTTCTCACCACGGTGAACTTGGTGAAGCTGTTCCAGATTTCCTCACCGTAGCAGGCGCGCGCCTGCGCGGCGGACAGGTGCTTCGTCGGCAGATCGATATGGCACCAGTCGATGCCGGCGAACACGGTTTCGATGCTCGTGCCGCCGGTCCTGGCGATATGGACGAACAGAAGCCGCCGGTTGTAATCGATCATGGCCTGATCCCCGCTCTACTGACGCGGTTGCTGGGATGTTCAGGCGGACAATCGGTGAGCTGCCCTCAGAGGGATTGACGATGACTCGTCGTGAGTCGCAGGTCGAATGGCGTCCGCCGTGACCAGTGCAAGGATGCGGGCGGACTGCGCATGAATTCGGGAAAGAATCGGTAACTATCGTGAAACCTCGGCTGTATCCTTGTGATTTGTGGATGTATCCCCCGCGGAAGCTACGGGCTCGTAACGATATCCCGCGCCGTACACCGAGTGGATGATCTCCATGTCGGGGATCAGGGCTGCGAGTTTTTTCCGCAGCTTTTTGATATGGCTGTCGATCGTGCGGTCGGAAACGATTCGGCTGTCCTGGTAGATGCGATCCATCAGGTACGCGCGGGAATATATCCGGCCCGGTTCGCGATGGAGGGTCTCCAGCAGCTTGAACTCGACCGTGGTGAGCACCACGCTGCGCTCTCCCGCCCAGACACGGTGGCTGTTCAGGTCCAGCGACAATATATTTCCGGAAGAGGCGGCGGGATGCTCCGCGGCCGCCAGCCGCCGCAGTACCGCCTTGATGCGCGCGATGGCTTCGCGCGGGCTGAACGGCTTGCAGATATAGTCGTCCCCGCCCAGTTCCAGTCCCAGCAGGCGGTCGATCTCCTCCACCCGCGCGGTGATGAAGATGATCGGCACCTGGCTGAAGGAGCGTATCGCCCGGCAGATCTCCAGGCCGTCCTGGCCGGGAAGCATGATGTCCAGCAGGATGAGATCCGGCTTGTGCTCGCGCACCCACGGGATCACCTTCTTGCCGTCCCTGAGCCCGGACGGGGTGAACCCGGCGTCGGCGAGATAGTCCTGCAGCAGCTGAAGCAGCTTGTCCTCGTCCTCGACCACCAGTATCCGTTGAGAGCTCACGTCATTCATTTCGATCCTTTCCTACAGAGGCAGCGTGACACGCACCCACAGTCCGCCCAGGCTGGAAGTCTGCGCGGAGATGGTCCCGCCATGGGCATGCACGATATTACGACAAATGGCCAGCCCGAGTCCCGCACCGCCGAAGGCACGGCTGCGGGAGGACTCGACGCGGTAAAGCCGGTCGAACAGGCGCGGCATATCCTCCTCCGGAACACCCGGCGCGGAATCCATGAAATCCAGGATCAGTTGCTGCTCGTCCCGGCTCACCCGGATCAGCAGGCGGCCACCGGCGTCCGTATAGCGCAGCGTATTGCCCAGCAGGTTGTAGAACAGCTGTTCCAGCCTGTCCGGGTCCGCGCTGAGGGATATTGCCTCGGCAAGCCGGTTCTCCAGCGTGACATCGATATTGACGGCGCGGAACTCTTCGGTGTGCGACTTGAGGTCGTCGAGCAGGATGGCGACGGGATCCACCAAGGTCTTGCGGTACTGCAAGGCGCCGAGATCGGTCATGGACAGCTCGTAAAGATCGTCCACCAGGCGATTAAGGCGCAGGATTTCCCCATGCAGGGAATTGACCGCCTTGCTATCCAGTGACCGCACGCCGTCCTGCAGGGCCTCGAGTTCCCCGCGCAATACAGCCAGCGGCGTGCGTATTTCGTGCGAGATGTCCGCAACCCATTGGCGGCGTATCCCTTCGTTGTGCTGCAACGCCTCGGCGAGGCTGTTGAAATCCCGTGCGAGCCGGCCCAGCTCATCCGAACCCCGGACCGGGACGCGTGAATCGTAATGCCCGGCCGCCAGGGCGTGCGAACCTTCGGTAATGGCGCGCAATGGCTGTATCAGGCGGTCCGCAAACGCGTAGGCCAGCAGCGCGGATACCAGCATCACCGTCAGCGCAATGAACGCGAAGGCGTCGGTCTGCTGGTCGAGTATATGGGCTGCGCTCAGGTCCGCCAGCGACGGTCCGGGCAGTACTCCGAGGTAGCCGACGGTGCGCTTGTCGACGGTGATCGGACGCAGGGTAAGCAGGTCCGCCAGCTCGGGCTCGCCGTAGATGATCGATTTGTCCGCGTCGAGCAGCATGACCCGGCGGTCCGCCTGCAGAAAGCCGCCTTCGGTAAGCTTGATTTGGGCCAGCAGCAGATCACGGTCCCGGACGATCTCGGCGTGCCCTGTGGATGATGGCGTGAACAGCTCGGGACGGTGCTGTACCGTATTATCGATGTTCCCGAGCAGCATTTGCGCCCACAGAAGCTGATTCTCATCGAGACGCTCCCAGCCGCTACCCTCGATGTATTCCCTCTCGATGCGCTGCGCGATGCCTTGAATCCTCGTCTGCTGTTGACCATCGATGAAGCGTACGAATACCTGCTCCAGCGACCAGGTCATCAGCACCGTCATGCTCGTCACCACGAGACCGATCGATAACAGCAATATCAGGAAGATCTTATGCCGTATCGACAGATTCATACACGCTTGCAGGAAAGGCGCGGGTATCCAATGAGGTGCGCACGCCGATACGGCGCCAGATGCAGACACGCGGCGTGCGATTTCACGTACATGGCATCAGTTTATTGAACCGCCACCTGGAACGCCATAGAGATGGCGCAGCGGCTTGGCGAATGATGCTCCATGGGGTTAATCTGGGGCAGACCGGGCCAACCCATGGAGGATCAAGTCATGAAATATTCAACTGCTGCACTGTTATCCGCCGTCCTGCTTGCTTCAGGTCCGGCGAACGCCTGCGACAGCCTGGGCGAGAATATGCATATGGGCAACATCGTGTCCATCGACCGGGCCGGCAACACCTTCGTCATCCTTGACGCCGAGTCGCAAGCGCCGATCCGTTTCATCGCATCCCGGGAATCACTGATCCCTCTCTCGGTCAACGATATGGTGGAAGTATCCTACGAGGTCATTGAAGGCGGCGGCTTGCGCATACTGAATCTGCTGCGTCTGTAAATCAACCCGCGAGCCAGTCGTATCGCTCACATGAGCCGGAGAAGCCGTCATCCAGGCCGCTTCGAACGGTATTGCACGCGCCGGTCCTGACGGGATAGATACTTATCCTCCCCATTACCTCGATGCGCAGAATGGAGGATCGCACCCCGTTTCAGCCCGGTGCATCTGGAGGATTTCGGTAAGTCGCAGGAAACCGGAAACAAAAAAAGGGGGGGCAATGCCCCCCCTAACTGACGTTGCTACCACTAACGCGGATATATCTTTGGGATGATATATCCTGGGTCAGACTGCGACCCGTACTGCTACAAAACTACGATCAGGGCGGGCCGGAGGGCGCAGCGCCCAGATCCCACAGCGCCGCATCCCAGTCCCACGAGCCGTTGGCGGTGAACTGGCCCAGAGGGCCCTGCGCCATGTAGCTCGAGGAGCCGGCCGCGACGTTGGTGCCCGGAGCGGTCACCGCGATCGAACCCCAGTTGCGGAATTCCTGGTAACCGAACTGACGCAGCGAGGCCGCGTAGTTACCCGGCTGATCCGCACCGATCCACACCACGCTGATGCCGTCCGTCGAGGCATAGGCCAGCGCCGGCATCACCGTGCCACCCAGCGTACCGCCCACGGTCGGCATGAACGCCGCGCCGTCGATGGAGGCATAGGTGAACTTGCCCGGGTTGGTGCCCTGGACCTGGTCGATGCGCTGACGCGCGTTGCCGTTCACGCCATCCTGCTGGAAGGTCTGACCGGCCGTGGCGATCGTCTGGTTCATGTACATCTCCGCGCCGCCGCCGCCGCTGGTCGGGATGGAGATATCCCCGTCCGTACGGAAGGCCTGCTCGTAAATGTCGACGCGGAAGTCCATGCCGCCATCCACAATTCCCTGTGTCAAGGCAATGTTGTTGTTGAGGACACCGCTGGCATACGTCTGGGCTTCCTGCCAGAACGTCAGGCCCGCAGCCGTCGTGCCGTTCGCGTTCTCTTCCACCACGATGGTGCGGATGAAGGAGACGCCGTTACCCGGATCGGTGACCTGCTGCATCAGCAAACCGGGGCTGGTGGCATCCAGGGACACGCAGGTCCACGTGGAGGCGCACTCAACCGAGGTATCGGTGATGGTGCCGTTGGTGACCGAGTACTGGTCAAAGCTCAATGGTGCATTGTGTGCTGCGGCGGAACCCGCCAGGGCTGAACCCGAAATCAGCAACCCTCCCGCGGACGCCATCGCCAAAGCTATATATTTGCGATTCATGATTACTCTCCTGTCTAGGCGTCGTTAGGGAATGACGAAGTCATTGGTGTAGGTACCCGGCGCCGGGGGAGCTGCCAACGCGCTGTTGAGCGAGTTGGTGAAGTACTCCTGGGGCGTGTTACCGAACAGGGCATTGTTCCAGCCGAACTGCGTACCGCTGATCTCGGAGCCGGTGGCATTCAGGGTGATCGCGAAGTTACCCGCGCCATCCCTGTTGCTCGCGTCGATCGAGGTGCCGCCGACGTTGGTCTTGGGACCGCCTGCGCCCGTCACCACGGTATAGCGCTGCAGACCGAGGGTCCGGTTCGTGAAGGAACCGACGCCCGAGGCCGCCTGCGTCAGCCACACCGCCGTGACGGAGTTGCCGGCCGCATAGGCCAAGGTCTGGGAACCTTCAGTGATGCTCGGATCCAGCGTCAGGGTGCCGCCGAGGGTCAGGTTGCCTGAACGACGCACCGTGATGGCGCCCTCGTTGCCCGTGCCGCCGCCGGCAACACCGCCGGAGGAGTAGGCGTTCAACTCGAGGTAGTGCACGCCGTTCTCATGGAAATGCCAGTCCATGCGACGGGCAGTCGAGCCCAGGCCCTGCTCTTGGTCCAATACGACAGGGGCCAGGCTGCCCGCCTGCAGGGCGCCGCTGTTGACTTCGGCCATGGTCGACATCTGGTCGTTGCCCAGGATCGAGCCGCCCTTGATCACGCTGCGGTTGGTGTAGTTGTTGCCGCCGCCGCCGTCGATGCCGATCTGGCCTTCAACGCGGAAACCCAGGGCCTGTACCGAGGCCAGGTCCGTCGCGGTGGTGCCTTCGTCGACTACGATGGTACGGAAGTAGGAAACGGTGGTGTCAGCGTTGTCCACCATCTTTTGCTGCAGAATGCCGTTGCCGGTGGCATCCAGGTTGGAACACGTATGGCCCGCCGGGCAGGTCGCCGTGATGGTACCCGCGTTAACCGTCCACGCGTCGTAGCCACCGATCGGTGCCGCCATGGCAGCGCCGCTGATGAAAATCGCGGCTGGCGCCAAGGACAGAGAAGTTAGTTTCTTCATTTGTCTCTCCCAATGAATATATTATGAGCAGAAACTGTTATAAATTATATATATAACAGTGTCTTATATTGTCCTTAATGAGAAACCTCCCTGAGAAACCGAGTGCATGCGCAACACTGGGCTACACAACCTTCCATCCGGGGAATCGCTCAGAACCGCCTTCCGACCAGACACTCAGGGCAAGTTTAATCACAATTGGTGATTGCAGTCAAAGTTTTTCCTTAATTTCTCCATAATTTTTGCACATTGTTAGTTTCTTAAATATCAATGAATTTTGCACATCGGATCAATTTTTTTAGATATCAATAAGAAGCCACATTCACGATCCGCGCCTGTCAATCGCGCTATGTATGAGGCATTGAGACCCGGACGTTTGAACACAGGGTGGCGTGGCGATCAGCGGTGTACCTCTAGCACCACCAGCACCACGCCCCACCGGAACATCGTTGTGAAATGCCAGGCATTCCTCCGTGAACAAAGCGAATTTACTGTAAGCCGACAACGTCGTTTCCCCGGGAGCTACTGCGATGAACATCTGAAACCACAGGCTGGAAGCGCGTCGCGCGGACATGAGAAGGCGCTATCCGCATGGGCTCATGGCGCCGCCTGAGAACCTGATTCTCAAACGGCAGCATGCGCCCGATGCCATGAGCCATTATTCGGATGGAAAGATGGTGGCTATGCCTGGACTCGAACCAGGGACACCAGCATTATGAATGCTGTGCTCTAACCGACTGAGCTACATAGCCGGAATGCAGTGCGAAGGATAGAGAGGAAAGCGGCAGATAATCATACCGAATTCGCTCGCAGCGCGACAAGTACGAAACGGCCGGGTCGTCGACTTTTCTTTTTTAGATTACCGTCCGACAGCCTCCTCGCCTAGACGTTAAACCGGAAGTGGATGACATCGCCGTCCTGGACGATGTACTCCTTGCCTTCCAGGCGCCACTTGCCCGCCTCCTTCGCGCCCTGCTCGCCATTGCAGGCGATGAAATCGGCATAGGCGATGACCTCGGCGCGGATGAAACCCTTCTGGAAATCCGTGTGAATCACCCCGGCCGCCTCCGGGCCGGTGGCGCCGACCGGAATGGTCCAGGCGCGCACCTCTTTCTCACCGGCGGTGAAATAGGTCTGCAGCTTCAGCAGGCGGTAACCGGCCCGGATCACCCGGTTGAGGCCGGGCTCGTCCAGATGCAGGTCGGCGAGGAACTCCGCCTTTTCCTCATCCGGCAGTTCCGCGATCTCGGATTCGATCGCCGCGCACACCGGCACCACCTCGGCGCCTTCCGCCGCGGCGAAGGCGCGCACGCGGTCGAGCAACGGATTATTCTCGAAGCCGTTCTCCGCCACGTTGGCGATGTACATCGTCGGCTTGGCTGTCAACAGGTGCAGATCCTGCAGTTTGTCCAGCTGGTCGCCCAGTCCCAGGGATCGCACCGGTGCCGCAGTATCGAGATGCGCGCGCAGTTTCTCCAGCAAGGCCTGCCGCGCCAGGGCCTCCTTGTCCCCGCTGCGGGTCTGGCGCGCGATACGCTCAAGTGCGCGCTCCACAGTCTCCATATCCGCCAGGGCCAGTTCCGTATCGATCGTCTCGATGTCCGCCAGCGGATCAATCCGGCCCGCGACGTGCACGATGTCGTCGTTCTCGAAGCAGCGCACCACATGGGCGATGGCCTGGGTCTCGCGGATATGCGCCAGGAACTTGTTGCCGAGCCCCTCTCCCTTGGAGGCGCCGGCCACCAGACCCGCGATGTCGACGAACTCCATGGTGGTCGGCAGCACGCGCTGCGGCCTGACGATGGCGGCGAGCGCCGCCAGGCGCGGGTCCGGCATCGGGACCACGCCCACGTTCGGCTCGATGGTGCAGAACGGATAGTTGCTCGCGTCGATGCCGGCCTTGGTCAGCGCATTGAACAGCGTCGACTTGCCCACGTTGGGCAGTCCGACGATGCCGCATTTGAATCCCATATTCGAAAGCTCCTGCCGTTGCTATTCCGGCTTTGCGTTGTCGTCCCTGCGGCGGTGGAGCCGGTTCATGGCGCGCCCGGCCTCACCGGACACGACTAGCGGCAGCACCGCGATGGCATCGTCGATCGCCGTGCGTATCAGGGCGCGGTCCGTAACCGAGGGTGCGTGCAGCACATAGTTCACCACGTCGTCGCTGCTGGCCGGCCGCCCCACCCCCAGGCGCAGGCGCAGGAAATCCGCCGCGCCGCCGAACACCTCGATTATGTCGCGCAGCCCGTTGTGCCCACCGTGCCCGCCGCCGCGCTTGAGCCGCGCAATCCCCGGCGGCAGGTCGATCTCGTCGTGCACCACCAGGATCCTCTCGAGTGGAACGCGGTAATAACGCGCGAGCGCGGCGACCGCCTGGCCACTGCGGTTCATGAAGGTGACGGGCTTGAGCAAGTGGCAGGGGTGTCCGTCCAGATCGGCGCGCGCCGTCTCCGCATGGAAACGGCGCTCCGCCCTGAACTCGACACCGAGTTGCCGCGCAAGATCGTCGAGCAACCAGAAACCCGCATTGTGGCGCGTATCCTGATAGTCGCCGCCCGGGTTTCCCAGGCCGGCGATGACTTCGATCGGCGCCGACAAGAAGGCCGCCCCGGCGCTCGTGTCTTAGCCCTTTTAGCCCTTGCCGCCCTTCGCCTCGCCTTCCTGCTTGGCCTCGCCTGCGGCCGGGGCCGCCACGGCCTCCGCTGCAGGTGCGGCTTCGGCCTCGACGGCCGCGCGCGGGACATGGATCGACACCACCGGCAGGTCATGCTCGGCCCCGTGCGTCAGCGCGATGATCCTGACGCCCTCGGGCAGCTTGATGTCGGAAAGATGCAGGGTCTCGTTCAGCTGCAGGCTGCTGACGTCCACCTCGAGGTATTCCGGCAGATGCCTGGGCAGACACGTAACCTCGACGTCCGTCACCAGGTGCGAAACGATACCGCCTCCCAGCTTGACGCCGGGGGCTGATGCCTCGCCGATGAAGTGCAGCGGAACATGCATGCGCAGTTCCTCGGTCTCGCTGATGCGCTGGAGATCCATGTGCATGATGATCGGACGGTAGCTGTGGCGCTGGAGATCCTTGAGCACCGCCTGCACCGCCTGGCCGTCGACGTTGACGGTGAGGATGTGCGAGTAAAAGGCCTCGTTCTCCAGGCTGTGCCGCACCGCGTCATGGTCCAGCACAAGACTCACGGGCTGCTGCCCGCTGCCGTACATGATGGCGGGCACCTTGCCTTCACGGCGCAGGCGGCGGCTCGCTCCCTTCCCGCTGTCGTGACGGACTTGCGCATTCAGTTCAAAACTCACGTTCATGATATTTCTCCTCAGTTACCCAACACCGGCACCGGCCGCGACCAGCCGGAACCGACCCAAAAAACCCCGTAGAACCCCGCGCCCCGCGGCCGCGGACCGCCGGTCAATCCATGTAGATCGAGCTGACCGACTCCTCCGCATTGATGCGGCGCATGGTCTCGGCCAGCATGTCCGCCACCGACAGCTGGCGGATCCTGGGAGACAGCACCGCGTCCGCCGACAGCGGGATGGTGTCCGTCACCACCAGCTCGTCGAGCACGGAAGTGTTGACGCGCTCCACGGCCGCTCCCGACAGCACCGGATGCGTACAGTAGGCGACCACCTTGGCGGCGCCCTCCTCCTTCAGTACGCGCGACGCCTCGCACAGGGTGCCCGCCGTGTCCACCATGTCGTCGAGCATGACGCAGGTGCGGTCGCGTACGTCGCCGATGATGTTCATTACCTTGGCGATGTTCGGACCGGGACGGCGCTTGTCGACGATCGCCAGGTCGGCGCCGCCGAGCTGCTTCGCCATCGCGCGCGCGCGCACCACCCCGCCGACGTCCGGCGACACCACGATCACGCGCGGATACTTGCTGCGCCAGATGTCGGTCAGCAGCACCGGCGAGGCGTACACATTGTCCACCGGGATGTCGAAGAATCCCTGGATCTGGTCGGCGTGCAGGTCCACTGTCAGGACGCGGTCGGTGCCGACGTTGGTGATCATGTCCGCCACCACGCGGGCGCTGATCGGAACGCGCGCCGAACGCGGACGCCGGTCCTGGCGCGAATAGCCGAAATACGGGATCACCGCCGTGATGCGGTAGGCCGAGGAGCGGCGTATCGCATCCACCATCAGCAGCAGCTCCATCAGGTGGGTATCCGTCGGCGCGCTGGTCGGCTGCACTATGAACACATCCTTGCCGCGCACGTTCTCGGCGATATCGATGTGGACCTCGCCGTCACTGAAGCGGTCGACGTTGGCCTGGCCGAGCGTCAGATTCAGGCGGGCGACGATGCTCTGCGCCAGCAGGCGATGTGCTGTTCCGCTGAACACCACCATCTGCCGGAAGATCCCGCCGGATTCGCTGTCAGTGGTAAAGTTCACGCCTGCGCACCCCTGGTATCACACTGCATGTTCAAATGTGTCATCCCGGCCCGCGGCGTCGCCCGGGCATAATTGGCTGGGGTGCCAGGATTCGAACCTGGGTATGCGGGAATCAAAATCCCGTGCCTTACCGCTTGGCGACACCCCATGCATTCCTCCCGCCCGGGCTGATCACCGCGCACGCCCCGCACAGTGTAACGCGACCCTGGCCAGCAGGGGCGAACGATTGCGCCCCCTGGCCACGAAGGCGTGCCAGTCCGCAGGCAGACGCCGCAGCAGATCATCGGCCGCGCGCCGCTCGACGAAGGGCGCGAACACACAGGCACCGGTCCCGCTCATGCGGGCGGGCGCGTAACGGCTCAGCCAGTCCAGCGCCTCGGCCACCGCGGGATAGCGCGCACGCACGACCGGCTCGCACACATTAACCCCATGATCGCCCGAAAGAAAGCCGCCTATTGTGAGGGCATCGCTGTCGCGTGTCAATTCCGGCGCGGCAAAGATCTCGGCGGTGGATACCTGTGCATCCGGAGACACCACGAGGTACCAGGGCTCGTCCAGCGACAGCGGGGTGAGGACTTCGCCCACGCCCTCCGCCCACGCCGCCTGCCCGTGCACGAACACCGGGACATCCGCCCCCAGCCTCAATCCCAGGGCGGCCAGCTCATCCAGCGGAATTTCAAGATTCCATAGACAGTTAAGCGCGCACAGTGTGGTCGCGGCATCCGAACTCCCTCCCCCCAGGCCACCCCCCAGCGGGATGCGTTTCACCAGGCCGATGTCGGCCCCGTCCGGGACCCCGGCGTGGCGCTGCAGCAGGCGTGCAGCACGCACGGCCAGGTCGGCCTCGGGATCGATACCGGGCACGGGCGTGGCACGGCGGATGACGCCGTCGGCGCGCAGGGCGAAATCAAGGGTGTCGCAATAGTCCAGAAACTGGAACACCGTCTGCAGCAGGTGGTAACCGTCGGCGCGGCGGCCGGTGATGTGCAGGAAGCGGTTGATCTTGGCCGGCGCCGGCCAGCCGCGCCCGGGATCCGGCTGCGGGGCGGGATTTTCATTACGGGATGGCGTGTCGGTCAAACTCATCGGCGGGGCCTGCGGAAACCGCGACAGTATACGCCACAAGGACCGGAGTCTCACTCACTCCGCGAGATACCAGTCATCGATCACCAGGCGGATGCTCAGGGACGCGCCCTCCAGGGTGAGCTTGCGGGGCAGGTCGCCTGCCGCCCCCCCGACGCCGATGTACTGCGGATACTCGATACGCCAGCCTTCCTGCTCGAGGCTGGACAGGCGGCCGCGCCCGTCGAGCCGGGTCGTCGCCTCATGCCGCGGCTGCGGAGTCCCGAGCACCCAGTAACGCAGTGCGTCAACCGGCGCAGACCAGCCAAAGCTCGCCGCCAGCAGTTCTCCGGCGGTCGCGGCGCGCAGCGGTTCCTCGTTCGGCAGCTGCAGTGCCACGGCGCCCCCGCTGCTCTCCATCCGCGCCACCCTCTGCCCGAACAGCGACATGAAATCGATGTCGTAGGCATCACCCCGCTGGGCCCAGCGGATACGCGCGTTCCAGGAACCATCCGGGCCGCTCACCGAGATGCGGCCGCTGAAATCCCAGGACTGCATCCCCTGCAGGGCCGCGCGGCGCGCGGACCAGGCGGTGTCGGTCTCCCCGTGCGGCAGCGACGGGCCGTCCGGCACCGAGGCGCAGGAGATGACGAGCAGGGGAAGCAGGATTCCCGTCAGTATTCGCGGGAAGGAGCAGCGACGGATCATCGCATACGGGGCACGAAAGGCATCGGGCGGAAGCTCAATCCACGGCGGCCATGGAGTCTGTCCGCGCGCTCACTGGCCGAATCGTTTCATGACATCCAGCAGCAGCTTGTCGTCCGGGAACAGCTCCAGCGCCTGTTCCCACACGTTGATCGCCTCCTCGCGCGCGCCGGAGACCCACAGCACCTCGCCCAGATGCGCGGCGACCTCGTGATCCTGCTTGATCTCCAGCGAACGGCGCAGGTACTTGATGGCCTCCTTGTGATTGCCCAGGCGATACAGCACCCAGCCCATGCTGTCCAGGATCGCGTTGTTCTGCGGGCTCCGGGCGAGTGCGCGCTGGATGTACACGTAGGCCTCTTCGTAGCGGTCGGTGCGGTCAGCGAGCGTATAGCCGAGCGTATTGAGGGCGTCGACGTTGTCGGGATCGCGCTCGATAATGGCGCGCAGGTCGTCTTCGAAGACGTCCATCTGGCCCAGGGAGTCCGCCGTGATGGCGCGCTGGTAGAGCAGGTCAAAATCGCCCGGGCTGGAATCAAGCGCCGCGCTGAGGACCTTCATCGCCTCCTCGCTCCGGCCGGCGCCGCGCAGAATCTCGCCCTCGACCTGGTAGAGGCGTTTCTGCTGGTCGGGGAACTGCATACGCAGGGTGTTCAGCTGTTCGCGCGCCTCGTCCATGCGCCCTTCACCGGCGAGCAGAACCACGATGCGTATCCGCGCCTCGGGATACAGGCTGCTGCCCGCCACGGCGGCATAGTGTCCGATGGCGGCGGCGGCGTTGTTGCGACCTTCCTCGAGCAGGCCCAGATAGAACAGTGCATCGTTGCCTGCGCCTTTGTCCTGCGCGGCCTGGAGCAGGTATTTCTCCGCATCGCCGAGGCGGTTGAGCTGCAGGTTGATCATCCCGAGAGCCAGCAGGACGTCCGTGTCGGGCCCCATCCGGCCGAGCACCAGCTCATACTGCGCGGTCGCCTCTTCCAGCCGTTTGGCGTCGACCAGCATGCGGGCGTACATCAGGCCGAGCCGCGTATCCTCGGGAAACCGCCGCGCCGACTCCGCCATGAAGTTGAGCGCCTCCGCTTCACGTCTCTGCTGCTGCAGCACCCTGACGCGAAGGGCGATGGCGTCGACCGCGCCTGGCTCCAGCGCGAGACAGCGGTCAATCGCCTCCTCCGCCTTGGCCAGCTGCCCCATGCGGACCGCGAACTGGGCGTAATTGAAATACGCCATCCGGTTGTCGTCGTGCCCGGCGATGTACCGCTCCAGAAGCTGTAATGCGGCGGCAACGTCCTCATCGCGGCTCAGCAGGCTGGCGATGAGATTGAATCCATCTTCGAACCCTTCGCGCGGTTCCAGCAGAAATTCTATGTGCGGCAGGGCGGCATCCACCTCGCCCGTCCTGATGGAGGCGACGACCACCATCTGATGCGCCTCGATCTGGGCGGGATCGAGCTCCGTCCAGAGCCGCGCGGCCTGAAGGGCGTGGGCGTCATCGCGGGAGAAGATGGCGATCTTCGTCGCCATTTCTGCAAAGCGCGGATCGCGTGTCGCCTCAGTCAATTCGAGATAACGCGCCCCGGCGACGTCGTAGTGGCGGCGCTGCAACGCGATCTCGGCCTCGAGGATCTGATACAATAGCTCGCCGCTGAGCTCTATGGAGGGGAAATCCGGAGCGGCTCCGTGCGCGGTTTCCCCCGCCGCGGACGCCGGCGCGAATGCGGCCCCCTGTTCGTGCACGCCCATAGTGGAACAGGCGGAAAGCCCCGCACAGAGGACTCCCGCCAGAACAGTTAAAGGTGAGCTTCGCATATGCCGGTCCTTCGTGGACAAAAGCGGGAAGGCTTGATCAGGCGCTTCCGGGGACAGTCTGACAGCACAATAATAGCCTTTTATCTCAAGAAAATCAGTTAAAATTGTCCCTGCTCATCAAACCCGAACCAAGACATTGCTGGCGTGCACGGATACGCCGGGCGGACATCCATGCCGTTAGTCGCCATCGGCCTCAATCATAAGACGGCTCCTCTGCCGGTGCGGGAGCGCGTGGCGTTCCCGCCCGACCGGCTGCCGACGATCCTGCGCGACCTCACATCGAACGTCCACATCAGCGAGGCGGCCATACTGTCCACCTGCAACCGCACCGAGCTGGTATGCTGCCTCGACCAGCCGGACGGCCGCATCGTCATCGACTGGTTCCGCGAGTACCACAAGCTGCGCCCGGAGGAGATCGAACCCTATCTCTACACTCATCCCGACCAGGGCGCGGTAAGGCACCTGCTGCGGGTGGCGAGCGGGCTGGACTCCATGATCCTGGGCGAACCCCAGATCCTTGGACAGATCAAGGATGCCTATTTAGCGGCCAAACAGGCCGGGACCGTAGGCAAGCTCCTCAACAAGCTGTTCGAGCACACCTTCTCCGTCGCCAAGCAGATCCGCACCGATACCGCGATCGGGGCGAGCCCGGTATCGGTGGCGTTCGCGGCCGTGAGCCTCGCCAGGCAGATCTTCAGCTCGCTCGCGGGACACACCGCGCTGCTCATCGGCGCCGGCGACACCATCGAGCTGGCCGCGCGCCATCTGCGCGAAAACGGCATCCAGCGCCTGATCATCGCCAACCGCACGCTGGCGCGCGCCGAGAACCTGGTGAAAGCCGTCAACGGGCTGGCCATCACGCTGGCCGAGATCCCGGCCTACCTCGCCGAAGCCGACATCGTGATCTCCTCTACCGCGAGCCAGCTGCCCATCCTCGGCAAGGGCGCGGTGGAGCGCGCGGTCAAGGCGCGCCGGCACCGGCCCATGCTGATGGTCGACATCGCCGTGCCGCGCGACATCGAGCCCGAGGTGGGCTCGCTCAACGACGTCTACCTCTACACCGTGGACGACCTCAAGGAGATCATCGACGAGGGCCTGCGTTCGCGCCAGCAGGCCGCGCTGCAGGCGGAGGACATCATCGATGCGCAGACCCTGCGCTTCATGGGCTGGCTGCGCTCGCTCGACGCCGTCACCGCCATCCGCGCATACCGCGATCATGCCGAGGCGTTGCGCGAGGGAGAACTGGAAAAGGCCCGCCGCATGCTGCGCAGCGGCGCCGATCCCGACAAGGTCCTCGCGCTCCTCGCCTACGCGCTGACCAACAAGCTCGCGCACGACCTGACGGCGCAGATGCGCCGTGCCGGCTTCGAGGGGCGCAACGACCTGCTGCGCGCCGCGCGCGAGCTGCTCGACCTGAAGGATCCGGACGAGTAATCCGTGTTGACGCCGTCCATCGAGCGCAAGCTGGACTCACTGGCCGAGCGCCTGCAGGAACTGCAGGCGCTGCTGTCAGACGCCGGCACCATCGCCCAGACGCAGCGTTTCCGCGAGCTGTCCAGGGAATTCGCCCAGCTCGGCCCGCTCATCTCCGCCTTCGACGCCTACCGCGACAACCGCGCCGAGATCGCCGCGACGGAGGAGATGCTCGGAGACAAGGATCCCGCCGTGCGCGCGCTGGCGCAGGAAGAGCTGAAACGGGTCCGGCAGGAGGACGAACGGCTTGAGACCGAGGTCAAGCGCCTGCTGATACCCTCCGATCCGCTCGACGATGCGAACATCTTTCTCGAGATCCGCGCCGGCACCGGCGGCGACGAGGCCGCGCTGTTCGCCGGCAATCTGTTCCGCATGTACTCGATGTATGCCGAGCGCAGGCGCTGGCAGATCGAGGTGCTGAGCACCAGCCACGGCGAGCACGGCGGTTACAAGGAGATCATCAGCCGCGTCATCGGCCGCGGCGTCTACTCGCGCCTGAAATTCGAATCCGGCACCCACCGCGTGCAGCGCGTCCCCGCCACCGAGGCGCAGGGACGCATCCACACCTCGGCCTGCACGGTGGCGATCCTCCCTGAAGCCGAGGAGGTCGGCGAGGTCGACATCAATCCGGCCGACCTCAGGGTCGACACCTACCGCGCCTCGGGCGCGGGCGGCCAGCACGTCAACAAGACCGACTCGGCGATCCGCATCACGCACCTGCCGAGCGGCATCGTGGTCGAATGCCAGGACGAACGCTCGCAGCACAAGAACCGCGCGCGCGCCCTCTCGCTGCTGAAGGCCCGCCTGACCGCGCAGGCGCGCGAGAAACAGCAGGCCGAACAGGCGCAGGCGCGCCGCCTGCAGGTCGGCAGCGGCGACCGCTCTGAACGCATCCGGACCTACAATTTCCCGCAGGGACGCCTCACCGACCACCGCATCAACCTGACCCTGTACAAGCTCGGCGATATCATGGAAGGCGATCTGGACCCGGTCATCGACCCCCTCATCAACGAACACCAGGCCGAAGAGCTGGCGGCCCTCGCGCCATGACCCTGACCGCCGACCCGGCTCTGTCCGCCGCAGCCAGCGTCCAGGCGACACTGGCCTGGGCCACGCGCCAGCTTGCATCGTGCAGCGACAGCCCGCGCCTCGACGCCGAGGTCCTGCTCGGCCACGTCATCGGGCGCTCGCGCACGCAGTTGCTGGCGCGCCCTGAGATGGCGCCCGATCCCGCGGCCATGCTGCGCTTCCGCCACCTCGTCGCGCGCCGAGCCCAGGGCGAACCGATCGCCTACCTGACCGGCGAGCGCGAATTCTGGTCGCGCCGCTTCCGTGTCACCCCCGCCACGCTGATCCCCCGGCCGGAGACCGAGCTCCTGATCGACCTCGCGCTGGAACGGCTGCCTGACGGCGCACCCCGGCGCGTTGCCGACCTCGGCACCGGCAGCGGCGCCATCGCGCTGACCGTGGCGCTGGAGCGCCCGGCGTCCCGTGTCGTAGCGACCGACATCAGCCCCGCGGCGCTCGAGATTGCGCGGGAAAACGCAACGCGACTCGGGGCCGCGGAGGTCGAGTTCCGCCTGGGTGACTGGTGCGCTGCGCTCGACGGAGAACGGTTCGATCTGATCGTCTCCAATCCACCCTACGTCGACGCCGGCGACCCTCACCTGCAGCAGGGCGACCTGCCGCACGAACCGCGCGTGGCGCTGACCACCGGCGGCAACGGACTGGAGGCGATCGCACGCATCGTCGCCGCGGCGCCGGCGCACCTGGTCCCCGACGGCTGGCTGCTGCTCGAGCACGGTTACGACCAGGCCGACGCCGTCGCCGACCTGCTCCGGCAGCGCGGATATGACCGGATCGAACACCGTGTCGACATCGGCGGACACAGGCGGGCGACAGCGGCCAGTCACCGGGGGGATCCCGCCACGTGAACGCACGGGGATTGACGACGGACGGGAGCAGTCATGCGGACGATGCGCTCCGGCTGCCGCGCCGCATCGTGAACGAGCTGCTCGATCACGCCCGCGTCCTTCCGGGACAGGAGGTTTGCGGCCTGATCAGCGCCCGCGGGGGCGGCGCCTCGCGCAGCATCCGCGTCGCCAACACCGCCCCGCATCCGAGCTCCCGCTACCGGATGGATCCCCGGGCCCAGATCGCCGCGCTGCGCGAAATGCGTGAGTCGGGCGAGGATCTGCTTGCCATCTACCACTCGCACCCCGCCAGCCCCGCCGCGCCCTCGACTGTCGACATCGCCGAGGCCGGCTATCCCGATGCCGTATACCTGATCATCTCGCTCGACACCAAGGGGGTGCTGGAGATGCGGGGATACCGGATCCGGGCGGGAGGGGCAAGCGAAGTAACGCTGGAAATTGAAGAATGAACACAATACGTGAGGCGTGAGGCGTGAGGCGTGAGGCGTGAGGCGTGAGGCGTGAGGCGTGAGGCGTGAGGCGTGAGGCGTGAGGCGTGAGGCGTGAGGCGTGAGGCGACAGGAGTTTGCTCGCTGCATTTTCCTTGTCCAGTACTTTTTAAATTAGTATTTTTCTTCTTTTACCCCTAATTCCTCACCCCTCACGCCTCACTTCAGTTTCTTTAACAGCAACTCATTCACCTGCGCCGGATTGGCCTTGCCCTGGGTCGCCTTCATGATCTGGCCGACCAGGAAGCCGATCACCTTGTCCTTGCCGGCGCGGAACTGCTCGACCTGCTGCGGATTGTCGGCGAGCACCTTGTCCACCGCCTGCTCGATCGCGCCGCTGTCGGTGATCTGGCGCAGGCCTTTCCTGGCGATGACCGCATCCGCGTCTCCCTCGCCGGACCACATCGCCTCGAACACCTGTTTGGCGAGCTTGCCGGAGATGGTGTTGTCGTCGATACGGCGGACCAGTCCGCCCAGCAGGGCGGGACTGACGGGGGAGGCGCCGATCTCGCGCCCCTCCTTGTTGAGCGCGCCGAGCAGGTCTCCCATCACCCAGTTCGCCGCCGGCTTCGGGCTGGCGCAGGCGGTCACGACGGCCTCGTAGTAATCGGCCAGCTCGCGGCTCGCGGTCAGCACCTCCGCCTCGTACGCGGTCAGGCCGAACTCGCGCATGAAGCGATCGCGCCTGGCGTCCGGCAATTCCGGCAAGGTGCCGCGCACCACCGCGATGAAGGCCTCGTCGAGCGCCACCGGGAGCAGGTCGGGGTCGGGGAAGTAGCGGTAGTCGTAGGCCTCCTCCTTGCTGCGCATGGGGCGCGTCTCGTGGCGGTCGGGGTCGTACAGCCGCGTCTCCTGCACGATCCTGCCGCCGCCTTCGAGCACCTCGATCTGGCGCGCGATCTCGAACTCGATCGCACGCTCGACGAAGCGGAAGGAGTTGAGGTTCTTGATTTCGGTGCGCGTGCCCAGCCTGTCACTGCCGCGCGGGCGGACGGACACGTTGGCGTCGCAGCGGAAGGAGCCCTCCTGCATGTTGCCGTCGCTGACCTCGAGGTAACGCACCAGGGTGTGCAGCTTCTTCATGTAGGCCACCGCCTCGGCGGCGGAGCGCAGGTCGGGTGCGGTCACCACCTCAAGCAGCGGGGTACCGGCGCGGTTGAGGTCGATGCCGCTCATGCCGTGGAAGTCCTCGTGCAGCGACTTGCCGGCGTCCTCCTCCAGGTGGGCGCGCACGATGGTGACTGTCTTTGCGTCCCCGCCCTCGGGTGAGATCTCCAGGCGGCCGTCCGAAACGATCGGCAGCTCGTACTGGCTGATCTGGTAGCCCTTGGGCAGATCCGGATAGAAGTAGTTCTTGCGCGCGAACACGGAGCGGGGCTGGATGGTCGCCCCGATCGCCAGGCCGAACTTGACCGCCAGCCGCACCGCCTCGCGGTTCAGCACCGGCAGCACGCCGGGCAGGCCGAGGTCCACCGCGCAGGCCTGGGTATTGGGCTCAGCCCCGTAGGCGGTGGAGGCGCCCGAGAAGATCTTGCTCTTCGTCAATAGCTGGACGTGCGTCTCCAGCCCGATGACGGTTTCCCAGTCCATCAGCGACCACTCGCTCTGTTCATGATTTCCATTCTGGTTGCGCTCTATTTTAGACAGGTGAGGCGTTAGGGGTGAGGAGTGAGGTGGAAAAATTCAACAGCCCTTTTGTCTTACTCCTCACGTCTCACCCCTCACGCCTCACGTCATTCGTATCCCGGCGGGATGCGCCGGTGCCAGTCGGTCTCGCGCTGGTAGGCGTGACCCAGCCCCAGCAGGCGGCCGTCGTCGAAATAGTTTCCGGTGAGCTGAAGCCCGACCGGAAGCCCGCCGGCGAAACCGCAGGGCAGCGACAGCGCGGGCAGCCCGGCGAGGTTGACCGCGATGGTGTAGATGTCACACAGGTACATGGTCAGCGGGTCGTCCTGCTTGGCGCCGAGCGGAAACGCCGGGGTCGGCGCCGTCGGCCCCAGGATGACGTCAACCTCGGCAAAGGCGCGGCGAAAATCCTCGCTGATCAGGCGCCGCAGCTTCTGTGCCTTGAGGTAGTAGGCGTCGTAATAGCCGGCTGACAGCACATACGTGCCGATCATGATGCGGCGCTTGACCTCGGCCCCGAAGCCCTCGCCACGGCTGCGTTCGTACAGGTCGAGCAGGTTGCGCGGCTCCGCGCAGCGATGGCCGAAGCGCACGCCGTCGAAACGCGACAGGTTGGAAGAGCATTCGGCCGGGGCGACCACATAGTAGGTCGGCACCGCCAGCGCGCTGTTGGGCAGGCTGATCTCAACCACATTGGCGCCCAGGCGGCGATATACGGCGATCGCCTCCTCGATTGCGCGCGCGACGCCGGCGTCCAGCCCCGCTCCGAAATATTCACGCGGCAGACCGATGGTCAGTCCCGCGACGGCGGCCTCATCCAGCATGGCGCGGTAATCGGGCACCGGCTGCTCCAGGCTGGTGGAATCGCGCGCATCGAAACCCGCCATGGCGGTCAACAGAAGCGCCGCGTCCTCGGCGCTGGTCGCGATCGGACCGGCCTGGTCCAGGCTGGAGGCGAAGGCGATCATGCCGTAGCGGGACACGCGCCCGTAGGTCGGCTTGAATCCGGTCAGTCCGCACAGCGCGGCCGGCTGGCGGATCGATCCGCCGGTATCCGTGCCGGTCGCCGCCGGGGCCAGGCGTGCCGCCACGGCCGCCGCCGAGCCGCCGGAGGATCCGCCGGGGACCCGCGCCCGGTCCCACGGGTTGCGCACCGGACCGTACCAGCTGGTCTCGTTGGAGGAACCCATGGCGAACTCGTCCATGTTGGTCTTGCCGAGCATGACGACGCCGGCCTGTCCGAGGCGCTCGACCACCGTGGCGTCGTAGGGGGCGATGAAGTTGTCCAGCATGCGCGAACCGCAGCTGGTTTTCACGCCGCGCGTGCAGAAGATGTCCTTGTTGGCGTAGGGCACGCCGGTCAGCGGCCCGGCATCGCCGGAGCGCAGGCGGCCGTCGGCCGCGCGCGCCGCCGCGAGGGCCTTCTCCTCCGTCACGCTGATGAAGGAATTCAGTCCGGGATCGTGCCGGGCGATGCGCGCGAGGTAGTGCCGGGTCAGCTCCTCGCTCGAGAAGCGGCCCGAGCGCAGCGCGGCGGACAATTCGGCGATCGACTGGGTATGCATCGGCGTTCGACTGCGGGTATGCGGAAATTAAGTTCGCGGGACGGGAAGGTTATTCGATCACTTTCGGGACGAGGTACAGTCCGCGCTCCACCTGCGGCGCGATCGCCTGGAAGGCCGCGCGCGCATCATCTTCGGTAACCGCGTCCTCGCGCAGACGCTGCACCGCGTCGAGCGGGTGCGCCATGGGCGCGACCGCGCCGGTATCGACCGACCCCATCTGTTCGACGAACGCGAGGATGGCAGAAAGATCGTGCGCGTAGCGCGGCACGTCGTCCGCGCCGATTTCGAGCCGCGCAAGGCGCGCAATCCGCTTCACGTCGCCGTCATTCAAGGACATCTCTCACCCCTGTTTTTACAGTCTCTGCTGCGTCCCGCGATGCAGCCGATGCGACGCGTCCCGTCGGCTTGCCGAAAACCCGACCCACTGTTAGAGTATTCCCGGCCTGCACCCCCCATAACAAGGACGACGCCCCTATGTTCAAACGCCTGCGCGGCATCTTCTCCAACGACCTGTCCATCGATCTCGGCACCGCCAACACGCTGATTTACGTCCGCGGACAGGGTATCGTGCTGAACGAGCCTTCCGTGGTCGCGATCCGCCAGGAACCGGGGGCGGGCGGGCAGCGCACCGTGGCGGCCGTGGGCGCCGAGGCCAAGCTGATGATCGGCCGCACGCCGGGCAACATCACCGCCATCCGTCCGCTCAAGGACGGCGTGATCGCCGACTTCACCGTGACGGAGAAGATGTTACAGCATTTCATCCGCAAAGTGCACGAAAACCGCTTCTTCCGCCCCAGCCCGCGCGTGCTGGTATGCGTCCCCTGCGGCTCCACCCAGGTCGAGCGCCGCGCGATCAAGGAATCCGCCGCCGGCGCGGGAGCGCGCGAGGTCTACCTGATCGAGGAACCGATGGCGGCCGCCATCGGCGCAGGCATGCCGGTCGGCGAGCCCAGCGGTTCGATGGTGCTCGACATCGGCGGCGGCACCACCGAAGTGGCGGTGATCTCGCTCAACGGCATCGTCTACGCGGCCTCGGTGCGCATCGGCGGCGACCGCTTCGACGAGTCCATCATCAACTACGTGCGGCGCAACTACGGCAGCCTGATCGGCGAATCCACCGCCGAGATGATCAAACACAAGATCGGTTCAGCCTACCCCGGCAACGAGATCCGCGAGATCGAGGTGCGCGGGCGCAACCTCGCCGAGGGCATACCGCGCACCTTCACCCTCAACAGCAACGAGATCCTCGAGGCGCTGCAGGAACCGCTCTCCGGCATCGTCGGCGCGGTCAAGACCGCGCTCGAGCAGACACCGCCCGAACTCGGCGCCGACATCGCCGAGCGCGGCATGGTGCTGACCGGGGGCGGCGCGCTGCTGCGCGACCTCGACCGGCTGCTGTCCGAGGAGACCGGCCTGCCCGTCATCATCGCCGAGGACCCGCTCACCTGCGTGGCGCGCGGCGGCGGCCGGGCACTGGAGATGCTCGATGAACACAACGGGGAGATTTTCGTGGTCGAATGACGCCCTCGGCGCGTCGATCATACCTCAGACCATGATGCAGGCGGCGTCCGGCGGCGTGACCGCGCGAGGTGTCCCATAAAACCGCTCTTTCTCCGCGGCCCGTCCCTCACGCTGCGCGTGGCCGTGCTCTCTCTCGCATCGATCGCGATGATGACCGTGGACCACCGCCAGCATCACATGGATGATGTGCGCGACGCCCTCGCCTACGTCGTCTACCCGATCCAGTACCTCGTCAGCCTGCCCGGCCGCGCCGGCCAGTGGATGTCGGAGGCCCTCGCCACGCGGCGCATGCTGGAGCGGGAAAACGCGACCCTCAGGGCCCAGCACCTGCTGCTCGAATCCAAGCTCCTGAAACTGGAATCCCTGGAGGCGGAAAACAACCGCCTGCGCGCCCTGTTCGACTCCACCGCCCAGATCGACCAGCGCCTGCTCATCAGCGAACTGATCTCGGTCGATATGGCGCCGTTCTCGCGCCAGATCGTGCTGAACAAAGGTGGTGCGCAGGGCATACATGAGGGCCAGCCCATACTCGACGCCTACGGCGTGATGGGCCAGGTGGTCAGCGTCACGCCGCTGACCAGCACCGCCATGCTGATCACCGATCCCAACCATGCCCTTCCGGTCGAGGTCAATCGCAACGGCCTGCGCTCGGTGGCGCGCGGCACCAGCGACCCCAGCCGCCTGGAACTGTTCCATCTGCCGAGCAACGCCGATATCGCAACGGGAGACCTGCTGGTCACCTCCGGACTGGACGGGCGCTTCCCGCCGGGTTACCCGGTGGCCTACGTCACGCGCATCGAGAAGCAGCCCGACAGCCCCTTCGCCATCGTCAGCGCGGAACCCACCGCACATCTGGAACACAGCCGCGTCGTGCTGCTGGTGCTGCCGGCAGAAACGCCATCCGCGGACACGACGGCGGCGACCGGGAGCGTGCCATGATCCGCCAGGGCCACGGCGGCGGCTGGATCATCGTCGCCAGCTTCCTGGCGGCGCTCGCCCTCACCATCCTGCCGCTGCCGGACTGGCTCGGCATGATCCGCCCGGAATGGGTCGCGCTGGTGCTTATCTACTGGTGCATGGCACTGCCCGGGCGCGTCGGGGTCGGCTTTGCCTGGATCATCGGGTTGCTGCTCGACGTGCTGCGCGCGGGACTGCTCGGGCAGCACGCCCTGTCGCTCGCCATC
Source organism: Gammaproteobacteria bacterium (assembly GCA_016712635.1). Classification (NCBI taxonomy): domain Bacteria; kingdom Pseudomonadati; phylum Pseudomonadota; class Gammaproteobacteria; species Gammaproteobacteria bacterium. The sequence continues at coordinate 131,226 of JADJQS010000008.1, read as the reverse complement.
GTCGCCTACATCACCCTGCAGCTCTACCAGCGGATCCGCGTGTTCCCGCTCTGGCAGCAGGCCGTCAGCGTGTTCATCCTGGTGCTGCTCCATCTGCTGCTGCAGCTGTGGATCAAGGGCATCTCGGGCAACCCGCCCCCCGCCCTCGTCTTCCTGCTGCCGGCGCTCAGCAGCATGCTGCTGTGGCCACTCATGTATCTTGGCCTGCGCCGGCTGCGACGCCGCTACCGGGTGGCCTGACCCGACGCCCGGTAACCTGCCCCGATGCGGCTGACGATCAAAGACCACATTCGTGAGTCGCGGCTGTTCAATGAACGCGCGGCGGTCGCGCTGTTCATCGTGCTGGGGCTGATGCTGCTGATCCTCGCCCGACTGGTCTATCTGCAGATCATCAGCCACGACCACTTCGCCACGTTGTCGGAGGTCAACCGCATCAATCTGGTGCCGGTGCCGCCGACACGCGGCCTCATCTACGACCGCAACGGGGTCGTGCTGGCGCAGAACCTGCCCGCCTTCAGCCTGGAGATCATCCCGGAGCAGGTCCGCGACCTGGACGCCACCGTTGCGGAACTGCGGAAGCTGATCGCCATCAGCGACGAGGACGTGCGGCGCTTCCAGAAGCAGGTGCGCCAGAAGCGCGCCTTCAACAGCATCGCCCTGCGCTACTACCTGAACGACGAGGAGATCGCCCGCTTCGCGGTCAACCGCCACCTCTTTCCGGGCGTCGAGATCGAAGCCCGCGCGATCCGCAATTATCCCCACGGCACGCTCGCATCCCATGCGATCGGCTATGTCGGCCGCATCAACGAGGAGGAACTGGGCGAACTCGACACCTCGGACTACAGCGGCACCGACTTCATCGGCAAGACCGGCGTGGAGAAATTCTACGAGGACCTGCTGCACGGCCAGGTCGGCATCAAGCAGATCGAGACGAATGCCTTCGGGCGAACCCTGCGCGAACTGCAGCAGACCGCACCGGTTCCCGGACAGAACCTCTACCTGAGCCTGGACATCGGCGTACAGCGAGTCGCCGAGACGGAATTCGCCGCGCGGCGCGGCGCCGCCGTCGCCATCGATCCGCAGAACGGCGAGGTGCTCGCCTTTGTCAGCATGCCGGGTTACGATCCCAACCTGTTTGTCACCGGCATCGACGTCGAGACCTACAACGCGCTGCAGAACTCGATCGATCGCCCCCTGTTCAATCGCGCGCTGCGCGGACAGTATCCCCCCGGCTCGACCCTCAAGCCCTTCATCGGCCTGGCTGGACTGGAAAGCGGCAAGGTCACCGTGGACACCAGCACGTTCTGCCCGGGCTGGTACCGGCTGCCGGGCGACACGCACAAATACCGCGACTGGAAGGAGCATGGCCACGGCTTCACCTCGATGGAGAAGGCGATCGTCGAATCCTGCGACGTCTATTTCTACGACCTCGCCACGAACCTGGGCATCGACCTCATGCACGATTACCTGGCGCAGTTCAGCTTCGGCCAACCGACCGGAATCGATCTCAAGGAGGAGTCAGGCGGCCTGCTGCCGTCGCGCCAGTGGAAACGGACGCGCCGCGGCCAGCCGTGGTATCCGGGCGAGACCGTCATCACCGGCATCGGCCAGGGCTACACCCTCACCACCCCGCTCCAGCTCGCCTATGCCACCGCGGTTCTGGCAATGCACGGTGCGCACACGCCGCCCCGCCTCATGCACACCGTACGCGCCGCGGGGAAAACGGAACAGGAGCCGGTGCACGCAGCCGTGCTGGAAAACGTCCCGATCCGGAACCGGCGCAACTGGGATGCTATCCTTACGGCGATGAAAAACGTGGTCAGCAGCGAACGCGGCACGGCGCAGGCCATCGGACGCAAGGCGCCCTTCCCGATCGCGGGCAAAACCGGCACGGCGCAGGTGTTCGGCATCAAGCAGGACGAGAAATACGTGGAAAAGGACGTCGCCGAGAGGCTGCGCGACCATTCGCTCTTCATCGCCTTCGCTCCGCCCGACGACCCGCGCATCGCGCTCGCGGTGATGGTGGAAAACGCCGGCCACGGCTCCACCGCCGCCGCGCCGATCGCGCGCAAGATGATCGACCAGTACCTGGGGAGTCTCGCGCCGTGACGTCCTTGCAGCACCGTGCGCCGCCGCGCTGGGGCGACCGGCGCGGATCCCGCCTGCTGGTGCGCGGACTGCACCTCGACGTCCCGCTGCTGGCCGCGCTGATCCTGCTGTCCCTGATGAGCCTGGTCATCCTGTACAGCTCGAGCGGCCGGGACATGGACGTTGTCCTGGGCCAGCTGATGCGGCTCGGCATCGCATTCACCGTGATGTTCGTACTCGCACAGATCCCGCTGCACCATGTCGAGCGCTGGGTGCCCTGGCTGTACGGCATCGCGCTGACGCTGCTGTTCGGCGTGCTGCTGTTCGGCGAGATCGGCAAGGGCGCGCAGCGCTGGCTCGACGTCGGGCTGTTCCGGTTCCAGCCGTCGGAGATGATGAAGGTCGCGGTACCGCTCATGGTCTCCTGGTATCTGGCCGACCGGCCGCTGCCGCCCGGTGTGCGCCATCTGTCCATCGCGGCGTTGATCATCCTCGTTCCCGTGCTGCTGATCGCCAAGCAGCCCGACCTCGGTACCGCGCTGCTGATCGCGGCCGCGGGCGTCTTCGTCCTGCTGCTGGCGGGCGTGCGCTGGAAATACGTCGCGCTGCTGGCCGTGCTCGTCTCCGCCTGCGCACCGCTGCTGTGGTACATGCTGCATGATTACCAGCGGATGCGGGTGCTGACGTTCCTCGACCCGGAGCGGGATCCGCTCGGCAGCGGCTACCACATCATCCAGTCCAAGATCGCCATCGGATCCGGGGGCGTATACGGCAAGGGCTGGCTCAACGGAACGCAGTCGCACCTGGAGTTCCTCCCCGAGCGCTCCACCGACTTCATCTTCGCCGTGTTCGGCGAGGAGTTCGGCTTGATCGGGATCCTGTTCCTGCTTGGAATCTACGCCTTCATCGTGATACGGGGTCTCTATATCGCGACGCAGGCGCAGGACACCTTCACGCGCCTGGTGTCCGGCAGCCTGATCCTGACTTTTTTCGTCTATACTTTCGTGAATACAGGTATGGTGATGGGGCTGCTGCCGGTCGTTGGCGTGCCGCTGCCTCTGATCAGCTTCGGCGGAACTTCCATGGTGACATTGATGGCGTCGTTCGGCATCATAATGTCGATACACACTCACAGAAAACTGCTGTCCACATAACGATGCAGCCAACCAGACAGATCTACCGTCTCCTCCTCGCCCTCTCCTGCGCCGGAGGCCTGTTCGCCTCGCACGCATGCCTCGCCCTGGCTGAGGATCCGGGGTTTTCCGCGCGACCGGACGTCAGCGGCTTCATCGACCGCATGGTGATGGATCATGCCTTCGATCGCGACGGAATGGTCGGCTTGTTCGATCAGATCGTCACGCGCGAGGACATCATCACCGCGATCTCGCGTCCCGCCGAGAGCAAGCCCTGGTACAAGTACCGCCCCATCTTCCTCACCCCGGAGCGGATCCGCCTCGGAGCCGAATTCATGGCCGCCAACAGCACAGCGCTGGCGCGCGCCGAAGAGGTCTACGGGATCCCGCCCGAGATCGTGACCGCGATCATCGGCGTTGAGACCTTTTACGGACGCCAGGCCGGCGGCTACCGCGTGCTCGACGCCCTCGCCACGCTGGCCTTCGAGTATCCGCCCCGCAGCGCCTATTTCCTCGGCGAACTCGAGCAGTACCTGCTGCTGACCCGAGAAGAAGGCATCGATCCCCTCACGATCAAGGGCTCCTACGCGGGCGCGATGGGAAAACCGCAGTTCATGGCGAGCAGCTACCGCAATTTCGCCGTCGACTTCGACGGTGATCTGAAGAAGGATTTATGGAACAATACGACCGACGCCATCGGCAGCGTGGCGCGCTACCTGAGCGAGCACGGCTGGCAGCAGCGGCAATTGGTGACCAGTCCGGCCCGCGTGGAGGGCGACGGGTACCAGGCCTACATCGACAAGGGCATGGTTCCCAGGACCCCGCTGGCCGAGCTGCGCCGGTCGGGCGTGACGCCGGTGGAGGAAGTGGCGGAAGATACGCCGGCCGCCCTGATCCGGCTGGACGGGGAGGCCGCCCCGGAATACTGGCTGGGCTTCAACAACTTCTACGTGATCACGCGTTATAATCGCAGCCCGTTATACGCCATGGCGGTCTATCAGCTCAGCGAGGAGATACGGAACCAGCCACAGGAAATCGTGGCGCCCAACTAAGACGCAGATGCCAGAGTTTCCGCTCACCGCCCCGCGGATGCCCATCCGCCCCGTATTCGGCGCAATCTTCGCCGTTGCCCTGTCCGCCTGCGGCACGCTGCCGGACCTGACCCGGATCGAACCGTCCGACGGCGCCCCCGGCCATGTCGTGGACGTGTCACGCATCCCGGACGCGGTGCCGCGGGCCGAACCGTTCAGCAAATACGGCAATCCCGCGTCCTACCTCGTCGGCTACCAGCGCTATTACGTGCTGAGCAACAATGCCGGTTATGTCGAGCGCGGGGTGGCGTCGTGGTACGGCACCAAGTTCCACGGCAGGCGCACCTCGAGCGGCGAACCCTACGATATGTATGCAATGACGGCAGCGCACAAAACCCTGCCGCTGCCGACCTACGCGCAGGTCACCAACCTCAGGAACGGCCGCACGGTGGTGGTCAAGATCAATGACCGCGGCCCATTCAAGGACAACCGGCTGATCGATCTCTCCTACGCGGCTGCGATCAAGCTCGGCATCACCGCCGAAGGCACCGGCCTGGTGGAGGTGCGCGCGCTGGATCCGGCGACGTACCAGACGCAGCGGAGGGCGGTCCCTGACATGGCCGCCCACCCGGGCAATCCCGGCCTCTATCTGCAAATAGGGGCTTTCAGCAGCGCCGAGAACGCCGAACGGCTGCGTACACGCCTGGGCACCGTGGCGCACGCGAACGTGCGGATCGTGCGTGCCGAAATCGAGCAGCGCACCGTATATCGCGTCCGCATTGGCCCGATCGCCGGGGTCGATGAGGCCGACCGCATGAGCCGGGAGCTGGCCCAGCTCGGCCTCGACGATTCCCGCATCGTGATCGATTGAGACAACGGACGGTCGCGACCGTCCGGAGAAACCACCATGCACCTGTCCATCCTTGGCTGGACACATATTCAGACCCACGGCGCCGGCCCGCACCGCGCCGCAACAACCGAACCAGGAGAACTACGCGAGTGTCGACACATACCATGAACCAGCACCGAACCGATGCCCATGTCCGGACCGGCAAATGCATTTCCAGGCGCCTGTGCGCAGTCCTGGCAGCCGTTCTGCCCCTGTACGCCGCCGCGGCCGGCGCCGCCGCGCCCTCGCCGGCGCAGTCGACACCGGCGCCCCCGTCCATCAACGCCGGCAGCTACGTGCTGCTCGACTTCAACAGCGGCGACATCCTCGCCGAGAGCAACTCCCGCACGCGCATGGAACCGGCGAGCCTGACCAAGCTGATGACGGCCTACATCGTCTTCAACGAACTGCAGAACGGGACGATCAGCCGGGACCAGCCGGTAACCATCAGCGAGAATGCCTGGCGTACCCAGGGCTCGCGCATGTTCGTCGAAGTCAACAAACAGGTGAGCGTGGAAGACCTGCTCAAGGGGATGATCGTGCAGTCCGGCAACGACGCCACCGTCGCCCTCGCCGAACAGGTGGCCGGGAGCGAGGGCGCCTTCGCGGAACTGATGAACAATTTCGCGGGTACCCTGCAGATGAAAGACACCCACTTCACGAACAGCAGCGGGATGCCGGACCCCGATCATTACACCACCGCCTACGACCTCGCGCTGCTCAGCCGCGCGCTGATCGCCTCGTTTCCCGAGGACTACAAGCTGTATTCGCTCCGGGAGTTCACCTACAACAACATCACCCAGCACAACCGCAACCGGCTGCTGTGGCGCGACGAGTCGGTGGACGGGGTAAAAACCGGCCACACCGAGTCCGCCGGCTACTGCCTGGTCACCTCGGCGCTGCGCGACAACATGCGGCTCATATCCGTCGTCCTGAGCACGAAAAGCGACGACGCCCGCGTGCAGGAGACGCAAAAACTCCTCAATTACGGTTTCCGCTTCTTCGAAACCCACCGCCTGTACGGCGCCGGGTCATCGATGACTACGGCCCGGGTGTGGAAAGGAATTACCGAGGAGCTGCCGCTCGGCCTGGCCCAGGACCTCTATGTCACCATTCCTCGCAACCAGTACCAGCGGCTGAACGCCACCATGAATATGGACTCGACGATCACCGCGCCGGTGCACAAGGGACAGCAGCTCGGTACCGTTGTGGTGACCCTCGACGGCGCCAGCGTCGCGGAACGACCGCTGGTCGCGTTGCGCGAGATCCCGGAAGGGAATTTCGCCCAGCGCATCACCGATGAGATCCGGCTGTTCTTCGAATAAGGAATGCGCAATGGGCACGGTCTATCTCAACGGTGAATTCCTGCCGCTCGAACAGGCGACGATCTCCCCGCTCGATCGCGGCTTCATCTTCGGCGACGGCGTGTACGAGGTGATCCCGGTGTACGGCGGACGCCTGTTCCGGCTGGAGGAACACCTGCTCCGCCTCGACGGCAGCCTGGCGGGCATCCGCCTCGCATCGCCGCACACGCATGCGGAGTGGACGCGGATCCTGCACGGTCTGGTGGAACGCAACCAGGGCGGCAACCAGTCCGTCTACCTGCAGATCACGCGCGGCGCCGCGAAACGCGACCACGCCTTCCCGCGCGATTGCACGCCCACCGTATTCGCCATGAGCTCTCCCCTGGCGCCGATCCCGGCAGAGATCCGGCAGGCGGGCATCGCGGCCATTACTCTGCCCGACATCCGCTGGCAGTACTGTCATCTCAAGACCATCGCCCTCCTCCCGAACATCCTGCTGCGCCAGCAGGCGCTCGACAGCGGGGCGGCGGAGGCCATCCTGATCCGCGACGGCGAGGCGACCGAGGGTGCCGCCAGCAACCTGTTCATCGTCCGGGACGGCGTGCTGGTCACCCCGCCCAAGGGCCCGCGGCTGCTGCCCGGCATCACGCGCGACCTGATCATGGAGCTCGCCGCACACCACCGGGTACCGCAGCGCGAGGCGGCGATCTCGGCGGACGACCTGGCGCGGGCGGACGAGATCTGGCTGTCGAGTTCGACCAAGGAAATACTCCCCGTGACCCGGCTCGACGGCAACCCGGTCGGTCCCGGCGCGCCGGGACCGCTGTGGCTGCGCATGATCGACTGGTACCAGGAGTACAAGCGCGACTATCAGGAGCATGGCGACGCCATCCGTGGACCCCTCCGCTGACAGTCTGCTGGAGTTCCCCTGCGACTTCCCCATCAAGGTGGTCGGAAAGGCGGGGTGCGACCTCGATGCCATCGTCTTCACCCTCACGCGCGCCCACGCGCCCGACCTGGGCGAGGGCGCGGTGAGCAGCCGGCTCAGCCGGAACGGCAACTACCAGTCCGTCACAGTCCAAATCCGTGCCACCAGCCGCGCCCAGCTCGACGACATCTACCGCGCCCTGAGCGCGCATGACGACATCCTCATGGTGCTGTGAACCCGCAACCGGCGCAACGATTGACGGTGAGACGGCTGGGGCGGCGGGACTACGCCCCCGTCGTAGCCGCCATGCAGGGATTCACCGAGGCCCGCGCCGCAGCCTCCGATGACGAGGTCTGGCTGGTGGAACATACGCCCGTGTTCACCCTCGGTCGCGCGGCCCTGTCCGATCATGTGCTCGATCCCGGACCGATACCGGTCGTGCGCACCGACCGCGGCGGCCAGGTCACTTACCACGGCCCCGGCCAGCTCGTCATCTACCCGCTGCTCGACCTGCGCCGCGGCGGGCTCGGCATCAAACATTTCGTACACCTGCTCGAGGAATGCGTCATCGAGCTGCTCGCCGGGTATGACATCCGGGCGGCCCGGCGTCCCGGCGCCCCCGGGGTGTACGTCGCCGATGCGAAGATCGCGGCGCTCGGCCTGCGTGTACGGCGCGGCTGCAGCTATCACGGCGTAAGCCTGAACGTGGACATGGACCTGGCGCCGTTCGCGCGCATCAACCCTTGCGGTTATCCCGGGCTCAGGGTGACGCAGCTCTCCGCGCTGGGCGACTTCAGCGCGGCGGATCTGCCCAGGATCGGCGGGGATTTCCTCGCTGTTCTGACAGGGCGGTTGAAATACGATAGAATCGTCGCATCCGATCCCGTCGCCACGGCGGGTTGAACACCGCCCGGTGCCCCGGGCGCATGCACAGCCGAACGGGCCCACCTGCCATGGCCGACCCCTCTCAGGAACGCAACAAACTGCGCGGCGCAGCCAAGGTGGCGCGCATCCCCGTCAAGATCGAACCCACGGTAACGCCGCCGCGCAAGCCGAAGTGGATCCGGGCGCAGGCGCCGTCCGGGGCCCGCGTGGCGGAACTCAAGGCGATCCTGCGCAGCCACCACCTCCACACCGTGTGCGAGGAAGCCTCCTGTCCGAACCTCGGGGAGTGCTTCAGCCACGGCACCGCGACCTTCATGATCATGGGGGCCATCTGTACGCGCCGCTGCCCGTTCTGCGATGTCGCCCATGGCAAGCCGGGACCGCTCGACGCGGCCGAACCGGAAAACCTGGCGGTTACGATCCGCGCCATGGGGCTGAAGTACGTCGTGATCACCTCGGTGGACCGCGACGATCTGCGCGACGGTGGGGCGGCGCACTTCGCGGAATGCATCAAGGCGGTACGCGGACGCAGCCCGGACACGCGCATCGAGATCCTGGTGCCGGACTTCCGCGGCCGCATGGAACCGGCCCTTGCCCTGCTGGCGCAGACGCCGCCCGATGTCTTCAATCACAATCTGGAAACAGTCCCCCGCCTGTACCTGCAGGCGCGCCCGGGCGCGGATTACGCGTGGTCACTGGAGCTGTTGCAGCGCTTCAAGCAGCGCTGTCCCGCGATCCCGACCAAGTCCGGCCTCATGCTCGGCCTGGGCGAAACGCTGGAGGAGATCGAGGCCGTGATGCGCGACCTCCGCGCGCACGACTGCGACATGATCACGCTGGGCCAGTATCTGCAGCCGAGCAAGTTCCACCTGCCCGTGGCGCGCTTCGTCCCGCCCGAGGAGTTCGATTACCTCGCCGCGCGGGCGCGCGACCTCGGCTTCAGCAGCGTGGCGAGCGGGCCAATGGTCCGCTCCTCCTATCACGCCGACCGCCAGGCAGCCGGCGAAGCCGTAACATAAGGCAAGCTTCGGGCGCGATGGTCGGCGCGACCTTTATCGGTCACGGGGATGACGGCAAGCTTGCGGCTACCCCCCTACAACCTGCCCCTTTCATCCCTGAATGAAAATCCGGGCAGCGGCCCGCTGAAGCCGCGCGTCAGCGCCATGAGTTTGAGCCGCTCGCCCATCTCCCCGGGCAGGGTCAGGCGCCGGATCTGCTGCGCCAGCCTGATGCGCTCGACCGGGGCGGCGTTCACCAGACGCTGCTCCCATTCCATGAGCCCCCCGCCAAGCAGGAAGTACGCCTGGGTGGTATACCCGGCGACCTCGAGTCCTGCGCCGGTCGCGGCCTCGGCCAGGGCGGTAAATTCCACGTCGGCGGTAATGTCCTGCAGTCCGGTGAGGATCAGCGCATCCGCGTGCATGCGGTGCCGGTAGTAGCACCTGAGCGTTCCGGTGCGCCGCTCCGGGTGATAAAACCCGCGCCGGGGATAGCCGTAGTCCGCGAGCAGGATCATGCCGCGCCCGAGCGAGCGCGCCGCAGCAGCGAGCCAGCCTTCCGCGGCAAGGTTGATCTCGAGCTCATAGCCTTCCGGGAAATTTTCCGCGCCCAGCGCCGCGACGATCGTCCCGATGCGTTCATTCAAACGCGCATCGCTCAGCGGCCCCGGCTCGTACGCGAACCCGGCACCCTCCTGCCAGACGACGTACAGCTCGCGCCAGCCGTCCTGCCTGATCAGGCGGTGCACCGGCATGGCATCGATCACTTCGTTCGCAAGCATCACCCCGTTGAGCGGAGTTTCGGGCAGGCTGTCGAGCCAGACGACGCGATCCTGCAGGTGCGGGATGCGCTCCTGCAGCAGTGTCTGCTGGCGCTGCCGGAGGTCGGCGCTGAGTTCGACGATGGCATAGCGCTGCGGCAGAACGCCGAGCCCTTCAAGCTCGCGCAGCAGGTCACAGGCGAGCATCCCCGATCCTGCGCCGAACTCCAGGATCTCCCCCGGCCCTGCAGACTCCAGGGCCGGGCGGCACTGTCGCGCTAGGCAGTAGGCGAAGAGTGGCGACACCTCCGGCGCGGTAAGAAAATCCCCCGCCGCGCCCAGCTTGGCGCTGCCGGCGCTGTAATACCCCAGCCCGGGGGCATAGAGCGCGAGCTCCATGTAGCGGGCGAACGGGATGCGGCCACCGCAGCGTTCCACTTCGGCCCGGATCCGCGCCGTCATCCGCCCGCTGTGCTCGCGCGCTGCCGCATCGGGCGCGGGAAGCTGCGTTTCGCGCATGCTCATGAACCGGCGGCGAGGGACGCACGCACGCGGCGGCTCTCGTGATAAGATCGCCCGACGGAAGGGCCCGGCGCCCGCACTTCACGCATGCCAGTATGACGAATGACAGCGCGGACATTGCAGGCAAGGTGGCGCTCGTTACCGGCGCCGCCCACCGCATCGGCGCGGCCATCGCGTGCGCGCTGCACGATCAGGGCATGAATGTTGTCTTGCATTACCGCTCCTCCGCGCAAGCGGCGAATGATCTCGAACGGCGGCTGAATCATGCCCGGGCGCACTCCGCCGCACTGGTGCAGGGCGACCTGCAGCGCATCGAAGCACTCCCGACCATCATCGACCGGACCCTGGCGATCTGGGGCCGGCTCGATGTATTGGTGAACAATGCCTCGAGCTTCTTTCCGACCGCACTGGGATCCATCACTGAAGCGCACTGGAACGCACTGATCGACAGCAACCTCAAGGCGCCGCTGTTCCTGTCCCAGGCTGCCGCACCTGCGCTCGCGGACACCGGCGGATGCATCATCAACATCGCCGATATCCACGCCGAACGCCCCCTCAAGGGCTACTGCGTCTACAGCATCGCCAAGGCTGGGCTGGTCATGCTCACCAAGTCGCTCGCGCGTGAACTCGGCCCCCGGGTGCGCGTCAATGCCGTCGCCCCCGGCGCCATTCTCTGGCCGGAACACGGCGTTGACGACCCGGGGAAGCAGGAGATCATCGCCCGCACCGCCCTCAAACGCCAAGGAACCCCGGACGACATCGCCCGCGCGGTACTGTTCCTGGCGCGCGATGCGGCCTACATCAGCGGCGAGGTGATCGCCGTCGACGGCGGCCGTTCGCTCTATACCTGACACCGGCACAGCCGCAGACATTCCACGCCGGTCACCACTGAAACTTCACCGGCTTGAGCTCCTGTCCGGTCCGGGCGAATCCCTGCCACAACTCGTCGATCCTCGTGCCCAGCACCGGATGACGCATGTCGCCGGCGATCTCGGCGAGCGGACCGAGCATGAAGGCATAGCTGAGTATTTCGTCGCGCGGCAGCTTGATGCCGTCCTCGTCGAGCACCAGTTCGTCGTAGAGGAGCAGATCGAGATCGAGCGTGCGCGCGACGAAACGTTCCGCGCTGCGGCCCCTTCCCGCGTCGCGCTCGATCTCGCGCAGCTCCGCGGCGACACCGCGCACATCCCGCTCCGTATCGAAACCGGCCGCCATGTTGTAAAAATCGTCGCCGTCGAAGCCGACCGCACGGGTTTCGTACACGGTAGACAGGACGACAGCATCGTAGCGCGCGCGCAAGCGCGCGACGCCCGCACGGATATTCGCGGCGCGATCGATGTTACTGCCGATACTGACGTAGACCCGCGCCATGCTCAGGCAGACCGGGTCCGCTCGATCATCACCCCGACATCGCGCGCACCGCGGATTGCGCCCCGCTTGTTAACCCGCAGGCGCACCTGCACCACGCCGAACTGACGGATGATGAGCTCCGCCACGCGCTCCGCCAGCGTCTCGACGAGCTGAAAACTGCTGTTTTCCACGAACTCGATCACCGCCTTGGCGACGGCCTTGTAATCCAGCGCATCGTCGATCGAATCGGTCCTCGCTGCACGGGCCACGTCGGTGGACATCTCGAGATCGATACTCACGGTCTGTTTGACGCGCCGCTCCCATTCGAAGATGCCGATCACGGTGTCGATCTTGAGATCGCTCAGGTAGATGGTGTCCATTGCCTTCGCCCTGCCCGTCCGGCCAGATCGGGGACCGGCGCCGCGCGCTACGGGCCAGGTATCTTGCCGGTGGCGTTCTCGATTATAGTAAGCCCCACGAACGAGGATGCTAACACACGTCCATGATCATCGACATCTGCGTTGCCCTGTCCGCTTACCTGCTGGGATCCCTGTCGACTGCCGTAATCGCCTGCAAGCTCAGCGGACTTCCGGATCCACGCACACAGGGGTCCGGCAATCCGGGCGCCACCAACGTACTGCGCTTCGGCGGCAAGGGACTGGCCGCCATCGTGCTGCTGGGGGACCTGCTCAAGGGGCTGATTCCAGTGCTGGCGGCGCTGTTTCTCTCGCTGCAACCCCTGACCGTCGGCATCGTCGGGCTGCTTGCCTTCACCGGCCACATCTTCCCGGTTTTCTTCGGCTTCAAGGGCGGCAAGGGTGTGGCGACTGCGCTCGGCGTGATCCTCGGCCTCTCCTGGCCGTCGGGACTCGCGATCCTGTCCGTCTGGATCGTGACCGCGCTGGTCTTCAAGTACTCGTCGCTCGCCGCGATATGCGCGGCGCTCGCCGCGCCGGTGATCGTCTGGATGAATGCGCCAGCTTACGTCACGGTCGTTATGATCATGAGCGCGACCCTGCTGTGGCGCCACCGCAGCAACATTCGAAATCTGCTGCGCGGCGCGGAGCCCAGGGTCGGGAGAAAATGATTCGCGCTGCCGGAGGCGCAGGAGTGGGCGCCGGGATAAAACATCCATACCTTATTCCGCGGCGATGGCCTCCAGGGCATCGAGCGGCCACCGCGCCCTGACATCGAATCCGCCCTGCGTCCATTCTCCCGACTGCAGGCGCAGACATCCGACGAATGCGATCATGGCGCCGTTGTCGGTGCAGAATTCTGCACGCGGGAAGAATACTTCTCCGCCTTCTTCCCGCGCCAACTCCGCCAGTCTCTGACGCAATGCCTGATTGGCGCCCACGCCGCCTGCCACGACGAGGCGGTTCAGGCGCGTGGCGCGCAAGGCGCGCCGGCATTTGATGGCGAGCGTATCGACCACGGCGTCCTGGAATGCCCGCGCCACATCCGCGCGCAGGCGAGACTGGCCGGCGACGTGCCGATATTCGCCGATCGTGTTCGCGGCGAAGGTTTTCAGCCCGCTGAAACTGAACTCGAGGCCGGGCCGGTCCACCATGGGGCGGGGAAATCTGAAGCGCACGGGATCTCCTTCCCGCGCCATACTCTCCAGCGCCGGCCCTCCGGGATAGGGCAGGCCAAGCAGGGTGGCTGTCTTGTCGAAGGCCTCCCCGACGGCATCGTCCAGCGTCTCTCCGAGGATTTCATAGCGTCCGGCCCCCATGACCTTGACCAGCAGGGTATGCCCGCCTGAGACCAGCAGGGCGACAAACGGGTAGGCCGGCGCAGGCTTCTCCAGCAGGGCCGCCAGCAGGTGCCCCTCCATGTGATGCACGGCCAGCGCCGGCAGCCCCCTGGACCACGCCAGGCTGCGGCCCAGGGCCGCGCCGACGAGCAATGCGCCGGTCAGGCCGGGGCCGGCGGTATATGCGATGCCATCGATCCGATCCCACCCGGTCCCGGCAGCGCGCATCACCTCGCCGACCAGGGGCAGGAGCTTGCGCACATGGTCGCGGGACGCGAGCTCAGGCACGACACCGGCATATTCGGCATGCATGCGGCACTGGCTGTAGATGCTCTGGGCGAGCAGCCCCTCGCGGGCGTCATAGATGGCGGCGCCACTTTCATCGCAGGAAGTCTCTATGCCGATGACCCGCATCCCGCTCATGTCCTCCTGGCCCTCGTTCCGCACCTTGTGCAGCCGGCCGGTCGATAAATTTTGCGGGCAAAAACCCCGCCGATACGTTACAATGGCGATTCCCGGTTCGGCTGATTGTAGCAAACTCTAAGCTGCCAGCCGGGCTGATGAATCGGCAAGAATTTCGATAAATGAGACCCCGCGTCACGGGGCAGACCCGGCGTTTTGAGTTCTGCTGCTACCGCCGCTGACCGTATCCGGCGTCTGGCAGCAGACTGCGCCCGCCTCCCGGGGAAAGATGACGGCATCATTTCCTATGTCCGATAAATACGCAATCTTCGTCAAACAACTCACCAAGATCTACCCGCCGAACCTGCGCGCGGTCAACGGTCTCGACCTCAGCGTGAAGGAAGGCGAGATCATGGCCCTGCTGGGCCCGAACGGGGCGGGGAAATCGACCACCATACGCGTTCTGTCCACGCTGAGCGGCTTCGATTCAGGCCAGGCCCTGGTCGGCGGCATCGACGTGGACATCGACCCGGAGAAGGTGCGGCAGACGATCGGGGTGGTGGCGCAGAAGACGGGCGTCGACTACTTCCTCACCGGCAGGGAGAACATGACCCTGCAGGGCCAGCTCTACCGTATGAAGAAGGCCGATATCAAGGCGCGCATCGAAGAACTTGCCGAGTACTTCGAGCTCAGTGACAGCCTCGACAAGACGGTGACCGCCTACTCTGGCGGCATGACGAGAAAGCTCGATATCGCAACCGCCCTGATCCATCGCCCGAAAATCCTCTATCTGGATGAGCCTACGCTCGGTCTCGACATCAGGAGCCGCAAGATTCTCTGGAAACACATCGAGGAGCTCAACAGGAATTTCGGCCTGACCATCCTGCTCACCACCCACTATCTGGAAGAGGCGGACAAGCTCTCGTACTGGGTATCGATCATCAACGCAGGCAAGATCCGCATTGTGGGAACGCCGGAAGAACTGAAGACCGGAATACACGGCGATTCCGTAGTGGTGTCCTTTGAAACAGTCGGAGACGGCGAGCGTGCCCTCGCCTCGACCCTGAAGGAGACCCGCCTGGTACGTGACGCGGTATGGGACGGGAACAATCTGCACCTGTACGTCGAGAATGGCGCCGGATGCGTGCCCCAGATCATGGAGCAGGCGGCGCATCGCGACATCCACGTCAAAACCCTCTCGCTTGCGCGCCCGACGCTGGACGATGTATTTCTCAAGTACACCGGCACCAGCATGGTCGAAACGGGCGAGGAAGAACCGGAACAGTGGTGGACGCAGTGGGCCGGCAAGGGCGGCGGTGGCAACTGGAAGAAGACGGCCAAGAAGTGGGGCTACGACGCCGACGCCGAAAATCCCGACTGGCAGGGCAATGAGTGGGTGGACAAGGATGGCAAACCCAAGGTCGACCTGAACGAAAATACCAGCGACACCACTGCCGCGGCACCCGCCGAGGCGGAGTCCTGGCAGGGCAATGAATGGGTGGGCAAGGACGGCGCGCAAAAAGGCGACTGGGGCGCTTCACCCGACTGGAAAGGCAATGAATGGGTCGACAAGGGCGGAAAACCCAAGGACAACTGGGAAAACCAGCCAAAACAGGCCGCCGGAATACCCTCCGGCCCTGCGACGGACATTGCCGACAATAAAACTTCAGCCGGCGAGTGGCAGGGAAATCAGTGGGTCGGCAAGAAAGGCGAACAAATCGGTAATTGGGGCGACTCTTCCGACTGGAAAGGCAATGAATGGGTCGATGAAAATGGCAAGGCCAAGGCGGACTGGTCACAAGACCCAACCAAGAAAGAACGCGGCTGAATAAGCCGCGACATTTACATCCTGCATTCTCTCTAGATTTCGTACCGGAGCATCAAGTCATGATGGCGGACACGTGGCACCTGTTCAACAAGTACATGATCATCACGCTGCGGATGCCCATGTGGACCTTGTTCACCCTGATCCAGCCGCTGATCTGGCTGATCATCTTCGGCCAGCTGTTCGGGCGCTTCGTGCAGTCGGAACACTACATGGATTTCATGGTACCGGGAATCCTCATCATGACGGTGCTGTTCGGGTCCTCCTGGTCCGGTGTAAGCCTGCTGAGGGAAATCTCGGCGGGAACGGTGGACAAGATGCTGGTCTCCCCCGTCTCGCGCGTTGCGATTGTACTGAGCCGGGTGCTCCATTCAGCCGTTCAGGTGATCGCGCAGGCCATCATCATCCTGATCGTCGCATGGGCCATGGGTTCCTCGATCAACTTCAACCCCATTTACCTGGTGCTCGGCATGCTGGTAGTCTTTCTTCTGGGGGTCGGTTTCGCTGCGCTGTCCAACGGCTTCGCCATCACCCTTCAACGCGAGGAGCCCCTCGTTATGATCGGAAACATGATGACCCTGCCGCTGATGTTTTTCTCCTCCGCCCTGGTGCCCGAACAGTTCATGCCGGACTGGATACAATATGCCTCGGTCCTCAACCCGATTACCTACGCCGTTGAGGCGGTGCGTGCCGTGATCTCCAGCTCTCCCGACCTGAGCCTTTACGTAAAGGGATTTGTCGTGATGCTGGTCTTCGCGGGCGCCACCCTTGCCTGGGCAGTAACCGCGTTTAACGCGCTGCGCGATTAGGCGAGGCGTACGCGCCGGCCTCAGAACCTGAGGTTGACTCCGGTTGCCAGCAATGTCCTGCTGTAGTCGCTGAGCGAAGAACTTTGCTGTCCCTCGATGATATCCTCGCTGTTGAGGATAAATCCCACCGGGAGGTTTGAGCGGTTATCTGTCCACGCAAGAGATGCGAACAGGCTGATATCGGGCTTGTATCTGTAGTTAAGACCAAGCGCAACATTGGTTCTGACATTCCGACGCCGGTCCGTAAACTGGGAAAATGAATCCAGATTGGCGTAGTCGAATACGGTAAACCCCACGGTCAGGTTGATGCCGCCCCACGGCATGACATGATCAAGCCCGGCGGACATCCCGTGGCTTGAGTAGGCGTAATCGCTGCCTACCAGCTCCTTGTTATCATTTACCACATAGGTATACCCGAGCCTGACCGTATCGAACCCCGTCGCCGGCTGACTGATCGTCAGGCCGCCGGCGGTTGTATACGAACTGAAGAACGGGCTGCTGGACGAATCGAAATCGCTGTAGGAAAGGTTAAGCGTGACACCGCTCGACACCAGTTCGCCGCGCCGGAAGAGATTGGGCAGCTTCACACGCGACAGCACCTCGCCGAATACGGTGTGCATGCGACTCAGCCGGCTTTCTACCAGTATCCCGTCGGTAGTCCTGTAGGTGTATCCTCCAACCAGCGTCAACGCGTCCCTGATCGCGCTGACAGCAAGGGTCTCGCTGGTGTTCAGGTAGTCGTACTGCCCTTCATGGTAATTGGAATAGGCAGGCTGCGCCGACAGGCGCCAGCGATATCCACGCTCCGTCTTATATTGATAGGAAAGATTTAACGACAAATCCGATCTCAACTCCTCCGCGGCATCAATATCGCTTAAATTACTGTTGCTGTCGTAGGCGAAGGAATAGCCGACTCCTACCGTAACACCATTGATTCGCCTTTGCAGATTCCTGAGCCTGAGCTTGACGGTCTGCTCCATCCCGCCTGGAGGGTTCGCCTGCAGGATCTTCCGATATTCATCGATCGCATCCTCCTCCCTGTTGAGACGCTCATAACTGTAGGCAAGATTTAGCCTGGCTCCGACATGGGCAGGAATCTGTCGAACAACCTCCTTGTACGCATCCACGGCGCTCGCGATGTCATCCTCTCTTGAATAGATCAGACCAAGGTAGAAATAGGCAATGGAATTTTCCGGATCATCCGACAACAGATCGGAGAACTCCCTGCCCGCCGTCTGCAGATCGCCCTCAATAAACAGTCGCTTCGCATTCGCCAACCTCATGGAGGTCACATAGCGTGATACCGCCTCCCCGTCCCGAACCCTGGATATCAGCCACAGATATTCGCGCACCGATTCCGAGAACTGTCCCAGTTTGTCGTGAAGTGTGGCGAGTGAGAAATGAATGGATTCATCGTCAGGACTCAAACCACTGAGCCGCTCGAGTATGCCGGTAGCATCCTGGTATTTTTCCTGCCTGAAATACAAGATGGCGAGGTCCTTCAAGGCAGCGGTATCATCGGGATGTTGCTGAATGCGAGTTTCGAGCAACGCCACTCTTTCCTCTGTTTTGATCCGATCGATTGATCTCCCTTCCTCGGTGGAAAGCATCCTGTCCCGGAGCTTTCTGGCAACATCCTTATCGGCATCTTCTTTCTGGTCATCGAGCACCGCATGGATTTGATCATATGCGCCCGCATATCGATTATCAGCAAGATAAATCTCCGCCAGCCTGTTACGGGCGGTATGATCACCCGGATAATGCTCAATGAGATCCTCATAGGCATTACGCTCGCCCTCCCTGTCATTCAAGCGGCGATACAGCTCTGGACGCGCCTGAAGCGATACATTGTTGGACGGATCGATTTCAAGGGCACGGCGATATGCAGACAGGGCATCCAGGAGATTCCCCGCCTGTGTCAGGATCCTTGCTTCAATAATATTGAGCCTGACACTGGCTTTGGAAGCCACAGAAGTGCCGTTACCAGCCTCTATGAGATACTTCAGATTCTCCACTGCTGCACCCAGCCTCCCCTGGGCTTCCTCAACTGTGGCCAGGTTCAGATAGGCGTTCAGATATGAAGGATCGGTTCTAATCGCCCGCTCGTACATATCACGCGCCTCGTTCATTCTTCCTTTGAGCATGTAAGCCACACCAGCGCTGTACGAAATCAGGGCATCATCAGGATAAACCTCGGCAAGTTCATCAAACTGCGCCAGGGCGAGATCGAGTTCATTTTTCTTGGCATGCTGGGTCGCAGTTAGGTAACGCAGTTTTTTAACACCAGATCTGAAAAGCTCACTGTCAGGACCAGCCCATTGGATGACACCGGAATATTCCTCGACTGCCTTGTCCAGATGATCGTAAGCCTCAAATAACAAAGCGAGCTGATAGCGCGCCTCGATATGCGCGGGATTTATGGATATGGCGCGGCTCAGCCCATCGGCGGCTTGTGCAAAGTGTCCGGACCTGGCATGAGACAGGCCAAGAAAATAGTAAACATCAGGATTATCCTGATCCAGCCTTGCAGCTTCTTCGAATGCTATTATCGCCTGGTCTGCCTCGCCACTATCCAGCAATGCCCTGCCCATTCCGAGCGGGGAGATGGACCCGGGATTGTCCATCTGCAGTTCCTGCGCCGGAGCCTGGCCCGGAAAAAGCGCAACCAGAACTACCAGAAATGGAAACCTGGCAATTGATCCACAGCGACGGAGGAGGTGTGTCGGCATCGGGATATTACAGTACCGAGATCAGAGAACCGCAGTAACGCTGAGAATGTGCTGCATGGCGCGGTGGCGTCACGGATAGCCGGGGTTAGAAATACAAGTTGATACGGAACAACGCTCTCCATCCGTCAAAGCCGAGTTCCAGCTTACGATAGCTAACGTCATCGAAGGTGGTGGCTTCCGAGAGATAGGTGAGCTCATTATTGGCATCCAACTGTACCGGCGTCCTGAAATTCAAATTGTCCTCTTCTTGGATATCAGACTTGAGCGTGGCGTTGCCGAGGCTGATCTTTTCAGCGCTCAGCGTATATCCCAGATCGAGCCCCAGTGAAATCCAGCTCTTCATAAAATATTCGCCTCCAACCCCGAAATTCAGCATCAGGAGCCCGGTAGCCTGTGATTTCATCTCTATGATCCGCTTGAACGTGTCTCCACCGACACCCTGGAAGCCGAACACAAGATTCTCCTTGTAATCGATGTCCAGCACCTCGTTAAGCGTGATTCTCCCGTAGATGTCATATTTCTTCGGTTTCTGGAAAAGTATCCGCTGCAGACCGAGATAATACTGAAAATAGGATATGCTCGCGGATCGCTCATAGCCCGCCGGTGTCAATGTACCCTGGAAGGGTATCTCGGTCTGAACCGCCGAGGTAGAAACTCCTTCCCAGCCACTGGATCCCAGTATGAGTGAGACCTTGGGATCGAGATTGTATCTGAGTTCGACGCCTGCCTCCGTTCCGTATTCGATGGACGGGAGCTGGTTGTTTATCACAAAGTCATAATCGGTGTTTTCACCACTGTCCTGGAATATGATCCTACCCCTGCCAGGCAATGGTGAACGGAACTCCCCTTTATTGAGGAGTGTCATCCTGGGGCTATGAACACCCAGCATCGGCGAGACACTCCATTTCTTTTCTATTGGATCCGCGCGTGCTTCATATGAAAGATACGCGCTTGCAAATACCAGAGAATATACGAGAACTGCCGGCGGCTTGCGTCGCGGACGATTGTTTGCAGCACGTATCATCTCTTCCACACCTTCCCGCGCAATAACTGCATGCACCGACCTAGAATGTGTACTTAAACTCTGCGAAGACGCGATCATTATTGTTGAAATTACCAAAGAATTGTGCGCTTTGCTCCAGTGCCTCAGCACTGGTGATCACATTAGCGCCTCCCGATGTCCCAAGTTCTGATTTGGCTCCGGTGAACATGTCAAAACCGGCGGAAACCTGGAGATGATCCGTGATCGAGAATGTGATCTTGGGCTTCAGATAGAGCTCCTTGAGATTGACAAGACCTATGACAAGGAGCTGGAAGACAGCAGCCTGCTCTGGCAGGGGTTTTCGTACAAAAAGGGTGAGAGAAGTGTCGAATTTGTCCTGAATAAGATTGTCGTCGTGATCGAGAATTATCCACTGCGAGACCGCCGGCGAGAAGTCCGCGCCATATTTCGTGAAATCATAGCCGATCCCCCATCGGATATGTTTTCGTTGCAGCTCCCCCTGATCGTCCAGAAATCCGTCGCCATCGCGGTCTGTATCATTCCGCAGACCGAAATATTTATCAGGTACATAGGCAAATTCCGCCTTGATGATACCTGTGCCCGCCTGCCTGACGCCCGTCAGGCCGTACATGTTGATACGGGTATATGTCGGGAAAAAAATCGGATCGAGGGCCGAGTCGATGGCGGCGGATCGATAGACTACGGGGAAATCATCCCACGTATAGAAATAGCTGAGCGAGATCTCAGTGTCGAGGTAATTGGTGGAATATCGAACCCCAAACTCGGAGTTGCGCATCGTAAAGGAGTTGGGCTCTTCTGTATTGGGAACGTCCTGGAGAAGCTCCCATTCGGAACCAGGCGGCGCCGGCTTATGAAACTTGATATCTGGAATCCAGATGAATTGATAGCTGTCCGCTTCATCATAGACATCGATTTTGGCCATCCATAGCGGGATTCTGTAATCAAGCAGTTCTGGCAGAATCAGCTCCCTGAAGTCGAGGGGATTAATCTCGTCAGTAATCCTGATTCCTTCTAGCACCCCCCAAACAACAATCTGCTTCCCTGTGCGGATGTCGACGTTGCTTGTTGCTATGTCGAAATAGAACTCCCTCAGTTCCGCAACAGGAGAGTCTTTCTCGTGCCTGAGATCATTCACGAAAACCAGTGGCTTGTCATCGTCGCGCGCGAACCTGGCCGATATCGTTTCATAATCGAACAGGTCATAGGCCAGATCATGGTAGGCCCATGCGGAGAAGCCCAGCCTGCGGGACGGACTGAATGTATATGCACCATTAAGCTGAATTGTATTTCTTATTTTAGTTATTGATCTCGGCTCATCCAGACGGTAAGCAGTCTCATTTTTGAAATATCCGCTTAATGCAAGATTTTGCAAGGAATCTCCGGCGTCTGTCCCGGAGGCGGCAGAAGTCTGGATTTCATCGTGGAATAGATTCTCTATTCCGGTCGCTTCGCCCTCACCCTCTGCCGCGGATGCAGCAAGCGCGATAGCGAGCAGTACAGCGCTGCATGCCAATTGTTTGATGCTTCCAGCCCGGCTCAGGCATACTCTCTGCATTTTTCACACAGAATTACATGATCTTCCCTCGGCATCCCCAGTCCAAAAATGGCCGAACTTCCCGCAGGAAGGTGTCGTAAGCATCCTGAGCATGCCACGTCCCTGTTCAAGGTAATATTCTCCCATCCTATGATGTTGGGAAATTTCGCTTTGAGCGAGCCAGGCGTTGAGGCAGTGCGTGCTTCTTGTTCACGTCCATGTGCGACGTGCACATTGAATGCATCTTCCAGGATATTTCTGATGAGTATGGATACCGGTATACCCAGGCTATCCGCTTTCGCAATCACCTTCTGGCGCAGATCCTTGGGAACCCGCGCGCCTAAATATTCTTCTTTTCGCTTCATCGCGCTCACCTGCGTCTGGTCACGCATCATTCGCGACTGCTTTCTTCCAATCTCTCTCATTTGTCTTGCGAAATTTTGCATAAGGAACCCCTGTTGGCGTGATTTTCCAGACGCACACATTGTATAACTATAGTTATACAACGTCAAACATGTTGCACGCTTGATCTGTCACTTCCCTTACGTGCCCAGACTCAAGAACCGGCCATACAGGCTGGAACTTCGTCAGGCACAATCAGACGGGGAAAAACTTATCGTTTCCTCATTGCTCAAGGCCAGCCGGCCCATGCTCTAAGGATCTGGCTGTGAACAAATCGTCATCAACACCGGCGTTGATCTTGATCTCGCTGAGTTGAAAGATCGAGGCACTAAGTGTGCGCCGGCTCCTCACTAACACTCGATCCCATACCCAAGCGTCTCCTACACGCTGCCACTTGATAAATTGATCCTTTATCAGCTCACCGTTGTTATCGTAGTAGTCAATCCGCGTATTGACGCACTCGTCCCAATTTTTAGTCTTGAGAAACCAGAATATTCGTTTGCCGTAAATCGGATTGGCTTCCCTTGGTATACTTTCGACAATATGAAACACCGCATCGTCGACTTGCCGTGTCCCCAGATACTTGTGCTCGTCATCTTCCAGAGCTCGCCGGCTGACATCGGCATACGTCAGATTGGAATTCAAAAAACTGTCGCCCAGATCACGGATAGAAACCCGCCTGATCTTTTTAAGCGCAGGGAGATAAATCCATTGATCTACGGGTTTATCATGCTGACTGTATGCCACCCGCATGAATGCAGAGCCTTTTGCCTCCGGGGGATATGTCGTAAACAAGAGCATCTTGTCCGCAACATCGTCTTTACCCTTGTAATCCTTCCAATACCGCAGATATTCACTCTTCATGACCTTTCCATCCTTGTCTTGAAGAATTACCGTGAACTTACCCTGCTGATCATCGCCAGGATATTTGTAACCGCATTGTTCGAAGATTTGCTTGCCCGTGAACTCAGGCACGACCTCTTCGGCCATCCCGGTTGATACATACAGAACGAGGCCGGCGCAGCTGATCAATGCACCAGAAAATCTTCGCAGATGCTTATTCAGACGATCCATGGACATCAATCCTGATATTAACGCGGCTTTGAAACTGCCATGTGTTGAAAGCGATCCATGTCGACGTCACCCTCAGTGCTTGAACAAACCATACGGGAAGAATCAATCCGATCAACCAACACAGGGACAACTGCACCAATCAACATTCAACTAGACAGCAACGTTCCCGCCATGCCATCAAATCTAACAGTGTAATTGTTCAACAATGTTACACGCGAAAAACGCTTTGGTACATAGCAACATTAAGCTACTCATGAAACGACATTGATTAATCGCGTTAGGCAGAAAACAGAGAGAAGGTTGTTACCTTCTCTCTGTTTAGAAGGCAAAAAATGTGAAGGAGTACAGCGGTATTTACTTAAAGCTGAGGCGGAGTAGCTCCAAAGACCGTATCCCAGTCAAATGGTGTACCGAATCCTTGGGGATCAGTGCCATCGACTGTAATACCGGCGCTGGTTGTAGAAAAGGTCGTGGCCTCATCCGGATCAGTATTATTCGTAATACCCTCGAACCCGAATACCGCAGTCCCTTGGGCGCCAAGATCGATACTTTGGCCAATCCAGCGAATCATGATGTCATCACCCGCGCTCCAGGCCACAGTACCGCCACTCGCCGTGGTTGTCGGATCCAGCGTGATGCTTGAACCTGTCGCGACATAACTGCCCTGCAGATGGACCAATTGGAATTCCTGGCTGTCAGTCGAGGTGTCCGCCCCGTTCCCGAGGCCTGAGTTCTGGGTGATAGATATACTGCTACCCGTGGTTGTGCCGCCAGCATCATGTATCAGATGCATCTCGAACGCATTGGTGAATTCATCCCCCGTCACAGCGGGCGTTGCATCAACCGTAAGCGTCTGGGTTACATCCATGTCCGGATCGGTAGGATTGATTTGTGCCCAACCGGTATTCAGCGCTGTGGTATTCTCGAAAATCGTGCCCGTGGTTGCGGTATCGTCCTGGAAATAATGTTGACGCGAGGAGATTCCGTTTGAACCGCCGAGCATGATAAAACTCTCATCGCTGTAGGGAAGACCCGCTGACGGGGTACCACCGACAGCCCCCGCTCCCTGGTCTGTGATGATCGTCTGAATGAACGTATCTCCGGTAGCAGTTTCAACCCATTGCACCTGGGCAAAACCGTCGCCGGTAGTCAGGGTTTCACACGTAAAGCCAGCGGGACATGTCACGCTGACGTCGCCATTCGCCACAGTCCAGTTATCGAATACAGGGAGCGCCTGAATTGGAGCGGCAACCAGCAGAAACAGCGCCGCACCAGTTACTCGATAAAGCCCTGACACTGCTTTTATAGCCGAGTGATTAACCATCTGTCTAAATCCTCCGAGCATCTGGTCCTGTCAACCACAATTGCGTCAAGTAAGATCCATCGTCGTGTAATCTGAAGCTGGGAAGTCTCACCACGTCAGTTGCCGGTTCCGGCATGATCACACTTATCATTCCATAATAGACGCAATAAAACCAATAGGTTAATCCTAGCACACGCACCCAATCAAGTCCATTTTACTGCAATCGGCAGAACCCCTGTGCTGCTGCAATTCCTCGTACTAATCAGAAACCATAACTGCCTGCGCGCCACTTACCCTGCAAACAGCCGTGCCCAGGATTCATAATTTTCCAGAGATATTCATATAAATTAGATTGTTCTGTTTTCTTCCATAATCTACTCTCGTGACAGACGCATAATCGATTGTCAGTCTGCGATAAGAGGATAACGGCATACCCAGCGCATCTGTGATGCACATCCGTATCGGCCCCACATGAGATACAACAAGAATTCGCTGCCCGCGATGATTATCGATTATGTCCTGCAGGGCTGACTTTACCCGATCCATATGCGCATCGATCGTTTCGCCTCCCTCAGGAACAAAAGATATCGGATCACGCTTCCATGCCAGAAACTGATCCGGATAATCCCTTGCTATTTCATCAAAATACAGTCCATCCCAAATCCCGAATGGACGCTCTTTAAGCCTTGGCTCAAAAATCACCCTTGCTGTGGATTTGTCCGCTATCAGCTCAGCAGTCATGCGCGTACGCATCATAGGGCTGCTGTAAATAGCCTCGATAGCTTGGTCTGCAAGCAAGGTGGCGGCTAGCTGCGCCTGTGCCAAGCCTTCAGCGGTAAGTGACGGATCTTCGCGCTCATCGCAGTACAGTCTGTCATGCGGAAAATCAGCTTGCCCATGACGAACGTAGATAATGCTAGTAGCCTTCTCCTTTTCTCTCATAATGCCAATGCATCAAATAGTTAATAGATTGGTGAGATGCCTCCACTTAGTGGAGAGGCAATTTCCGCGCCAGATTAAACATAAGGAGAGATTATACCCGGATCATTCTCAAGTCATCGGCCGGCTATGAACGTGCGGCTGACCACCGTGCGTATGACTGACCTCGCTAACATCGATCGGCACCATACTCAACTTGCCGTGGCGAACACCTCGCTCCGCCATAATGGCGTTCGCGGTATTTCTGACGATATCCACCGATCCGCGCATGATGGTTATTTCCAGACAATTATCGTGATCCAGATGGATATGCATGCTTGAAAGCGTAAGTTCGTGGTGATCGTGAAGGACTTCTGTAATACGGCTGGCCAGTTCCAGCTCGTGATGGTTATACACGTAGCTCAAGGTCGCGACACAATGACCATCACCAGATTTTTCCAGTTGCTCCTTTTCCAGCTGCTGCCGGATCAAATCCCGCATTGCTTCTGAGCGGTTGGTATAACCATGCTCGGCTATGAAATTGTCGAACAAATCGGCCAGAACAGAATCTAGGGACATCGTAATTCGTTCCATTATCCGCCTTCCTGAAGGTTAATTAAGTTTGTGTTTTGGCATCGTGAAAATGCCTGTTCAAGATTCAGCTTAGAGAGTACTGATCAATCAAGAATACCTCAAGTAACAACCACATACACATATAACTCACCGAGGTCATGAGCTAATTATACGCCCGCATTCATGTGATGATGTCTCTCATGCTTACAAATATATAGGAACATAATCATTAATCATTTAACTATATGTTTACATATAGATTATTTTGCCTACTCGCAATCTTGCCACTGGATTTAATGAGAGCGATCATAATAAGATTAACTCACCCCAGGTGGGGTGGGATAGGGAGGAGGCATCTATGATCATTAAAATCACCGGCATGACTTGCAGTCACTGCGTCCATGCTGTTGAAACAGCACTTGCCAAAGTATCTGGCGTCAAAGAAATCAAGGAAATCCGCATCGAAGATGGAATAGCGGTCATTGAGGGCACCCCAAATACCCAGGATGTGATCTCTGCGGTACGCCACGCCGGCTATTCGGCCATGGTGATTTGATGTCCGATCTACACCAGAACTTGCAGCTGAACCCGGTTGTCCGGACAGAAACAATGTCTCGTCTGCGTTCCGTCAAGGGTCACGTTGAGGGAATCATACGAATGCTGGAGTCTGATTCTGTTTATTGCGTTGATGTGCTCAAGCAGATTAAGGCGGTTGACGGTGCAATGACCAAGATCGGCGATATGATTTTGCGCAGCCATCTGCATGATCATGTGGTAACCGCGAATAAGCGAGGAGATACCAATGAGATTATCGAAGAGCTCATGGAGATCCTTAAATACCGTTGATCTCATTCAATCAAATGAACACATCGAATAAGGATCTCGAAATAGTTCTCGGCGTGAGAGGCATGACATGTGCTTCTTGCGTTACCCGTGTCGAAGGTCTCCTAAAGAAGCAGCCCGGCGTTTCTGAAGCCAGCGTAAACCTGGCCACGGAAAAAGTATCTATCACCCCGAATACAACAATTCATCTGACAGATATCATCGAAGCCATCGCCGATGCGGGTTATTCCCCAATAACGGAGCAAGCGGTTCTATTAATCACTGATATGACTTGCGCCTCCTGTGTGAGGCGAATTGAATCGACCCTGACCTCGCTTCCCGGCGTAGTTTCTGCGACCGCCAACCTCGCAACCGGCGAGACCAGCATTCGATACGTTCCAGAGATGATCAATGAAGCCAGCCTGCGAAACGCGATTGTCGCCGCTGGCTATCATCTGCACGATAGCGATCCGACAGCGGGCCGCAAGGATATGAGGGACAGCCTGCGCGAAGATGAAGTCGCTGCATTAAAAAGAGATTTCCTGGTTGCCGTAACCTTCACAGTTCCATTGGCTGTTATCGCCATGGGATCCATGTTGATTCCGGAACGCGGTATATCGATGCATCTTAGCGGAGCAAACGGCGGAGTGTCCGATTGGCTTCAATTGTTCTTCGCGACCATAGTTCAGTTTCTCGCAGGTCGGAGATTCTATCGTCAGGGGTGGGGAGAATTGAAGCATGCCAGCCCTGGTATGAATTCTCTGGTCATGCTGGGCGCCTCGTCGGCGTGGATCTATTCCACCTTGGTATTGCTGGCGCCATCTCTATTTCCATCAGGCACCCGCCACCTGTACTTTGAGGCCTCCGCAGTCATTGTTACGCTGGTCCTGCTCGGCCGTTTGATGGAAACCAAGGCTAAAGGCAAGACCTCCGAGGCGATTAAGAAACTGGCGCAACTCCAAAGCAAGAAAGCCCGGATAATGCGCGATGGCCGACAAGTGGAAGTGGATGTCGATGTAGTAAATCGCGGAGATCACATCCTCATTCGGCCAGGCGAACGTATCCCGGTGGACGGCATTATAGAAACAGGATGGAGTTACGTCGACGAGTCAATGATCACGGGCGAATCAATGCCGACCGAGAAGAGTGTCGGGAGCGAAGTAACCGGTGGCACCTTCAACAAGACTGGTGCATTCACATTCAGGGCAACTCGTGTGGGCTCAGAAACCACCCTTGCCAGAATTATCAAAATGGTCGAACAAGCGCAGTCCTCCAAGCCGCCAATCCAGCAACTGTCGGACAGGATCGCCGGCATTTTCGTTCCGACGGTACTCGTCATATCCGCAGCTGTGTTTGCCATATGGCTCACTATCGGCCCGGCTCCTTCACTGAACTACGCATTTGTCTCTGCAGTAAGCGTGCTACTTATCGCATGCCCCTGTGCGATGGGGCTGGCCACACCAACAGCGATCATGGTTGGTACTGGAAAAGCAGCGGAACTGGGCGTTCTCTTTCGCAAAGGAGCCGCGATGGAGGCCCTCGCAAACATAGACATCATCCTCCTCGATAAAACCGGAACACTCACCAAGGGCCGGCCCGAATTAACCGACATCCTCTCCATCAGCACCGACGAGAAAACCCTCCTTATGCTCACGGCCTCGGCGGAGTCCCTCAGCGAGCACCCGCTTGCGCACGCCGTGATTACCGCAGCAAAGAATCGCGGAATTATGTACCCATCCCCTGATTCATTCAGTGCCAGACCAGGCTATGGTATTGAGGCAATTGCAGCAGGAAAAACCATCCAGATAGGCGCAGATCGCTATATGGATTCGATTGGCGTACCGTATGACTCGGCGGCACAGACGATTCATGAATGGACCGCGCAGGGGAAAACGCCGTTATTTGTTGCAATAGATGGTCGGTTTTCCGGTGCAATGGCGGTCGCCGACTCCCTGAAAGCTGGCAGCATTCAAGCCGTGGCATCCATTCATGCCTTAGGCATTCAAACTGCCATGATCACGGGCGATAACAAGCGTGCAGCAGAGGCTATCGGGCGAAGTGTCGGAATAAAAAGGATCTTGGCCGGAGTCCCTCCGGATCAGAAGGCCCTGGAAGTGAAGAGGCTGCAATCTGACGGGCGTCGCGTTGCATTTGTTGGCGATGGCATTAACGACTCGCCAGCGCTTGCGCAGGCAGATGTGAGTATCGCGATAGGGACTGGCGCTGATGTCGCAATCGAGGCCGGTGATGTCATCTTGATGAACGGAGACCCGCGAGCCATAGCCAATGCGGTTTCGCTCTCAAGAAGGACTCTGCGCACTATTCGTCTAAACCTGTTCTGGGCCTATGCCTATAATGTGGCACTTATAC
The DNA here is from genome assembly GCA_016712635.1 of Gammaproteobacteria bacterium. Lineage (NCBI taxonomy): Bacteria > Pseudomonadati > Pseudomonadota > Gammaproteobacteria > Gammaproteobacteria bacterium. The sequence goes on along the minus strand of JADJQS010000008.1, from coordinate 101,796 downwards.
CGGTTGCTGCAGGAGTGTTGTTCCCTCTCGTAGGGCAGCTTCTCAACCCAATGCTGGCAGCCGCTGCAATGAGCCTGTCTAGCCTTCTTGTATTGGGCAATAGCCTGAGATTACGCACATTTAGACCTGCATTAACAAGCTACTGAGCAAGCAACACAAGCCACCTAACCGGAATGTTCCCATTGGTACTTAATCAGCGGTACATCATGGTTTATGACCAGTACCGACGGGCTCACTATGGCCATGGGTATGGTCGTGCCCATGTCCATGGTCGTGGCCATGTCCGTGATCATGGTCGTGCCCATGGCCATGTGTATGGTGATGAGGCTCCTCGCCACCATGCGAATGAGGCGCCGCCGCATGGTCATGGGGCACCTCGTGTTGATGCTCGTCCAATTCATGGAAGTGCGACTCATCAACCTTCTCATGCAAATGTTCATGCATATGATCATGTGCATGCAGGTGCACGTGAATATGAGCTTCCGTTCCATGAGCGTGGCGGTGTGCGTGGAGGAATTTTCCAATAATAGTGCGGTGCTCCTCGTCCATCTCTTGTTCGGCCAAAATATCATGCAGAAGCTCATGGGTCATGAGCGCGAGAGGCATCTCGAGTTTGTTTTTCTCGAGCAGGGCCCGATCATAGAGGATCTCCTGAGTCAGGCCATCGCTCTCAATGCGACCATCCGTGAGTAACAGGCAGCGACTGCATACTTCAAGAGCAATATCGAGATCATGAGTACACAACAGCAGAGTCTTATCCGTATTCTTGAGCCAATTTATAAGATTCCTTCGATTCATCGGATCCATATTGGTCGATGGCTCATCGAAAACAAGAATCTCGGGCTGATAGGATAATACCGTTGCCAGAGCAAGTCGTTTGCGCTCTCCGAAAGACAGATGAAATGAGGAACGCTGCTCAAATCCTTCCAGGCCCACCACGGATAATGCCTCCTGGACACGCAAGGTAATCTCGTGTTCCGGTAAGCCGAGATTCAAGGGACCGAAGGCGACGTCATCGAATACCGTCGGGCAAAAGAGCTGGTCATCGGGATCCTGAAACACGATCCCGATCTTGCGGCGGATTTCTTTTAGATTGTCCTTGCTAACCGTCAGTCTGTCGATGACGATACGGCCTGAACTAGCCAATTGCACCCCGTTCAGATGGCTCATCAGGGTGGACTTTCCCGCGCCATTCGGACCGATCAAAGCGACCTTCTCGCCCTTTCTGATCCGAAAGGAAATGCCTTTCAGGACCTTATGCCCATCCGGGTAGGAAAAATGTACGTTATCGGCTTCAATAAGGACGCGTTCTGTCATCCTATCCTCACAAAATCAAAGGGATGAGCTTGTTATTCTAATACCAGCCCCGTTCAGCGACCTTGTAGATTCCAGCGTAATCCGACAACAGCAAGGCCATAGACAATCCTACCACAATCAATCCCTTGAAAATGTCCTGGAAAGAGGAGTGGAACTTGACCATGGAGTGCAATTCACCCTGATAGCCTTTGGACAACATAGCCTTATACACTCGGTCCGTACGCTCAAAGCTGCGCACCAGCAAGGTCCCGATGAAATTCCCGTAAATCCGCAAAGTCTGCGCATTGGGGCCTGCGACAAACCCGCGGGAATGCATTGAGGTATGCATTCGGTGCATCTCATCCAAAAAGACATAGGTATAACGGTACGTGAACAGCAGCATCTGAACGAAGATCTTGGGGCATTTCAGCTTTTGCAGCGCGATCATTGAAACATCGAATCGGCTCGATCCGAAGATGGTGAACGATATGAGAACTATCGCCAAGGCTTTCGTGAAGATCAGCGTCGCATATCTCAAGCCCTCCCAGGCGAATGGAAGACCCATGATGTGGAACGCAGCCTCACCAGGATAGCTGAAGGGCATGATGAAAAAGAACGGGACGAGAAAAATGAGAATGAATGACAGGCCATGGGAAATAAAATGCAGCGGCAGGGCGCTCATCCCGATGATCATCGTGGCGATAACCAGTGCTGCAAGGGCCATGGGGATGGTCTTGAAAAGTGCGATGGAAATTATCAATATCCCTAGGGCAAAAATCTTGAAGCGTGGGTCCCAGCGACTGATCGATGAATCAATATTGGAGTATCGATCGATATCTAAGGCCATGTGGTCCCCGGAGAAAAATCAGGATATGGATAGATCGGATTCTTCAGACCGCCGCATCCGATCCAGCCGTGGTACTCGGCGCTAACCGTTGACCGCCCAAAATCTCGGGTTTGACACGGCTCAAGAACTCGGCACAGGCGCCCACGACTCCCGCCTCGATGATGATGATCGGGATATGGGCTAACAGCACCGCGCCCGCCACCGCATGGAATGCTTCGCCGGTGGTTGCCAGCGCCACGGCGAGGACGATACCGGAGATCCCGACTCCGGTGGCCCCGGCCAGCGCCCCGAAGATGAATTCCCTGCGCTTGAACGAAAAGTGATAACGTTGTTTCCATACGATATAGGCAATCAACGCTCCTCCGCCCATCATCAGGCTATTCACGCCAATGACGGTAACTCCGCCATGCCCGAACAGGATCGCCTGTAACACCAACCCGACCAATACCGCAGGAAAGGCCCGCCATCCCAGGATTACACCCACCAATCCATTCAGGATCAAATGCACGCTGGTTACACCGATGGGAACGTGAATCAGAGAGGAAACGAAGAACACAGAGGTAATAACGGAAACCTTGGGGATTTCCTCCAGATCCATCTTGCGCATGGTGGCTGCGGCAAGTACAGCGGTGCCGACAATCCCGGTGATCAACACCGGGGCGCTCAATACGCCTTCAGATATATGCATAGGATCCTGCCAGAGCCGTGGTGAAGGTTGATTCTGAGTCTATCGGCAACCCCAATGTGAAATGGAGAAAAATTTACTTTACTGCAGCCGAAGACGAAGGCCGGGAGCCAGCCACATCCAGCATCTTGCGCGCCTTGACGTAAAACAATATCCCAACAATGCCAAAGATAAACCCTATGCCACCGACGATGTTCTCGAGTCCCGCTCGTTCCTTCAGTTCTTCGATAGCACGCATCAGGGGCAGATTGGCCTCCGCGACCGCCTTGCGAACCATTGCCTCGCTGGCGCTCTCGGATCCGGGCGATGACTGGGCGGCCTCCTCCTCCGTAGCCTCACCCATGCTGGGTGTCACCTCGTGACTCTCCAAAATCTTCGTCCCTGTATCAGATGCAGCAGCCGGGCTGACCCCGCTCAGTTCATCGCGCGAAATGAGGAATTCCGCACGATGACCCATTCCGGCGTTGAGAACAATACGGAGATCCGTGATCTTCGGAATATCGAATGAAAACTTCCCGTCGCGATCCGTCAAACCCTTGACCAGAACGTTCTTGTCAGGATCGGTAACGATGACATCGCAGTTCATCGGTTTGTTGCCATCGGCAAAATACCCTTCCATCATGACCTTGTTGCCCTCGACATAGGCAAACATGTTTACCTTATGCGCATAGGCATGACTGGAGGCAAGACTCAGGATTAGAATCCCTGACAACAGCAGTAAGAAGCGGAGTTCAAATGAACTGAAAGACGCGCCCCGTTGCCGGGGCGCGTCCTCAACTCCTGCTCCTTTCATCGGATCGGTGAAAGTAGACATGAGAACCTCATACGATATATGAGAATTATTACATAAAACCTACTTCATGTCGTGGGCGCGAACCCATAGTACGGCCCCGATCTCAATCGGATAGTCCTTACCGTCATGTTTCATGGTGTTCTCATCCTCATTCAGCGCGGCAAAACCCCACCAGCCAGATCTGGGCATCGCATAGGTAAAGACGCCGTTGGCATCGGCCTTGACGACCTGAGTTATCATAGGATCCGCTTCAGCCTTAAGTTTTCCATCCTTGTTGTAGTATTCAACTTCGACTTCAGTGAAAGGAGCGGGCTTCCCGTTGATATTGACGACACCCTGAAAGACATTGCCTGCATAGATGCCGTAGGGACGTGTCAATGGCACAATTTCAGTCTTCAACCCCACCTCATCTCCCCAACCCTCTTCCAGGCCAAAGGCGTTCACCACCACTTTCGTGTAGTGGATGATGAAAGCTTCTTCGGCAGGCTCCCAGTAGGGCTTGGGTTCGATGTAGAAAGTATGATCACCGGGAGATTTCAGTGCATAGGTGATCTTGAAACCGTCATGCGATTCTCCATCCGACCCCTTGAATTTGCTCGTCTTGAGGCTGCCAAGCAGGTCTGTCTTCTTGCCACCGGTAAGCACGCCAAACTGCGCAGGCTTTACCATATCCATCCCATGGCCCTCAAAGGGATGCCAGAACATCACATCAAGCTCGAGATTACGAGCCTCATCCTGCTTAACCATATCATCCGATGGAATAATCATCTGAAAATGAGCAGATGCTGTGCCGATGGATCCCACCGCCGTGACTAGCCCACCCAAAAAAAGGCTCAACTTCATTGACATATTTTTCATTAGCATTGCTCCTTAATGTTATTGAAGTACTGGGCAGAAAATATTGTTCGATTTATGACCAAGCATTAACCGAAAGCGCTGGTCAAAGTGGTGAAGTGAATGCACTGGCCCCTGTTTGTATTACTGCGGTAAAAATGTAACCACATGTTTTAATTGAGCTTAAACATAACACATCGTAATCTATATTATCTATAGATCACATGTAATATTGTATTCGCAATAGATCTTCAGTCAAGCTGAATTTGCTGTTGATAATAGGGAACGTGGGGGAATTCTTAAACGAGGGGGGCACTTCGCCCCCATTTGCCGCGGGGGCGAAGTCATTCAAGCTGGTTTAACGGGAGGGGTATCGGTCACGCCGATTTACGAACCACTCGCTTGGCAACTCCAGGATCTTCAGAGTTCTTCTCAACCCAGTGCTTTTTACCTGCGGTTGTCACTTCACACTTCCAAAATGGAGCGCTTTCCTTCAAATAATTGATTATATAGCGACACGCATCGAACGAATCCTTTCGATGCGCCGACCATACAGCGACCAGGACGATAGGGTCCGTTGGAACCATCTCACCCACTCGATGAACCACCAGGCAATCCATGATGTCCCACCCATGCATCGCTTCCTGACAGACGCGCTCGATATGATGCTCTGTCATCCCCGGATAGTAGTCGAGATTCATCGCGCGAACATCCTGCCCGTCGTTGAAATCGCGCATCGTACCTACAAACGAAACGACACCACCGTGCTTGCCTAGGGGTAACGCTGACGTTTCGTAGTCTACGATCTCTTTATATGGGTCCAAGACGTCTTTGGTTATAAAGACTTTCATACATCAGCCTCCCGTCACGGGCGGGAAAAATGCAACCTCATCCCCGCTCTTAAGTTCATGAGTCGCATCCGTGTATTCCATGTTTACTGCAACTAAGATCGTCTCGGGCAACGGCGTGTTCGAAACTCGTGTCCACAAGTCAGCCACCGTCACCTTGTTCTGATCAATATTCAGCTTGTCTTCAGAACGACCCATCCGGTCACGCAAGCTAGCGAAATACCGTACCTTGAGATCCATAATTAACGCCCCTATTTCCGATCTAGTTAATCCAGCCCAACTCAGGCGTTGGCGGATCTGCGCCAATGGCCCGATTTGCCCCCTGATTTTTCCAGCAACCCGACATCGGAGATCACCATGCCTCGATCAACTGCCTTGCACATGTCGTATATTGTCAAGAGTGCGACCTGGACTGCGGTCAGCGTTTCCATTTCCACCCCGGTCTGACCGCCACAACGCACAACAGCCTTGCAGTAGACGGCATTTTTCTCCGGTTCTGGAACAAGCTCAACGTCCACAGCCGTTATCATTATAGGGTGACATAGCGGAATGATATCCGGGGTCCTCTTCGCGCCCATGATTCCGGCGACGCGGGCGATACCAAGCACATCCCCTTTTTTATGCGAGCCTTCCATGATCCTCTTCAAGGTTTCAGGTTGCATAAAGATACGGCCCTCGGCAACACCCTCCCTGATCGTGACACTCTTGCTTCCCACGTCGACCATGTGGGCCTCACCGCTGGCATTAAAATGTGTCAGGTCGTTATAGCTCATATCCGTCCTTCTTCTTTCGTGTTTGTCTCTACGCTAGTACCTGATACCCAGTAATAACTAGCCGCCGATTTGCGTCATACTTGCTCGTGAACGCGAAATGTCCGATACATTGATCTTCGCCGCAACGCTAGCTGCTTTCTTCGCCTCGAATCCGTCTTTATGCTTCTCGTCAAATGCCTTACGGAACAAGGCAACCACATCATCATCAGAGGCGCCGTTCCGTATCAGATCTTTCAGGAGATAAGGCTCTTCTGAATACAGACAGTTCATGATGCTACCATCCGCGGTAACGCGGATACGGGAGCAGTTGCCGCAAAGACTACGGGTAAACGCGGGAATAACCGCGACCTTCCCGGCATATCCGGGAACCTGATATATGTGGTGCTCGGTACGGGTGCCGCTCGTAGGCTGGAGTCCATGCCCTTGATAGAAGCTCTCTATCTGACCGCATAAATCGGCGGCGCTGGCAAAATGCTCGCCGGATTCCCAAATCTGATGGGCGTCAAAGGGCATGAATTCGATGAAACGCACCGTGATCGGTCGGTCTTTGGTCAGCTCGCAGAAGGGTATAAGTTCATCCTCATTAAATCCGCGCATCAGAACCACATTGACCTTTACTCTCGGGAATCCCAGCTCAACTGCAAGATCGATACTTTCGAGCACCTTCTCAAGACCGGATCGACGCGTAATTGATTCGAACTTATCCGCCTGCAACGAATCAAGGCTGATATTGACTCCGAATAACCCGGCTTCGCGCAAATCCCTTGCATACTTGGGGAACAACAATCCGTTCGTTGTTAGATGTACTGCCTTCACCCCGGGAGTTTTAGCTGTCCTTGCAACGATATCCACGATATCTGGACGCACAGTGGGCTCGCCGCCTGTATAGCGGACCTTCCGCACTCCCATCCGAGCCAGGACCTCGACAACACGGAGGATCTCATCGGTACGAAGCACCATGTCTTTTTCTTTAAACTTCACACCTTCTTCAGGCATGCAATAGGTGCAGCGCAGATTACACTGCTCGATTACAGCGATCCGGACGTAGTCAAACGTGCGTCCATGTCGATCTTGCAGAGGGGGAAGTGGATTCAAGGGGAGATTTTCTTGCGGAGCCGACTTTGACTCACTGGCGAATGCCCCATACGACTTTTTCTGATTCAGCGAGTTGTTGAGCATGACTATATCTCCTCGACGGCTTATGCTTATTTGGAGTATTCAAACAATCTATATCGGCTGGTCACTCACCTTAATTACAACGAATCATGACCATGGACCTCATGCTCCGTAGCATCCACAAGCGTTAGTCCAAAATCCGTCCCTGAGAGTTCGAAAATGCATTAAAAAACCGTGTCTGATGCCAGACAAGCTTGAGCCATCCTTGACGAGGTGATAGGGGCAGGTATAAACAGTTGCGCCCCATGTTGCATACCCTTGCACAGCGAGAACGTCGAATCAGGTATCGACACGTGGCTCTAACACCTGATCTCATGCCCATTTACGAATATGGGTAAAGCTTATGGAAGAATAGCACAAATTTACATAATACGAAATTATGGCTTCCGTGGATCAGCCTCATACTTAAGCTCAGCAGAGCCAGTTAATGCTGTAAGCTGCCAGGCACCCCCAACGACTTCACACAAATTTAGAAATTGATAAGAATCAATGTGCCTTTGGTTTTTTCTGTGTGAATGAGTATTATCGAACCGATGGGAAAGACCTTTCGAGTTCAACTTCAATCACCCTTAGGAACTACGCCGTCAACCGTTGTCATATAGGCAAGGGTTAATTCCGGTCATCTTAACGAGAAAGCGATATGAAAAAATCCAACATTTATCATCAAGGAATATGGGGAGTTAAACCGTCCCTTCCTGTCGCTCGTTCACACTGCCCAACAGCCAGTTTCGGCGGGAAGATCTATGGCTTCGGCGGAGGCGGCCCAAATTTCAAGAGCCTAAACTCGGTCATCATTTATAACCCTGAATCAAACACTTGGGAAACTGGCGCTGATATGCCGACACTCAGGTCAGGCGCAATAGCCACCACTGTTGGCGATTCTATTTACATCATTGGCGGTGGCTTCAAGCAGGAGAATGGCACTTTCCGTTTCTTGAGAACCACTGAGATCTACCATCCGGAATCCGATACTTGGAACAAGGGTCCGGACATGATCATGCCGCACGATTACCCGGCAGGAGCACTGCTCGGCAACTATATCTACATACTCGGCGGCCATCATCCGGATGCCACGTTATCTGGCCCGAAAACTGATCCTGGTTTTGATTTCTGTGAACGACTGGACCTGCGCACCGGCAAATGGGAACAAATCGCACCACTACCGACGCCTAGATTTGCACTCGACGCAATTGTCATGAATCACCGCATCTTGACCATGGGTGGAGTTGCATTTACTCCACAGGGATTCAACAATTTTGATCATATCGAGTCCTATGATCCTGCTACTGGAAAATGGTCTCGAGAAGAACTAGCCCTCCCATGGACTGCTGCTGGCGCTGCCGCATGCTCGATCTCCGACCATCTCTTCATATTTGGGGGATATAGTGGTGACGGGATTAGCGACCATTGCGCCTGTTTCGACTTTACGAAGAATGAATGGCATATCATGCCGCCAATTCCACAGCCCCTTGCCGCCACCGGGGTGGGTGTGATGAATGACTCGATTTATCTCTTGGGCGGCTGGGCGGACGACGGACGTACCCCGCAGTCCTGCTGTTATGTCTACACATTTAACTGATCGACTGCGGCGGAACTATGTGTGCTTGACCGTCAACTAGAGCGCTATAGCCGGCATATCCTCATGCCGGAAATTGATCTTGCCGGCCAAGAGCGACTACTGAATTCCAAGGTCATGATCGTCGGACTCGGGGGGCTCGGATCCCCGTCAGCCATGTATCTTGCCGCCAGCGGTATTGGCGAGTTGATGTTAAATGATCATGACCATGTTGATCTTGGCAATCTGCAGCGACAGATTCTCCATAGCATGCCCGAATTAAATAGGCTAAAAATTGAATCAGCACGTGACCGCCTGCATTCGCTTAACCCCGATGTGCATATCGTCACGATTGAGCGGCAGCTAACCTTAAATGAACTAGCGGATTATGCCAGTCATGCCGACGTTGTTATCGACGCCAGTGATAATTTTAATTGCCGTTACACCATAAATAACGCTTGCGTTATGACACAGACCCCACTCGTGTGGGGAGCCGCTACCGGCCTTATAGGGCAGGTAACGGTCTTCAACAACTTCGAACAAAACCCATGCCTGAATTGCCTCTATCCACTTCAAGCAGATCAGGAACCGATGGGATCATGCAGCGAAAGCGGAGTGCTAGCCCCTCTGACAGGAATCATTGGCAGCATGATGGCTACCGAGGCACTCAAACTTCTGCTTGGACTTGGGACATCCCTCAGTGGACGCCTGCTGCAATTTGATGCCGCCAAGCCTGAATGGCGCCAATCCCGGTTCACCAAAGATCCGAAATGCGAGATCTGCGGACTATCTAAACTGCAGGTTGCCAGACCAGATCACGCAGAAGTGTTCTAAGGCTCCTGCAGAAATGGTCGATATGTCGGTATCGCCTCATTTCACAGATGCGAGTTTGATCCATTTGGTATATAATTTCGCGCTATATAAGGCATGCTTTCGCCTGCAACAATCACTTGCGGGCTTCATTCATGTTGTATCGCACTCCCCATCTGATCTATTTAATTACAGGCTGGAGGTCTATACATGAAGGCCAAAGATCGACGACTCGCAGAACTACGCGATTCCATACCAGAAGTCTCCCCCGAAGATGCTCTCACTCTAAGCCGTAACGGCGCAGCACTTGTCGATGTACGCGATACAGATGAAGTGGCCCAAGGCAGCCCGGTCGGCGCCTGTCGTCTCGGCAGGGGATTCCTGGAATTAAGAATTGAGGACATGGTCCCGGACTTGGACCGGACCATTCTGGTCATGTGTGCGGGGGGTGTCCGCTCCCTGTTCGCCGCTGAATCACTAAAAAGATTGGGCTACAAGGACGTCCGCTCAGTAGGGGGCGGATTCAGTCGGTGGAAAAATTTGGGCCAGCCTTTCGAGATCCCACGCATACTGGATGCTGAAGCGCGTGAACGCTATTCACGCCACTTGTTAATGCCCGACGTCGGAGAAGCAGGACAGCTCAAATTACTAGACAGCAAAGTACTGCTGATCGGGGCTGGCGGTCTCGGCTCCCCTGCAGCTTACTATCTTGCAGCGGCAGGTGTAGGTACCATCGGACTTGTTGATCATGATGTCGTTGATCGCAGCAACCTGCAAAGGCAGATTCTGCACACAGATGCTCGCGTGGGCATGCCCAAGGTCGAATCAGCCCGCATAGCGCTTGAGGCATTAAACCCGGGTATTAAGGTAGTTGGCTACCGTACGCATCTCGACAGCACGAATGTAGAAGAAATCATGTCCGAGTACGATGTGATCGTAGATGGAACAGACAACCTGGCCACCCGATTCCTGATAAATGACGCATGTGTAAAACTGGGCAAACCGAACGTCCATGCTGCGGTCTATCGATTCGAAGGGCAGATCACCGTATTTTGGCCTGAATATGATAAGAAGCATGGAAACTGCTATCGATGCATGTTCCCCGAACCACCGCCTCCGGAATTCGCCCCCTCATGCGCGGAAGCGGGCGTTTTAGGAGTCATGCCCGGCATCTTCGGCCTACTGCAGGCCATTGAGGTCATCAAGATTCTGCTCGATCTAGGTGACCCTCTGGTCGGCCGTATGCTGCATTACGATGCCCTGTCAGGCCGGTTTACGGAGCTTAAGGTCAAGAAGAATCCAAAGTGTCGATATTGCGGCGAGGGCGCTGTATTCCCGGGATATCAAGACTACGCGCAGGTCTGCGCATCTAATGCCTGAACAAATGGGCCGGAGATGCATAACTGCATGCTCCGGCGCTATGTTTATACTTACAGAAATACCAAGGCTACGAGGCAAAGCTGGAGGCCATACTATCCAGGCCCTCGCATCCCTCCATGATTTTTGCTGTTATCGTCATAGCCTGGTACTCGCCGATTCCCAGTGAGTCAAGCAATGCCGGTGGCACCTGCGCATCCACAGCATCGCCGATGTTGTAGCCTTTGAGAAGCCTGTCCGCGAGAAAGACAAGCTGAGGGTAAACGGCGTGGATCTCCTGGTAGTTTTCATTGTGATGCTCTCGAACCGCCACCACAATCTCTTCAGGCAACTGCCATGCCTCCATTAACCACGCACCGATCATTCCATGGTCGGTGCCGAGCACGCGGTGCTCGATAAGTTCGACGGGCTTGTCAGGATACTTGATCACAAACTTGTTAAGAATTAGAAACTCCTGCTTGAAGAGATGGCCCAGCAACAAATGGCCGAAATTGTGCAGCAGTCCCGCCAGGTAGGCGATTCCCGCCGGTGGACGTATTTCTTTCGGCACTGCACTGCTCAATGCCTGAACCAGGGCTGCACTGTATACGGTATGGCGCCAGAAAGCATCCAGCCCAAGCGGCACATTCCGTGCGATTTTGAAGGGTCTTGCTGCAGTCGCGTTCAATGCCAGATTCATTACCGTGTTAAACCCAAGCACCCGTGTAATGGCCGTTTGCACCGACTCTATCCGACCTTGATAGCTGAAGAAAGGTGAGCTTGCATAACGCATCACTTGGGATGCCAAGCTAGGATCCAGCTCCACGACTTCCACCAGTTCCTTGACGTCCGCATCGGTCTTGGCACTAAGACGCAAGATCTTTTGCGTCATCTCAGGCATGGGTGGCAGTTTATCCAGACGCTTGATACGTGCCTTGATATCCAACAGTGGTTCACCATCCCTGGTCGTGGCATCTTGCACCGGCTGCGAGTGGTTATGAGGCTTTATCTGTACGGTGGGCATGCTCATATCATCCTTTCCTCCGGCATTCCTGATTCGAACGATTCGTCCTGCAAAAAGGATCCCTGGATCCACTCACCTGAAATTTAACGTACGGGATTCTATTGAGAAGTATCGACACTATGCCAGGTGGGATTGATTACATTTCCATGATTTGCGGAATGAATCACAGAAGTGATGAGGTCTGCGTCACAATGAGGATCTCATCCACACAAACTTCCTCGCGGGCAAAGGGCAGCACATGGGCTTAATTGATAAAACCGGAAATGTTGATTTAATCACCCACTTCTCAATTTGTCGTACACCCGTACGTTTGACAGTCAACTACAAATCATAAAGAATACCCCGATATCAGAATATTACGAAAGACAACAACTTAACTAGCATTTTGGATGCCGGCCGTACTCCATTACAAGCCATGAGAGATGTGCTTCTTAGACCGAATCATGCAAGTAGTCTGGGTTAAATTGCTGTGATGCACCAGACATCTGGCATTCACAAAACCATATCCTTTCGGATTTACGTCCTGTTATTCCTTGCCTTTGTACCCGCCACTGGCAGCGCTGTTATCGACGATGAGCAATGGGGGCTCTGCAAACCGCGCACAGAAGCGAACACACTGCCTTCTGACTTATTCAATGGACAGCATAACGGCGAGACCATACTTTCCGCTGACGAAGCTGAAATATTGAACCGGGATATCGTGCTACTCCGAGGTGATATCCGCGCAAGGCAGACTAACCAATACCTGCGGGCTGACTCAGCGACTTACTGGAAAACATCAGATCAGCTGCATGCTGAAGGACATATTCTATACTTCAATGATGACCTTGCCATCAGCGGCGAGAATGCGGAGCTATCACTTGGCAGAAACACCGGCATCATAAATGAAACCTCCTATGACCTCCCATCGAGGCATGCCCGTGGAACTGCTGAAGCTGCAACGATTGAGAGCAAGGATCTCACAATACTGAGCGGAGTAACCTACACGACGTGCGACATAGAGGATAATGCTTGGCTTCTGAGATCAAGCAAGCTGCGCTTGGACCAGAACAGCGGGGTCGGAACCGCAAAAAATGTCATGCTTTCATTCAAGCGAGTTCCATTCTTTTATTTTCCTTATATCAGCTTTCCTATCGACGATCGGCGGAAATCCGGCTTTCTAACCCCCAGCTACGCCCACTCGAATGACAATGGAACGGAATTCACACTGCCCTACTATATAAATCTTGCGCCTCAATTCGACGCAACCCTGACTCCGCGACTTATATCCAAACGCGGCTCCATGATTACCAGTGAACTCCGCTATTTGAGCCCGATCAATCGGGGCCAGCTTGACCTGGAGTACTTACCCGGCGACGATCTCGCCGGCAAGGATCGCAGTCTATTCAGTTTCCAGAACATGTCACGCTTCACAAACCATCTGAGCTCGAATATTGACATCGTGCATGTGTCGGATACGGAATATTTCCGCGAACTTGGCAACAGCCTGAGCTTATCCAGCATCACTCATCTGAGGCAACTCGCCAGCCTGGATTACCGAAGCGATCTCTGGACATCCGCCGTCCGCTTGGAAAACTATCAGACTGTTGATGACACCATCCCGGATGACAGCAAGCCATATCAACGCTTGCCACAACTATTGTTCAGAACCATCAAGCCGGATGAAGATGGCGCACTCAATTATAATGTTTTCGGTGAATATGTTGACTTCAAGCATGATGACCGGATATCAGGCCGCAGGATTGATCTGCAACCCAGCATCGAATACCCCTTCAGATCGCTCTCCGCCTTTCTGACACCTACAATCAGATTGAGGCAGACCCTATATACGCTCAACAGCAGTGATCCTTTACAAGATTCGCGCCCCAGCCGGACCGTGCCGTCGTTGTCGATGGACAGCGGGGTATTTCTTGAAAGGGACAGCCAATGGGGAACGAGTGCAATGATTCATACGCTCGAGCCCAGGCTATACTATCTATACAGCCCTTTTCGCGAGCAAACTGATATTCCTCTGTTCGATACCGCCCTGCCTGACTTTAGTTACTCACAACTATTCCGTAACAACAGGTTTAGCGGCAACGACCGGGTCGGGGATGCGAACCAAATCAGCATGGCATTAACCACGCGCTTCTTCGAGAAAGAGACCGGCAGCGAAAGGCTGCGTGCCAGTATCGGCCGTATCTTCTATTTCAAGGATCGCGAGGTTAGCCTGAACAACCAGCCCGAAACCGAGAGCACATCTGATGTCGTTGCTGAATCAGTTGCCTCCATTCTACCGAAGCTCACATCCAGGCTGGACGTGCGCTGGAACCAGGAATCAAGAAAAATCGACAAAGGCAGTGTACACCTGCAATACATGCCGAATGCCCATAGCATATTCAACATAGCCTATCGATATCGTGAATCAGAACTGGAACAGTCGGACATATCATTCCTCTGGCCCCTAGGAAGGCACTGGCATATCATAGGTCGCCGTAATTATTCCCTGCTGGACCACCGCGCGCTGGAAACTTTGGCTGGTCTGGAGTATCAAAGCTGTTGCTGGCGCACACAACTAGTCAATCGCCGCTACATCAATGATGATCTTGGCGAAACCAGGGAGAATCTCTATATTCAATTTGAGCTGAAGGGACTGACCAGCATTGGCGACAGTCTCGAAAGCGTATTGGGACAGGGAATTCTTGGCTATGAAAATTAACACTTTACCAGTGGACACACACATGACACCCCGGCCACCCCATTTTCCCGTGTTCCCATTCATCATGCTGATGTTGGCAGCAGTACCCGGCCCTGCCTGGAGCGCCGATGAACGTCATAGCAATGATGTGATCGATCGCATCGTCGCCATAGTTGACGATAATTTCATTGCCGAGAGTGAATTAAACGACAAGATTGCGTCAATCAAGCTTCAATTGCACCGGCAAGGTATGCAAATACCGCCCAACCAGACGCTGCAAAAACAATTACTCGAGCGCGCTGTGCTGGAGCAGATACAGCTGCAGCTCGCGGAAGGCAACGGTATCCGCGTGGACGATGAAGCATTGAATCAGGCGATCAGCGGAATAGCCTCCCAGAATGGCATGACGCTGGAGGAATTCCGCGATGTGCTGCAAGAAGACGGATTGGACTTCGTAAAATTCCGGGAGGATATACGCAAGGAGATCGTCTTGCGGCGCCTACGGCAACAATATGTCGACAGCCGCGTCACCATCACCGACCAGGAAGTGGATGGATTTCTTGCCACTCAGCGCCGGCAGGGTAATGGATCCGACGAATATCATATCGGCCACATTCTGATTTCTCTGCCGGAGGCAGCCACTCCGGACCAGATCCAGCAGGCACAGACAAGGGCTGATAGCGTACTGAGCCAGCTGAAATCAGGCGCAGACTTCCATCAGGCTGCGATCTCATCATCTGATGGTCAGCAAGCACTCAACGGCGGCGATCTTGGATGGCGCAAGGCTGGCGAACTGCCTACCCTGTTCGCCGAACTGGTACCTAATATGAAACCCGGAGAACTCAGCAATTTGACGCGCAGCCCAAGCGGTTTTCATATCATCAAGCTGTTTGACCACCGGGCCGGTCAGCAGCACATTGTCACGCAAACCCGTGCGCGCCACATACTAGTGCGCCTGAGCGCACTTACGACAGACCAGAATGCCCAGGATATCCTCTACGACATCAAAGAGCGCATAGCGGCCGGCGAGGATTTTGCCGCACTTGCCCGCGACATATCCGAAGACAAGGCAACCGCGCCGAGCGGAGGTGATCTCGACTGGGTGGACCCCGGCGAGATGATCCCTGATTTCGAGACGGCGATGAACACACTGGCGCCCGGGGAAGTCAGCGATCCTGTCAAGACGCGTTTTGGCTGGCACCTGATCCAGGTTCAGGAGCGGAGAGAGCATGACGACACGGAGGAATTCACCCGCGATAAGGCCCGCGATGCCATCTTCCAGCGCAAGATCGAAGAAGGTACCGAAGAGTGGTTGAGACGACTGCGCGACGAGGCCTATGTCGAATATCGCCTGTAACCGCGAGCGAACGACCGGACACCTCCGTGAGCGGTGAAATTCTCCGCATCGCCCTGACGCCGGGAGAGCCGGCGGGCATCGGGCCGGATATCTGCATTCAAGCCGCGCAGCGGTCCTTTCCCGCGTCCATCGTCGTGATAGCAGACCCTGACCTGCTCCTCGCACGTGCGCATCAGCTCAGGTTGCCGATTTCCCTGAAAGAGTATCAGCCGAATGGCGACGCCCACATTCAGCCGGCTGGCACAATCGAAATCCTCCCGGTGCGCTGCCCGCAACCTGCCGTCAGCGGCATTCCGGATCCGGAAAATGCCGCCTATGTCCTCAACACGCTCAAGCGTGCGGCGGACGGATGCATGAAGGGGGAGTTCGCGGCCATGGTCACCGGACCTGTCAACAAAGGCGTGATCAACTCCGCCGGCATTCAGTTCACCGGGCACACCGAGTACCTCGCCGGCATTACCGCCACGCATGATGTTGTCATGATGCTGGCCACTCCTGGTCTGCGCGTAGCCCTGGTCACGACGCATCTCGCGCTCAAGGATATTTTTGGCGGAATAACGCGCGAACGGATCGAAGCCACCCTGCGCATAACGCATGACAGCCTGCGCAGATATTTTCACATCAGCGCGCCCCGCCTGCTCGTCTGCGGATTGAACCCGCACGCGGGTGAGGATGGAAATCTCGGTCGGGAAGAGATCGAGATCATAAGTCCCGTCATTGATGCCCTGAGAAATGAGGGCCTGAACATAATCGGCCCCAAACCGGCAGACACCTCATTCCTTCCCGCCATTCTTGCCGGAATCGACGCGGTCGTAGCGATGTATCACGATCAGGGATTGCCGGTATTAAAGCACATGGGATTTGGCCAGGCGATCAATGTAACCCTCGGCCTGCCGATAATCCGCACCTCGGTGGACCACGGCACGGCTTTGGAACTGGCGGGCACGGGATTCGCAGATGTTGGCAGCCTCAACGCCGCAGTCAGCGCCGCGATTGAAATGGCGGAGAATTCCCGTTCCGCGCCGCAGGGCTGACAATATGCACCTGCCGCGCAAGCGATTCGGTCAGAATTTTCTGCAAGACCAGGGCGCCATTTCGAAAATCGTCAAGGTGATCGGCCCCCGCTCCGGCGATCACATGATTGAAATCGGACCAGGGCGCGGCGCGATTACTGTTCCGCTGCTTTCTTGCGGCATCGAACTTGACGTGATTGAACTTGATCGCGATCTGATCCAGCATCTTGAACAGCTCAAGTACCCAGGCAACTCCACTTTGTCTATTCACAACTCTGACGCGCTGGATGCTGATATCTGCGCCATGGCCAGAAACGGGCGCAAGCTGCGCGTCGTCGGCAACCTGCCCTACAATATCTCCACGCCGCTGTTATTCCGGCTCATCGATCAGCTCGGCTGCATCCAGGACATGCATCTCATGCTGCAGAAAGAGGTTGTTGATCGTATGGCGGCTGATCCCGGTAACCGGCAGTACGGCCGACTCAGCGTGATGGTGCAGTATCACTGCGAGGTCCAGCAATTATTCACCATCGGCCCAGGCGCGTTTATTCCGCAACCCAAGGTCGACTCGAGTTTCGTCAGACTGATACCTCATGCGGAGCCAAGAGTCAAGGTTGCCGATTATGACGCCTTCTCGCTTCTGGTTAAAACCGCGTTCGCGTACAGACGCAAAACCCTGCGCAACGCACTCAAGGGACTGGTGACGGATGACGCCTTTGACGCCGCTGCTGTCGACCCCAATCTGCGGGCCGAGCAACTTCATGTGGAGGAATTGGCCAGGTTGAGTGAAAAACTCACCCCCGCCCGGAGCGGTTGAATCAGCGGGCGGTGCTCAGCTCCCGAGAGTTCCGCTCAATCCACTCTTTTGCCTCTTCCTTGATCGTCTCTGCGTCCTTCCCGTGAGGATCGATCACGGGACCCACGACAACAGTAATCGTTCCGGGTCGCTTGATGAAACCGCGGCGCGGCCAGAACTCGCCGGCATTGTGCGCGACCGGGACAACTGGATAGCCACTCGCTGCCGCGAGCACGGCCCCTCCGATACCGTAACGTCCGGTCTGTCCGGGCGCCACTCGCGTGCCTTCGGGAAATATCACAACCCAGCGACCATCGGCCAGGCGTTCCCTGCCCTGCCTGACCAGCTGCTCTACTGCCTTGCGCCCGGCGCGACGGTCAATCGCGATCGGCTCAAGCATTGCGAGCCCCCAGCCGAAGAACGGAACCCACAGCAGTTCGCGCTTTAATAACCAGACCTGCGGAGGAAAGATGCTCTGCAATGCCAGCGTTTCCCAGGCCGATTGGTGCTTGCAAAAAACTATGGCGTTTCCGGCGGGGATATTATCGCGCCCGTGAACCACATATCGCAGGCCGCATGAAAGCCGCAGCCACCACAGATTGAAACGGGCCCATTGGGTGATAAAGGCATACCGCGCGGTGAACGGAAATGGAAAAGTCAGAACGGCAAGCGGCGCGATGATAAGCGTCGACAACCACATACCCACTGCGAACAGAAAAGAACGAAAAAACAGCATGTACTCAGTCCGCCTCGCGCAAGTCGATCAGGGCCGACGCCGCATCCGCGAGATCGTTGTATACCTCGACATCCGCACACCCGGCACAGGATTTTTCCGTTTCCAGGCCGCGGCCGGTGCGCAACAGAATAGGGCGCGCACCGGCCGCGCGGGCGGCCTCGATGTCGTCGGACGTATCTCCGATAAATGGCACACCGTCCATGTCGACATCCAGGCGCTTTGCCACCTCCAGCAACAGGCCCGGCCTGGGTTTCCTGCAAGAACACTTATCATCTACACCATGCGGGCAGTAGAAGATCGCCTCAATCCGGCCACCTTCGCGGGCAATATCGCTGTTCATCTTCGCATGGATATGCGCGAGTATCCCGCCGTCAAGAGCTCCGCCCGCGATGCCGGGCTGGTTTGTCGCTACCACAAGATGAAACTGCGCAGAAGTCAGCCGAGCGATGGCGCGCAGGCTGCCGGATATCGCCTTCCACTCATCGACGGTGCGTACGCCGGACGGTCGCCTCTCGTTTATCACGCCGTCGCGACCCAGAATCACCAGGCGCGGTATCGGCGACCCGCCCGGCGTTATGCCTGGTTGAACAGGCATGACAGATCGGCGACCTGCATGAACAGCCCGCGCAGCCGGCTGAGCTGGGCGAGACGGTTGCGCCGCACCAACGCATCTTCGCTCATCACCAGCACTTGATCGAAATAGGCGTCCACCACTCCGCGCATCTCAGCCAGATGCCTGAGGACGCCGCTGTAATCCGCGCGCTCGGCCAGTGGTCCAACAGACCTCTCGCACGCTTTCATGGCATCGGCAAGCGCCTTCTCCGCGGGCTCGCTCAGCAGTGACTCAGAAATGTCATCGGGAATGTCTTCCTCGGCCTTCCTCAGGATATTGCCGATGCGCTTGTTGGCAGCCGCGAGACTCACCGCCTCGGGCATTGCCTGAAAGCGCGCGACGGCCTTGACCCGGGCGTCGAAATCCAACGGCTGCGCTGGACGACGCGCCAATACTGCTTCGAACGCCTCGATGTTCATCCCCGTCTCCAGATAATAGGCCCTCAGACGGTCCATCATAAATCCGTAAATCTGATCTGCGACCGCCCGCTCGTGACCCAGGGCCTGGCCATGCGACTTGTAGATCGCTGTCGCCGCGTCGAGCAGACGAACCAGGTCTAGCGGCAGCCCTCCTTCGATCAGGATGCGCAACACGCCGATGGCGGCGCGCCGCAAGGCGAACGGGTCCTTGTCCCCCGTCGGCGATTGACCTATGCCGAAGATTCCGACCAGTGTGTCGAGCTTATCGGCCACCGAGAGGGCGCGGCCCGTCCCGGTGACGGGCAGACGATCACCGGAAAAGCGGGGCAAATACTGTTCCTGCAGCGCCAGCACCACTTCATCGGGCTCGCCGTCATGGCGCGCATAGTGCCCCCCCATGACACCCTGCAGTTCGGGGAACTCGCCCACCATCTGGGTCATCAGATCGCATTTGGACAGATGCCCGGCGCGTTCGGCCGAGCGCACATCGCCTCCGAGCATCTGCGCCACATTGGCGGCCAGCGCCGCGACCCGCTCCGATTTCTGCCTTAATGTACCCAGCTTGCGCTGGAAGATCACCTGCTGCAATCCGGGAAGTCGTGACTCGAGCGTGTGCCGTCGGTCCTGTTCCCAGAAGAACATGGCGTCGCTGAGACGCGGACGGATGACCCGTTCGTTGCCCGCGCGCACGATGTCCATGGCAGGGCTGTCAATGTTGCTCACAGTGATGAAGGCGGGCATCAGCCGGCCATGGCCGTCGACTAGGTGGAAATACTTCTGATGCGCCTTCATGGCGGAAATCAGCGCCTCGGAGGGAACTTCGAGGAAGCGGCGCTCAAACCCGCCGCGCACCGCGACGGGCCATTCGACCATCGCCGTCACTTCATCAAGCAGACTTTCATCGATCACCGCCTCTGCATTGGCCGCGACCGCGGCCTCCATCACCTGCGCGCGCACAGCCTCACGACGGACGGAGAAATCAGCAATGACACGGCCCTCGGTCTCCAGCAGCGGCGCGTACGCGGCCGGTTCTGACAGATTGATCTGTCCGGGGCGAAGGAATCGATGCCCGCGGGTCGCGCGCCCGGCATCAAGACCGAACAGACGCAGGGGCAGAACCTCTTCGCCGTAGAGCAGGACGATCCAGTGCACCGGCCTCACGAAGGTCTCTTCGAGGTCGCTCCAGCGCATGCGCTTTGGCACGGGCAGCACAGCAACCTGCTGGCGAACCAGTTCAGGCAGCAGTTCGCGCACATGACGACCCTGCTGCTCCCTGCGGTATAACAGCCACGCGCCCTTGTCGCCCTCCTGCGTCTCCAGCGCATTGATGTCGATGCCGCAGGAACGCGCGAAGCCAAGCGCAGCCGGAGTCGGATTGCCCTGCCCGTCGAAGGCCGCCGTCAATGCCGGTCCGCGCCGTTCCTCCACCGTATGCGGCTGGATTCCCGCCAGCCGCAGCACCAGCACCGCGAGACGGCGCGGCGTTGCATACACCTTGATGTCGTCGAAACCTAGATGGAGTTTGTGCAAACCCGCACGCACCCCCTCGCCAAGCGCCTCGCTCAGGTGACGCAGCGCCTTGGGAGGCAGCTCCTCGGTGCCAATTTCGAGGAGCAGATCGCGATATTCAGTCATCCACCATCCTCCGGCGCATTCGAGACGTTTGCGCTGCACATAGGGAAACCGAGGGCTGCGCGCCGTTCGTAGTAAGCGCGGGCAACGGCCTCCGCCAGGGCTCGCACGCGCCCGATATAACGCGCGCGTTCGGTTACGCTGATTGCACGGCGGGCATCGAGCAGATTGAACACATGTGAAGATTTTAACATCAGCTCGTAGGCCGCGAGCGGCAGGCCGGCCTCGATCACACGTTTGCTCTGTGCTTCACAGTCATCGAACCAGGAAAACAGAATATCGATATCCGCGTGCTCGAAATTGTAGGCGGACATTTCGACCTCGTTCTGGCGGTATACATCGCCGTAAGTGACCCTGCCGACCGGCCCATTCCTCGACCATACCAGATCGTAGACACTCTCGACGCCCTGCAGGTACATCGCGATCCGTTCGAGGCCATAGGTGATTTCACCTGTCACCGGGCGGCAATCCAGCCCACCCACCTGCTGAAAATAGGTGAATTGCGTGACCTCCATCCCGTTGAGCCACACCTCCCAGCCGAGCCCCCAGGCGCCGAGCGTGGGCGACTCCCAGTTATCCTCCACGAACCGGATATCGTGCACCAGCGGATCGATTCCCAATACCTGCAGCGATCCAAGATAGAGCTCCTGTATATCGCGTGGCGAAGGCTTGATCATGATCTGAAGCTGGTAATAATGCTGCAACCGGTTCGGGTTCTCGCCGTAACGCCCGTCCGTCGGCCGCCGCGAGGGCTGCACGTAGACTGCGCTCCACGGCTCCGGACCTATCGCGCGCAGGAAGGTGGCCGGATGGAAAGTGCCAGCGCCGACTTCCATGTCGTAGGGCTGCAGCAATGTGCAGCCCTTGGCTATCCAGTACTGCTGCAGCGCGAGAATCAGTCCCTGGAAAGTCGATAGGTCAGGGGTTTGCGTCATAATCTGTCAGCCAACATTTGATGGGCGAGTGGAATCACCGCGACTGTGTCCCCTCGAAGTATAACGTTCATCCGCATGGATTTCAGTGCGGCCCGAGGTATCGCTGCACCGCACCTCCGGCAGGCGCGGCCGGCTTGCGTCATTACCAACCCATGCGCGCGATCCCGCATGGTATCAACTGCCGCCTTTTTACCGCAAGCTCGCCGGGCTGGCATGGGCAAAATGAGACCTGGTCGCTAAGGCGGTGGAACCCTGTGCCGATGTAATAGCACCGGTCAACATCAAGACAGCAACCATCAATCATGAACCCGACATCCGCTACACAATGGCATAAACTCGTCAGCCAGGCCGAGCATCTCACCGGCTGCACAATCACCGAACAAGCGGAAAACTACCTGGTCGGGCTGCTGGCGCAATTTTCGGCCAAGCCGCTCATGATGGCGCGGGTGCTGGCTTTCGATTACCTTAACGATCCGCTCCTGCAGTCAAAATCCCGCGTCGAACGGCTGAAGGACATCGGCGACCATTGCCTCCTGTTCGCCGGACTGTTTCCGCAACATGCGGAGCGCCGCAAGCTCCGTCTCGGTGACATGGTCGAGCTGGGTCAGAATGCATACCATCAGCTGCACGAATCCGCGCCTTTCGAGGCGGGCGGCCTGTATGCCGACCTAGCGCGCGGGTTCGTCACTTTGATGGATCTCCTGCACGCCATACGCGAACTGAGAGACGAACGCGCCCGCCTGTCTCCACTGCATGCTTTCGACCTGTGGAGCGATACGGGCAGCCTGCACGCCCTGCGGGTGATCCGCACCTTCACCGACGCCACCCCGGTCAGATCTCCGGCGTACAACGACGCATTCCTGATGTAACACCACGCCCCACCGCCCTCCGGATGCCTTTCCCGCGTAACGCTGACGACCATCGCGAACGCGGTGAAGTCGTTTTGTCCAAAACATCCCGGATTTGCTATTATTACCGGTCTTCACCGGGACGGGACAACACCCCCTAGACGATATGGCGACGCAGCGCAATGCCGTGGCCCTGATTTCCGGCGGGCTGGACTCCATGCTCGCCGCGCGCGTCATACAGGACCATGGCGTCCATGTCGAAGGCATCAACTTCTTCACCGGCTTTTGTGTCGAGGGGCATACGCACGCCATCCGCCGCAAAGACTCCGCCAGACCCAAACGCAACAACGCGCTCTGGGTCGCAGAGCAGCTCGGCATCAAACTCCATATCGTCGACGTTATCGAGGAATACAAGGATATCGTCATCAACCCGAAGCACGGCTACGGTGCACATATCAACCCATGCCTTGATTGCAAGGGATTCATGGTCAGGAAGGCGCGCGAATGGATGGAGGAGCACGGGTTTGATTTCATCATCACCGGCGAGGTGCTGGGTCAGCGTCCCATGTCCCAGCGCCGGGACACGTTCCCTGTTGTAGCCCGCGAGTCCGGCGCGAACGACCGCCTGCTCAGACCATTGTGCGCAAAGCTGCTGTCGCCGACCCTGCCGGAACGCGAAGGGTGGGTCGATCGCACCCGCCTCCACGATTTCAACGGCCGTTCCCGCAAGCCGCAGATCGCACTGGCGCAGCATTACGGGCTGCATGACTATGCCCAACCCGCGGGCGGCTGCTGCTTCCTGACCAATGAGCAATACGCGGTCAAAATTGAGGATCTATGGACATCGCGCGGGCGGCGGGACTATGAACTGGACGATATCATGCTCCTCAAGGTCGGCCGCCATATCCGGCCGCGACGTAACTTCAAGCTCATTGTTGGGCGCGAAGAAGGCGAAAACAGGTTCCTCGAAGGCTATAAAAACCGCTATACTGCCTTCCGCTCGACCAGCCACAGCGGACCATTGGCCTTGCTCGACGGTACGGCGGATGAAGAAGAACTCCGGTTATCGGCGCGGCTTGTTGCGCGCTACGGCAGGGGAAAGGATGCAGCGCTGGTCAGCGTCGAGATCATCGAGCCAGGTCGCCAGCCGCGCGAGATCCAGGTACGCCCCATGAGCCAGGAGGAGATCCCCGGCGAGTGGTACATAGCATGAGCCACCACGTTCTCGACGTGCGTTTTCAGCTGTGTCCGATCCCGGTGATACGTACCCAGAACATGGTCAACAAGCTGGCAAACGGGGACATCGTGGAAGTCCTGTGCACCGACCCCGGCACGCTCCACGACATCCCCGCATGGTGCCGCATCCACGGCCACAGGCTGCTTGATTCAGAACAAGGCAAGGAAGAGATACGCATTGTCTTGGAAGTGTGCAGAATCCCATAGCTACGCCCCATGATGGAACGTTGCAGCACCACGATGGTGCATTTTTACGCTGTGCGGTGAATTAGATAATAGTTATGTATCTGTAATTAAATAAGATTCCGGCATGGCATAGTTTCTGCTACCGGGTAGGAAGTCTGACCAGCAACCGTTTAGATATAGTCTCGGAGGATGCAAATGTCACAGAAAGTTTTAAAAATGATCAAGGACCAGGAGGTCAAATTCGTTGACCTGCGCTTTACCGACACCCGCGGCAAAGAGCAGCACGTTTCCTTCCCCGCACACCGCATCGACGCCGGCACCTTCAAGGACGGCGTGATGTTCGACGGCTCCAGCATCGCCGGCTGGAAGGGTATCGAAGAATCAGACATGATCCTGCTGCCCGATGCCGAGACTTCCGTGCTTGATCCCTTCATGGATGAGACCACGCTGATCATCCGCTGTGACATCCTTGAACCGAAGACCATGCAGGGTTACGAGCGCGACCCGCGCACCATTGCCAAGCGCGCCGAGGAATACCTGAAGTCCACCAAGATCGCCGACGTCGCGTATTTCGGCCCGGAACCCGAGTTTTTCATCTTCGACGACGTGCGCTGGGGCTCCAACATGGGCGGCTCCTTCTACAAGATCGACTCTGATGAGGCATCGTGGAACTCCGAGCGCGTGTTCGAGGAGGGTAACATCGGCCATCGCCCGGGCACCAAAGGCGGCTACTTCCCGGTCCCGCCCGTCGACTCGCTGCAGGACAT
Source organism: Gammaproteobacteria bacterium (assembly GCA_016712635.1). Taxonomy (NCBI): domain Bacteria; kingdom Pseudomonadati; phylum Pseudomonadota; class Gammaproteobacteria; species Gammaproteobacteria bacterium. Next base: position 76,584 of record JADJQS010000008.1, on the reverse strand, counting down.
CCGTTCGGCCATGTGCCTGGCCTTGCAGGAGATGGGCGTCGAAGTCGAGATCCATCATCACGAGGTCGCCACCGCGGGCCAGTGCGAGATCGGCACCAAATTCAACACCCTGACCAAGCGCGCCGACACCAACCAGATCCTCAAGTACGTGATCTGGAATGTGGCGCACGCCTACGGCAAGACCGTGACTTTCATGCCCAAGCCCCTCGTCGGCGACAACGGCAGTGGCATGCACGTCCACCAGTCGCTCGCCAAGGGCGGCAAGAACCTGTTCACCGGCAACAAATACGGCGGCCTGTCGGAACTCGCCCTGTACTACATCGGCGGCATCCTGAAGCACGCCCGCGCCCTGAACGCCATCACCAACTCCAGCACGAACAGCTACAAGCGTCTCGTGCCCGGCTTCGAGGCCCCGGTGCTGCTGGCCTACTCGGCCCGCAACCGTTCGGCCTCGATCCGCATACCCTGGGTCTCCAACCCGATCGCGCGCCGCATCGAGGTGCGATTCCCGGATTCCTCCGGCAATGTTTACCTCACCTTCGCCGCCATGCTGATGGCCGGCCTGGACGGTATCAAGAACAAGATTCATCCCGGCGACGCGATGGACAAGAATCTGTACGATCTGCCGCCGGAGGAGCTCAAGGAAGTTCCGACGGTCTGCCATTCGCTCGATATGGCGCTGGACTACCTGGACAAGGATCGCGCATTCCTCAAGGCCGGCGGCGTCTTCACCGACGACGTGATCGACAGCTACATCGAATTGAAGATGGCGGAAGTCACACGCATTCGCATGACCACCCATCCGGTCGAATTCGACATGTACTACAGCATGTAAGCCAAGCGCGTTTCCGGTTCATACCATGCCAAAACCCCCGGCCCGCCTGGCCGGGGGTTTTTTTTGACATCCTGCGCGTTCCCGGATACATAGATGGGATGATGCTGAACAAGATACAGAACCTCTGTCTTCCCGGCCTGATCTGCCTCCTGGGACTGGCTCCCTGCGCCCTGGCCGCGGAGATCTACAAACAGGTGCTGCCGGACGGCACGGTAACCTACTCGAGCGAACCGCTGCCCAATGCCGAGAAGATAGACCCGCCGCAGCCCATGGTGATTCCCTCACTGAAGTCGCCCGCCGGCGCCGGGGCCGTGGAACGCACACAACCCATCGTGCCGCCCTATGACCGTCTTGAGATCATGGAGCCCACCGATGACCAGGTCATATGGAGCAATGAGCGCGAAGTCAGCGTAGACATCGCTCTCGAACCCGCCCTGAAGGTGCAGCAGGGACACCGCCTGGTGATCCTGCTGGACGGCAGCCGGGTCGCCGGACCGGCAGACGACACCCGCTTCACAATCGCCGAGGTCGACCGCGGCTCGCATGTCCTTACTGCAGAGGTGCACGACATCGCAGGTCGAGTCCTGATGCATTCTGCGCCCGTCACCATCCACCTCAAACAGCACTCGACCCTGCAGCCAGGTCGCCCCTAAGCCCCATAATGATCGCGCAATCCGGGTCATTGCCCTAAAATAGGGCAACATACAGATTTACAGTGTGCAACCTGTGCCTGATTTATGGGCATCATCGATCCCGATAGCACCGCGGCATCTTGCATGCATCAGTTTATTCCGTTGTATTTAATCAATATTTTTCAGGCCATTCGATACGCCGCATAAACTCTTCGATCGAATCGTTCGTCATCGCATGATTGGTTTACTTTTTGCAAAACGAGGATGTGTTAGCAAATACGATGACAACGGGGCGCACCGATCAGCGGATCCTTGAGAACCTCAACACTGCGGTGTTGTTGTTCAACGGGGCGTTGGAGCTCAAATATATCAATCCGGCGGGCGAGATCCTGTTCGAGGTCAGTGCGCGGCATATCCTTGGCCAGCCGGTCATACGCCTGTTCCCGGAATCCCAGGAATTCGTCCTTGCTCTGAGCCGTTCCCTGCACAGCGGCCACCCGTATACGGAGCGCGGCGCCCGGCTGCGCATGCCGGACCAGCGCATGGTCACCGTCGACGTCACAGTCACCCCGCTGCAGGAACGCAACGACCACGAGCTGCTGCTCGAACTGCTGCAGGTGGACCGGCACATGAAGATCGCGCGCGAGGAGAACCTCATTGCGCAGTACAACAATACCCGGACGCTGATGCGCGGCATGGCGCACGAGATAAACAATCCCCTGGGCGGTCTGCGCGGGGCCGCCCAGTTGCTCGACCGCGAGCTGAACAACGAGACTCTCAAGGAATACACCCGGGTGATCATCGGTGAGGCGGACCGCCTGCAATCCCTGCTGAGCAGAATGCTAGGCCCGAACGCCATCCCGCTCAAGCGCAAGGTGAACATCCACGAGGTCACCGAGCGCGTCCGCGCACTGATACAGGCGGAGGCGGGCACGCAGGTCGCGATCCTGCGCGATTACGATCCGAGCATCCCCGAACTTCACGCGGATGCCGACCAGCTCATACAGGCCGTACTCAACATCACGCGCAACGCGCTGCAGGCCATCAACGGCAAGGGTACGATCATGCTGCAGACGCGCACCCAGCGCCAGTTCACCATCGGACACAGGACCCATAAGCTGGTGGTGCAGATCAACATCATCGACAGTGGTCCGGGCATCCCCGCTGACATGATCGACAAAGTCTTCTATCCCATGATCAGCGGCCGCCCGGGGGGCACCGGCCTCGGCCTGCCCATCGCGCAGTCGATCGTGAACCAGCACGGCGGACTTATCGAGTGCAACAGCCGCCCAGGTAGAACCGTCTTTTCCATCATACTGCCACTTGAGGAACAGCATGAGCAGCAATAACGACCACGTCTGGGTCATCGACGATGACCGCTCCATCCGCTGGGTGCTGGAAAAAGCCCTGGCGAAGTCCCACATGCAGGTCACCAGCTTCAAGAGCGCCTCCGGCATCATGGACCGCCTCAGCACCGAGCAACCCGATGCCATCATCGCCGACATCCGCATGCCGGGCATGGACGGTCTCGCACTGATGGAACTCATCAAGACGAGCTACCCAGATCTGCCAGTGATCATCATGACCGCGCATTCCGATCTCGACAGCGCGATTGCCGCCTACGAAGGCGGGGCGTTCGAATACCTGCCCAAGCCGTTCGATGTCGACGAGGCGACCGACCTGATCAATCACGCCATCCGCCAGCGCCGGCGCAGCGGCACCAAGCCCCACGAGACCAACACGCATTCTCCGGAAATCGTCGGCGAGGCCCCGGCCATGCAGGAGGTGTTCCGCGCCATCGGGCGCCTGGCGCGCTCCAACATGACAGTGCTGCTGACGGGTGAATCCGGCACCGGCAAGGAACTGGTTGCGCGCGCGCTGCACCGCCACAGCCCGCGCGCCGACGGTCCATTCATCGCGATCAACACCGCGGCAATCCCGCGCGAACTGCTCGAATCCGACCTGTTCGGCCACGAACGCGGGGCCTTTACCGGCGCCCAGAACATGCACCGCGGCCGTTTCGAACAGGCGGACAGCGGCACCCTGTTCCTGGACGAGATCGGCGATATGCCGGTCGAGCTGCAGACACGTCTTCTGCGCGTGCTGGCCGACGGCGAGTTTTACCGCGTGGGAGGCCACAGTTCCATCAAGGTGGATGTGCGCATCATCGCCGCCACGCACCAGAATCTCGAAGAGCGCGTCAAGGCACCGGGCAGTTCCGCGAGGATCTCTATCACCGCCTGAATGTCATCCGCATCCATATCCCGGCGCTGCGCGAACGACGCGAGGATGTCCCGATGCTGATCCAGCATTTCCTCAATCGCGCGGCGCAGGAGCTCGCCGTCGAACCGAAATCGCTCGACAGCGAGGCCACCAAGTTCCTGACCCAGCTGGAATGGAACGGCAACGTCCGCCAGCTCGAGAACACCTGCCGCTGGCTCACGGTGATGTCGCCCGGACGGGTGATCCACCTCGAGGACATGCCACCCGAACTCAGGCACGAGCTCCCCTCCGGAGGGGAAACGAGCGCGTGGGAAACCGCGCTGCAGCAGTGGGCCGACAACCGGCTCGTCCAGGGCGGCACGGACCTGCTCGGCGACGCGGTGCCGCGTTTCGAGCGCATCATGATCGAAACAACGCTGCGCCATACCGGTGGCCGGCGTCAGGAGGCGGCCAAGCTGCTGGGCTGGGGTCGCAATACGCTTACCCGCAAGATCAAGGAACTCGGCATCGCCGAGGACGATACCGTGCCGGAGGAAGAACAGGTCGAACCGTGACCTGGTGACGAGCGGTGACGGGAGCGGAAGCGTCCCGGCGGAGATACCACGGCTCCCCCAGCACCCGCTTTCGGCGCCACAGTTGCCTTACGGCGTCAGGCGCACCCCATCCCCTGCCCGTTGAGCACCAGGGTGCCGGTCAGCTGGCCGACCTCGCTCAGTCCATGACGTTTGAGGTAGGCGACGATGCCAGCATTGATCTTGGGACAGAGCAGCGGGTCATAAAAGAGACCGGTGCCGACGCCGACCGCGGTGGCGCCCGCGATGAGGAACTCCAGCGCATCCTCCGCGCCGCACACGCCGCCCTGCCCGATGATCGGGATGCCGTGGCCCCGGCACACCTGATAGACCTGATGCACCTTCAGCAGCGCGATGGGCTTGATCGCCGGCCCGGACAACCCGCCCTGGTTGTTGCCGATGATGGGCGTGCGTTGCTCGATATCGATCGCCATCCCGGTCAGGGTGTTGATGACGGCGAAGGCGTCGGTGCCGGCATCGATGCAGCGGCGCGCGTTCTCGGCGATGTCGGTCTGGTTGGGCGACAGCTTGGTGATGAGCGGTTTGCTCGTAACCGCGCGGCAGGCGGCGACCACGCGCGCCGACATGTCCGGATCGTTGCCGAACTGTACCCCGCCCTCCTTGACGTTGGGGCAGGAGATGTTGATCTCCATGGCGTCGATCGGCGAGTCGTCGAAGGCGCGCGTGACCTCGACGTATTCCTCGATGGTGGACCCGGAGACATTGGCGATGAAACGGGTCTCGGAGAAATCGAGCCGCGGCAGGATCACCTTCACCACGTGGTGCACGCCGGGATTCTGCAACCCGATTGCGTTCAGCATGCCCATCGGCGTTTCAGCAACCCGGTGCGGCGGGTTACCGAGACGGGGCTTGAGCGTCGTTCCCTTCAGGCATACCGCGCCGGCATCGTGATTGGAGAATCCCTCGACGCGGGTATATTCCTCACCGAAACCGACGCACCCGGACAACAGCACCAGCGGCGTGGCGAAATGCATGCCGCAGAAATCGAGCTCGAGCGCCCGCTTGTCATCCTCGTTCACCGCTTGACCACCCATCGCACAGAGGTTATTACATCAGGATTGTCACCGGAGCCGCCCGCGCATGTTCCACGTCGCCCTCTGCCAGCCCGAGATCCCGCCCAACACGGGCAATATTATACGCCTGTGCGCCAACACCCACACCGCCCTGCACCTCATCCACCCGCTCGGTTTTACGCTCGATGACGCCCGTCTTCGGCGCGCCGGACTTGACTATCACGAGTACACCCGGCTGCGGGAGCATCGCGATCTCGCCTCGTTTCTCGAGACGGTGGCGCCGGCCCGCGTCTTTGCCTGCTCCACACGCGGAGGCACGCTCTACACCGAAGCCGCCTACACACCCGGCGACGCCTTCCTGTTCGGCCCCGAGACGCGCGGCCTCTCCGCGGAACTGCTGAACCTCCTGCCGCCCGAGCGGATCATCCGCATTCCGATGGCGCCGCACTGCCGCAGCCTCAACCTTTCCAATGCGGTCGCTGTGATCGTCTATGAAGCCTGGCGGCAGCAGGACTTCGCGCAAGGGGCATAGGATCACGGCGAGCCGGCCGCCGGCCGCAGCGACTGCGCCAGTTCACGCAGATTCTCCACCAGGCGCTCGATCACCCCGCTCCAGTCACCAGGAGCCGCCTGCCTGAAGAGGCGCGCCGATGGATACCACGGGCTGTCGTCGCGCCCGCGCAGCCAGCGCCAGTCGGGGTTATGCGGGAGCAGGATCCACACGGGTTTTCCCATCGCGCCGGCGAGATGGGCGACCGAAGTGTCCACCGTGATCAGCAGGTCGAGACTCGCGATGAGCGCCGCGGCATCGGCAAAGTCCGCCACACGTTCCCCTGGGCGAAGAATCGCCGGGTGGGCCGCGAGGAAGGCCGCATCCGCTTCGCGCACCTCCTTCTGCACGCCGATGAAAGTGGCCTCCACGGCGAGCAGTGCATGCATCCCGGACAGCGGCAGCGAGCGGTTGTGGTCATTGGGGTGGCGTGGATCCCCCGACCACGCGAGCCCGACCCGCAGGCCTCGCGTGTCGGCGAGGATGGCCTGCCATACCCGGGCCTTCGCGTCGTCCGGCGTGATGTATCCGGCAGGCGCGGGGATGCCGGCCAGGGTCGTCCTGAATGCCAGCGGCAGGCTCAGCAGGGGGCAATGCCACTCGAAGGCGGGCAGTGCCTCGCCCTGCGCCACGACCTGCGCCGGCCCCACCAGCCGGGACAGCAGGGATTTCAGGGCCGGCTGCACCTCCAGGATCACCCTGGCGCCGGCTTCGGCCAGGTTTTTTGCATAGCGGCAGAACTGAATGGTATCCCCGAAGCCCTGTTCGGCCCATAGCAGGAGGGTACGCCCGGCCACCGGCTCCCGTCCCAGCCAGAGCGGCTCGGGGAAGTGACGCAGGCCCTTTGTCTGCGGGTTCCGCCAGCGCCACTCGTATTCTTCCCAGCCCGCCGCGAAATCGCCCAGCGACAGCCGGCAGAGCGCGGCGCCGCAATGCGCCTCGGGCGAGCCCGGGCTGTGTCTGATGGCTTCTTCGAAGCTCTTCAAGGCGTCTTCGCAACGGTCCAGGTCCTGCAGCACCAGACCTTTGTTGACCAGCGCCTCGACATAATCCGGCTTGAGCCGCAGCGCCTGCACGAAACAGAGCAAAGCCTCCTCGTAGCGGTTGAGGCGGCGCAGCGTATTGCCGCGGTTGCTGATCGCCTCGTGCATGTCAGGCCTGAGCCCGAGCGCACGCTCGTAGCTCGCGAGCGCCTCATCGTAACGCCGCAGCTCATACAGGATCAGGCCGCGATTGTAATGCGCGTCGACAATATCGGGACGCAGTGCCAGCGCGCGCTCATAGCTGGCCAGTGCCTCTGGGTGGCGCATCATCTCCTGCAGTATCAGCCCGCGGTTGTACAGCGCCTCCACGTAATCAGGCTTGATCGCCAGGGCGCGATCGTAACTGGCAAGCGCATCATCGCGGCGGCTCAGGTCATGCAGTACGTTCCCGCGGCGATACCAGGCCTCGGCGAACGCCGGCCTGAGCGCCACGGCGCGGTCATAACTCGCCAGCGCATCCGGATAGCGGTACAAGGCCTGCAGGATAATACCCCGACTCATGAAGGCCTGTTCAGAGCGCGGATTGATCGCCACCGCCTGCTCGATCAGGCGTGCAGCTTCCTCCGGATGGCCGAGCTGGAACACCAGGATCGCCAGCAGGTGCAGTGCATCGAAGTGGCCGGGGGCGCTGCCCAGGATTTCCTGACAGTACGCTGCCGCTTCCGCGAGCCTGCCCGCCTGATAGCATGACTGCGCACGCCGCAGCGTCGCGGACAACGCAGCAGCGCCGCCCGTCGCGCCGCCGCGCCTCGATCCACCCCGGTTTGATCCTCCCGTGCGCGTGGACATCGTGCGGTGTCTCAACCTCGGCTTGTTCGCCGCATCATGGTTTGCGGGTACCCTGCCGGGCGCCGGATCCCGCGGTGATGAACCCGCTCACGGCAAGATGGCGGTCCGAGACCCCTCGCACGAGAAACCCGGGAAGGCCGGCCTCATCAAGCTGTCCGCGCACCTCTCCCGGCCGGTAGGCGGCGAGCAGCGAGTGATGGAAATCACGCCGGAGCACCTCGGGGGCGTCCGCTGCATGGCGCTCCACCAGTTCCTGTGCCTGGGATTCGTCGTCCGGACGCATCAGATCCATGACAAATACCGCCGCACCCGGTCGGCCACAGCGCCAGACGGTATCCCACAAGACCGCGGGATCGTGCAGGTGGTGCAACAGGCTGTTGCTGACGATGGCGTTGCAATCCCCGGGCAAGGTGCAATCCGGCAATCGGCCATGGATCAGGCGGATGCGGGAGGCGAGACCATGCCGGCGCACGCGCTCCTCCCCGTACCTGAGCATCGCCGCCGAGCCGTCCACGCCGTCGATGGCGAGGGCGGGGAAAGCCTTCGCCAGGCGCACGGTGACATCCGCCGGTCCGCAGCCGAGGTCCAGCATGCGCCCGCGGATCTCATGCCCCGCCCAGGCCTCCCTGCACAGTCGCACGAACATCGAATGCGGTTCGGCGAAATCGGCCTCGGAATAGGCGCGCGCCTGCGGCTCATCTTCCATCAGCTCGGGTTCGGGGACGCGTCTCATGCCGCTGCGTATCGGGCTGGAGTCAGGGCAGCAGGTGCTCGCCCGCATACAGCATCGGCAAGGTCTCCCGCTCGCGTATCACGTGGGCGCGGGCGCGGTCGACGAGGACCTCGGCCGCACGCGGGCGGGAATTGTAGTTCGAACTCATCACAAAGCCGTAGGCGCCGGCGGAACCGACCACGAGCAGGTCGCCGGACTCCAGGTCGAGCTCACGCGCCTGCCCGAGAAAATCGCCGGTCTCGCACACCGGGCCGACGACATCGTACAACTGGGCAGGGCGGCCCGTACGCGGAACCACGGGCAGGATCTCATGCCATGCGTCGTACAGGGCGGGACGGATCAGATCGTTCATGGCGGCGTCCACGATGGCGAAGCTCTTGCACTCCCCCGGCTTCAGATATTCGACGCGCGTAAGCAGAATGCCGGCGTTGGCGACGATGGCGCGCCCCGGCTCGATCAGAAGCCTGCCGGGCCGGTCACCCAGTCGGCGCAACAGGGCGGCCGCATACTCGGCCGGCGACGGCGGATGTTCCGTACGGTAACGCACCCCCAGCCCGCCACCGAGATTGAGATGATGCAACACGATGCCCCGGCCGGCGAGCGTGTCCACCAGCCTGAGCAGGCGGTCCAGGGCGTCCTCGAATGGCGCCGTCGAGGTCAGCTGCGATCCGATATGGCAGTCCAGGCCGACCAGCTCGACATGGTCCATGCGCACGGCGCGGCCGGCCAGCTCCGCCGCGTCCGTCACCGGGATGCCGAACTTGTTTTCCTTGAGCCCCGTCGAGATGTACGGATGCGTCTTCGCGTCCACATCGGGGTTCACGCGCAGCGAAACAGGTGCCTGCCGCCCGATCTCCCCTGCGACGGCGTTGATCCGTTCGAGTTCGGAGGCGGACTCGACATTGAAACAGGCGATACCGGCCTCGAGCGCACGCCGGATTTCCTGCCGGCCTTTACCCACACCGGAGAAAACGGTCTTGCCGGCATCGCCGCCTGCCGCCAGCACCCGCTCCAGTTCACCGATGGATACGATATCGAAGCCCGATCCCAGACGCGCCAGCAGGTTCAGGATGGCGATATTGGAACAGGCCTTGACGGCGAAGCAGACCAGATGCTCGCGGGCGTGGATTGCCGCGTCGAAGGCGCGCCATTGGCGTTCTATCGCAGCGCGCGAATAGATGTAGCACGGGGTGCCGATCTCCGCGGCGATGGTGCGCAGATCAACGTCCTCGGCGTGGAGGACGCCGCCGCGGTAAGAAAAATCATCCATGGCGACTCACTCGGTCTGTGGTTGTTCTATCCGGCTGTCGTCAGGCAGGTAGAGGTCGCCCTTCTGGCCGCAGGCGGTAATCAGCAGCAGGCACAGCGCCCCGACCGCCACCCAGCGTGACCGGATCGGGATGCCGCACCGCTTCGACTGTTCATATCCGTGCATTTTTGCTAGCTTAGCCGCGAAGACAGGATGCATGGCCGGTGCCGCGCAGGGTGCTTGCGGGCGGACCCGCAAGGAACACGTCCCAGTATAATCAGTTCATGTGGCACAGGCTATGCGATCCGCCCACGCAGACGGTGCCGCAACCCGGGCCTGATTTGAAGGAGGGCCCATGACGGCGAACACGGTATTGCCCGCGGTCATCATAGAACCGACGACCACGGTCCAAGCAAGCATCCTCTGGCTGCACGGACTCGGGGCCGACGGCCACGACTTCGAATCACTGGTCCCCCATCTGGGCTTGCCGCCCGCCGCGGGTGTCCGCTTCATCTTTCCCCACGCACCCCATCGGCCGGTGACAATCAACGGCGGCATGCGCATGCGCGCCTGGTATGACATCTCCGGCGCCGTCCCGCCGCGCGAGGACGGCCCGGGCATCCGGGAGTCGGAACAGGCCCTGCGTCTCCTGATCGCCGGCGAAATCGCAGCGGGCATCGCGCCCGCGCGCATCCTGCTGGCCGGATTCTCGCAGGGCGGTGCCATTGCCCTGCATACCGGCCTGAGATATCCGGAGCGTCTGGCCGGGATCCTGGCATTGTCCACCTATCTGCCACTGGCGGAGACCCTGCAACAGGAGGCCCATCCCGCCAACGCCGGAGTCCCAATCCTGATGGCGCATGGCAGCGAAGACGCCATCATTCCCCTGCCCGCGGCGCGCCGCTCATGCGATGTACTGACCCGGCTGGGTTACCCGGTGGACTGGCGTACCTATCCCATGGGTCACAGCCTCTGCGCCGGGGAGGTCGCCGACATCGCGGCCTGGCTGGACCGGAGGATGCCTCGAATGATCAATAAAATATAATTAATTCATACTATTATAGAAAAACCCCCGCCCCGCTGATCCATCCAGAGATCCGGCAGGGCCATCTTCTTGCAGCATAGCTCTTTAGGAGCCTCCCCTCGACGCCGTTAATATGATCCAGAGAGGGTCAAATATTCTACCGGGCAAAGGAGCACCGATGGGCGTGACGCATCCAATCGTCGGCGATACCCAGTTAAGCCAATTTTCACCCCTGAACAAGCTGGATTCCGCCGCGCGAGAGGAGCTGATCCGTTCGTCAGTCATAGCGCGGCTGCCTCCGGGACGCTGCCTGTTTCAGCGGGATGAGACGTCCACCCGCACCCTGTTTCTCATGGCCGGCCAGCTGGCGCTCCTGTCCGACGGCCAGGACACGCGGATGCTCCGCGCGGATACATTCGAGGCCAGCGCGGCGATCGATGCGCACAATCCCCGCCGCGTTACCGCTCTGGCCCGGACCAGCGTCACCGTTCTCAGCATCGATTCGGAGCTCCTGACCAGGCTGCTGGAACGCGGCCGGGACGCGCCTGCGGCTGACGAAGCCTCGCAGCCTGCCCCCGCTGCGGACAACGAAGCCCCGGACGCGCGACTGTTTGCATCCCCGCTGTTCTCGCGCCTGCCATGGCCCCACCGGCAGGTGCTGAAGAACCGGATGACGCGGCTCCGGATACCCGCCGGCAATACACTGGCCCGGGAAGGCGATCCCGCCAGGCACTATTACTTCATTGAAGAGGGACGCCTGCGTCTGACCAGGCGCTCCAGTCAGCGGCGCCGCGATATCCTCTTCATGGAACCCGGCCCCGGAGAAGGGATCGGCGAGTACGGACTGATCGCCAGCGGCCGGTGCGACGCCACGGCGACCGCCTTGAAGGACACTCGCGTGGCCTGCGTCTCCAAGGGGGAATTTCTCACCCTGCTGGTAAGGCCTCTGCTCAAACGGATCGCGTATTCCGACGTAGCGCCTGAACAGGCACACGACTCCGTACTGCTCGATGTGCGCCCGGTTCGCGCCTTCCAGCGCAGCCGCCTGCCCGGCAGCGTCAATCTGCCGCTCAGGCTGATGCGCCAGCTGGCCCGCCTGCTCGATCGCGGACATGATTACATCATTTACTCGGATAAATCCGGAGATGGAGCGACTGCGGCGTTTCTGCTCTCCTGCCACGGCATCGAGAGCCGTCTGCTGAGCGATGCCGGCAGAGCAGAAGGCCGCAGCAAACCAGGCACAGGACCGCGCGGTTTCAGACCACTGCATGCCTGAGGGGGCAAGGCTTCGGCGGTCGGCGCTCCATGACAGGAGCTGACCGGAGCCGGGGAAATTTATAACGAATCAGTTACCAATAAGAATAACCATGCAGCAGCACTATTACATCGGTAGACAGCCTATCTTCGACGCCGCTCAGAACGTGATCGGATACGAGCTGCTTTATCGTCGCCAGGACCAGACCCAGGCCAAGGTGGTCGATGGCGACCAGGCGACATCACAGATCCTCATCAACAGCTTCCTGGAGATGGGCCTCGAAAAGGTCGTCGGCAATCATCAGGCCTTTATCAACGTGACGCGCAATTTCATCACCAATATCGACCTCCTGCCTCCGCCGAGCTCGCAGCTGGTGCTGGAGATCCTCGAGGACATCGAGATAGACAAGACGGTCATCGCCGCGGTGCGCAGACTGAAGCAGATGGGCTACATCATCGCGCTCGACGACTTCATCTATCACCCGGATCTGAAGCCACTGGTGAATGAGGCCAATATTGTCAAGCTCGACGTGCAGGCACTGAACCATGTGGAGCTGGAAGAGCACGTATTGATCCTGAACAAATACCCGATCAAGCTGCTGGCGGAAAAGATCGAGACTCCCGAGATGTTTGACCGCTGCAAGGAGCTCGAATTCGATTACTACCAGGGATACTTCCTCTGCAAGCCGCGCGTCCTCACCGGGCGACGCATGCCTGCCAACCGCCTCAATACCATGCGCATGATGGCCGAGCTGCAAAACCCCGAGATCAACATCCGGGAGCTGGAAGCGCTGATCTCCCAGGATCCGACCATGAGCTACAAGCTCATGCGCTACATCAACTCCGCCGCCTTTACCCTGAGCAAGAAGGTCGACTCGATCCACCACGCCATCGTCTATCTGGGCGAAAAGGAGATCAAGCGCTGGGCCACCCTGATCGCGCTGACCGGGATCGACGACAAGCCGGACGAACTCATCACCACTTCGCTGATACGCAGCAAGATGTGCGAGCTGCTCGCCGCGTCTTTCCCGGGAGCCAACAAGGATTCGGCGTTCATCGTCGGGTTGTTCTCCACCCTGGATGCAATGATGGATCAGCCTCTGCCCGAGATCCTGGGTGCGCTGCCGCTGAGCCCGGAGATCACGGAAGCCCTGATCAATCGTGCAGGACCGTACGCGGCCATACTGAACAGCGTCATCGCCTACGAACAGGGAAAATGGGACAGGCTTGAGTGCAGCAACATGAGCAAGGACACCATCACCGAGGCCTATCTGCGCTCGCTGGAATGGGCCGACACCATCATGCGTGAGATCAAATCCGACCTGCACGACACGCCGCATTGACCCCTGACGGAACGGCCCGCCCGGCCTTGCCGGCTCGACACTGACGCTGCGCGGCCGCATGACCAGCCGCACCCGCCGCGCGACAATCGTGTAAAATCCCTCGCAGGCGTCTATAAACCACCGGATCGGGGATTCATTGCACCTTCCGGCACGACTGCATAATCTATGGATACGGAATTGATCGAACCGACCGCCGTCGACCGGGACTCACTGATCCAGTCCCTGCGGGCCACCCTGCCCGAGCATTGCCTGCTGAGTGAAGCCGAATCCCTGCGTCCCTACGAGTGTGACGCCCTGTCCGCCTATCGCCAGTGCCCGCTGCTGGTGTGCCTGCCGGAGACTGTGGAGCAGGTCCAGGCCGTCCTGCAGATTTGCCATCGACTCGGCGTCCCGGTGGTCGCGCGCGGCGCGGGGACCGGGCTGTCCGGCGGGGCGCTGCCCCTCGCCGACGGCGTGCTGCTGAGCCTGGCGAAGTTCAACCGCATCCTCGATATCGACGCCGCCAACCGCCTCGCGCGCGTGGAACCGGGGGTGCGCAACCTCGCCGTCACCGATGCCGCCGCCGTACACGGCCTCTACTACGCCCCGGATCCATCCTCCCAGATCGCCTGCACGATCGGCGGCAACGTGGCGGAAAACTCGGGCGGGGTTCATTGCCTCAAGTACGGATTGACGGTCCACAACGTGGCGGCCATGAAGATACTGACCTGTGACGGCCGCCTGCTCGAATTCGGTTCGCGCTCACTGGACAGCCCCGGTTACGACCTCCCCGCCCTCATGTCGGGCTCCGAGGGCCTGCTCGGCGTCATCATCGAGGTGACGCTCCGGCTGCTGCCGTTGCCGGAAAGCACGCAGGTCATGCTCGCCGCGTTTGACAGTGTCGAATCCGCCGCCGACGCGGTGGCCTCTGTCATCGCCGCGGGCATCATCCCCGCAGGGCTCGAGCTGATGGACAATCCGGCGATACGCGCGGCCGAAGCCTACGCCGGGGCCGGATATCCGGTCGACGCCGCGGCGATATTGCTGTGCGAACTAGACGGCAACGCGGCTGAAACCGCGGCGCAGGTGGAACGGGTGCGCGCCTGCCTGATTGCGGCACATGCGAAAGACATCAGGATTGCGGCAGATGCGGCCGAGCGCAAGCGTTTCTGGGCCGGACGCAAGGCCACCTTTCCGGCCGTGGGTCGTCTCGCGCCCGATTACTACTGCATGGACGGTACCATCCCGCGTCGTCGCCTGCCCGAGGTGCTGCGCCAGATCGCGCTCTGGTCGGACGAGTTCGGACTGCCCGTCGCCAATGTCTTCCACGCCGGCGACGGCAATCTGCATCCGCTCATCCTGTACGACGCCAACAAGCCCGGCGAGCTGGAACGCACCGAGGAGTTCGGCGGCCGCATCCTCGAGCTGTGCCTTGCCGTCGGCGGCACCATCACCGGTGAACATGGCGTCGGGGTGGAGAAACTGGCGCAGATGTGCACGCAGTTCGGCGCCGACGAGCTGCGGCAGTTCCATCTGATCAAGGACGCCTTCGACCCGCGCCGCTTGCTCAATCCCGGCAAGGCGGTGCCAACCCTGCACCGCTGCGCAGAATTGGGCCGCATGCACGTGCACGGAGGTAACGTTCCGTTCCCGGACCTGGACCGCTTCTAGCCAGATCGAAATGCCTCGTCAGAACAATCCGAACATCTTGCGTTTCCCGCGGTAGTCGGCAAACAAACCGGACAGGCCGGGATCACCGGACTGCTCTGCCAGGGTAACCGCCTGCTGGCGCTTGTTGTTGCGGATATCCGGATTTGCGCCAGCCTCGAGCAGTTGCCGGGTCACTTCGACATGCCCACCTTGAACCGCGACGATCAGCGCGGTATTGCCGACTTCATTGCGTACATCAACATCCACCTTGCGTGCGATCAGATCCGAGACGATCTCCACGTACCCGCCGTCGGCTGCGAACATAAGCGCGGTGTTGCCTGACAGGCTGCGGCTGTCAGTCGCGGCGCCGGCTGCCAGCAGCAGCCGGAACACGTCCGGCCGTCCTGCCTGTGCGGCCCGCGTGAGCGGGGTAATCCCGTCGGCATCGCTGACCTCCAGCGCCGCCTTGCGCGCAAGCAGCAGGCGCACTGTGTCTTTACGCCCCTCGCTCGCGGCCAGCCACAAGGCACTGCGCCGCGTCTTGTCGACTGCATCGATCCTGGCCCCGCGATCAAGCAGCAGCGCCGCCAGGGCGCTATCACCGGCCTGTGCCGCCATCATCAATGCCGTCTTGCCATCCGAGGCCGCGCGATCCGGATCGGCACCATCGCGCAACAGGCCCGCGACCACCTCGTCATGGCCGGCCTGCGCCGCAACGATCAGAGCCGTAAGCCCGTCGGTCGCGCGCGCCACATCCACCACGGCGCCCGCCGCTGCGAGGACGGCCGCCACTTCGGCGTGGCCGTTTTCGGCGGCGAGCATGAGAGCGGTTTTTCCATTGCGCGCCTGCGCTCCGGGATCGGCGCCTGCCGCCAGCAGACGCCGCACAATGGCGACATGGCCGCGCCATGCCGCGCGGCTCAGGACGTCGTAACCGTCGACATCTCGCGTGGCGAGATCGGCGCCCTGGCCGAGCAGATCCCCGACCATCGCCTCCTGGCCGCGCCAGGCGGCGATCATCAAGGGAGACCAGCCGGCGTACGGGCGTGCGCTCTTTTCTCCACCGGCGGAGACCCCGTCCGCCGGTTCTTCGATCGGCAATGGTCCCGCGGACTGACGACGCGGCTCATCGGACACCGGCTCTGCGCCATGCGCCAGAAGGATCCGCTCCATAGCAACCAGGCCTTTACTGCGAGCGGCCTGTATCGCCGTCCAACCTTTCAAGTTGCGATGATGCACATCTGCGCCGCGGGACAACAGGCGTTCCACGATTTCCTTATGGTTCTCCATCGCTGCCAGCAGCAGCGGCGTGTTCTTATTGCGGTCCGCCACCTCCACAGCCGCCCCGGCGGAGAGCAGGGCATCGATAACCTCCCGCCGCCCCCGCTGCGCGGCGATCAGCAGGGCGTTGTCTCCATAACTGTTGACGGCCGCAGTGGCGGCTCCTGCCGCAAGCAAAATCTTCACCAGCGCCGGGTCGTCCCGACGCACCGCCTCGATCAGAGGAGTATTTCCATAGTCGTCGACGGCATCGGGCGAGGCGCCGCGCTGCAACCAGCGGGCAACCCCGGCGGCGTCGCCCTTCCGCACCGATGACATCATCGCCTCCCTGGCCGCCTGCGGATCCGCGGTGACCGTCTGTCCGTCGCCGCTCGCACCTGCGACCCGTTTCCTGGCCATGCCGTATCCCTGCCCGGCCGACCTCTCGAACCACTGCATCGCCTGCGCATCATCGACGGGCACGCCCCATCCGTTCTCGTACATCACCCCAAGGTTGTACTGGGCCTTGACATGCCCCTGCTCCGCCGCCCGTCTGAGCCAGCGCACAGACTCGGCATGATCCTTGGTCACACCTTGCCCGGAACGGTACAGTGCGGCCAGCTGGTACTGGGCCTCGGCATCACCGGCGTCCGCCTGCTCCCGTAGCAGCAGCGCTGCGCGGCCGTAGTCACGCACGCGAATCGCGGCATTCACGTCATCCATGGAGGCCGCGTGCACCGACGCCCCTCCGCCTGACAGGACGGCTCCGCCCAGCAGAAGGCAGGCGGCCAGGATGGTCCTTGCGAATGTTCGTTGATGCATACCCGTCAGGCCGTACCGTATTTCGTTTCCACCTGGATGCCTGTCTGCTGCAGGAATGCTGTCGGCAGCACCCCGCCCGCGCAGACGATCACCGCGTCGTTATACAACTGGAGCAGTCGCCCCTCCTGTTCAATAAAAACCCGGTCGGACTGTATCATTTTCACGTTAGATTTCATCATGACCTGCAGCCGACCGCTCGTGGCAAGCTCGTTGACTCGGATGCGATTCTTCTCTTTGGCGCGCGAGAAGGCCTCCGACCGGTAGGACAGCGTGACCTTCGCGTCCGTCTCCTCTGCGATGCTGGCGGCCGCCTCCATGGCAGCATCGCCGCCACCCACTACCAGCACATGCCGCCCTCGATACTGGTCGGTATCGATCAGACGATAGACCACCTTGGACAGATCCTCGCCCGGGACCTCCAGCTTTCTCGGCGTGCCGCGCCTGCCGATGGCGAGCAGCACTGACCGCGCCTGATAGATAGCTCGCGACGTCTTGACCACGAACCCGTCAGCTGCCGGCTCGATCATATCCACCCGTTCGTGATAGTTGATCCTCAATCCGGTCTTTCGCTCGACATCCTGCCACAATGTCAGAAGTGCCTCCTTGCTAGTCTCGGTGAGCCGCACCTTTCCGACCATGGGAATGTCCATGGGCGATGTCATGACGATCTTTCCGCGCGGGAAGTGGGCCACCGTTCCGCCGAGCGAGTCCTGCTCGAGGGTGACACAGCGCAATTCATGCTGCATCGCCGCCAGCGATGCCGAAAACCCCGCCGGTCCGGCCCCTACGATGATCACGTCGATCTGTCCATCCCGGCCACGTCCGCGCATTTTCCTGATCGATTCCATCGCCTGCCTGCCCTGCTCGACGGCGTTGCGGATCAATCCCATGCCGCCAAGCTCGCCGGCGATAAAAAGGCCCGGCACATTGGTCTCGAAATCGGGATTCACCATGGGGATATCTACGCCGCGGCTCTCGCTGCCGAACACCAGCGTGATGGCATCGGCCGGACAGGCGTTATTGCATGCGCCGTGACCGATGCAGTGGGAAGGGCGGATCAGCGCCGCCTTGTTGTCGATCAGCTCTAGAACACCTCCTTCAGGACAAGCGCTCACACAGGCGCCGCAGCCGATGCAGCGGGAGACGTCTATCAGCGGATGCAGTGACACCGGACCGGCATGACCGGCGTCGGTCTCCTGCCGCAGCGCGTACAGCGCGCGCTCCGTCCTCCGGAGCCGGCGTCGGTAGAAATACACAACAATCAGCACCAGCAAGGCGCCGTACACTGCCAATTGCACAGTAATCGCGAATGACATCCTGACCCGCTCTTGAATAACTGCTCCACGCCGTAAACAACCGGTCCGCACCATGCATCACGACTGTATCGACCCCTCCGGACCAACGGTATAAACGCACCATGCAGATTTGAGGATTCCACCGCAACCGGCGCCGATCGCGCCTTAAGCTTCCCTTAAGCTTCCCTTAAGCAAAAATGTCGAACTCCGTCGTGTATTGGGAACCGCAGATGCCGATAATTTACCGGTATTCCATATTCGCGGATTATTGAGGAACGTATCACATCGTGTCTCTGACAAATAAAACCAACGCCCGGCACGATGGACCTATTCCAGGCCAGCGAGGTACGAGGCGGACAGCCATGCCATCCATGCCGAAGGCGGGCCTGAGCATCGTCCAACCTAAAGTCGATGCAGTTCAGGCGAAAGCGGCGTCACCGGCAGACAAGGCCCCCATCGCAAGGAACCGGCCAGATATCCAGCCGCATCGCTCCGGCACGGGTGCGGAAAATCTCATCACCTTCGTGTTCGGCGCCACGGTGTGCCTGCTGATCTACGCCGGATGGCAAAACCGGGCTGAGACCTATCTGATCGCAGAATCAGGCGCCGGCTATGCACTCGGGATCATCGGCGCCGTACTGATGCTGCTTCTGCTGTTGTATCCCCTGCGAAAGAGGATACGTATCCTGCGCGTTCTCGGGCCCGTCAAGTTCTGGTTCCGTACGCACATGATGCTCGGTGTCATCGGCCCGGTATGCGTTCTCTATCATGCCGGGTTCAAGCTCGGGTCGATGAACAGCAATATCGCCCTGTTCTGCATGATCACCGTCGCATCGAGCGGACTGATCGGACGTTACTTTTACCGCAAGATTCACTACGGCCTCTACGGCAGGAAGGCCTCGCTCAAGGAGCTTCTGGACGACGAAGCGCTGCGAAAAAACCGCCTGGCTGAGATCCTTGACTCCGCGCCTAAACTCAAACAGGAGCTACAGTCTATTCAGCGCTGGGAACCCCGCATCGAACGCGGGGTACTGTATGCCGGTATCCGCATCATCCTGTTCGCGCTTTACAGTCATTGGCTCCAGCTCAAGCTGCTCCTGCGGGTCGATCAGGCCATCCGGTCGCACTCGAAGCGCATGAACTGGACGCCAGCACAGCACAAGCACCAGCGCCGCATCATGAGTCGTTACCTGGGTGACTTTTTCACCACCACGCGCAAGGTTGCCGGTTTCAGCTTTTTCGAGCGCATGTTCTCGCTGTGGCACCTGCTGCACATGCCGCTGTTCCTCATGATGGTGATCACGGGGGTCGTCCATGTAATTGCCGTCCACATGTACTAAGGCGGGCGGCTGGGACATGTACAACCGCCTCGTCTTTTGGCTGGCGTTCGGACTGAGCATGGCTTTCCTCTGCGGCAAGGCAGCAGGATCGACGCTGGAAGTCATGCTGATGCCGGGCGAACTGGTCCGGGGTCACGCCAAATTTGAGACAGACTGCAAACAATGTCACGAGGCATTCAGCAAGCATACTCAGAGCCGGCGCTGCGTGGACTGCCATGACCATGAAAACATTGCCAGAGACATCAAGGAGAAACGTGGTTATCACGGGCGGATCGCCACTGGCGGAGAGCTGGATTGCAAACGCTGCCACAGTGATCACCTTGGACGGGAAGCGGACATCATCCATCTCGATACACAGACCTTTGATCATGCACAAACGGACTTCTCCCTCAAGGGCGCGCATGCCGCCACGCGCTGCCAGGCTTGCCACCGCACCGGAAAGAAATACCACGAGGCCAGCGTGAAATGTGCCGACTGCCACAAGGAGAGAAATCCGCACCGGGAGGAGCTGGGGTCAAAATGCGGGGATTGTCACAACGAAACCTCGTGGCTCAAGACATCTGCATTTGATCATGACAAAACCAAATTCGCACTCAAGGGCAAACACCGTGAGGCGGCCTGCAACAGCTGCCATCCGAACGAACGCTACAAGAATATCGCGGTAAACTGCGTCGCCTGCCACCGCCTCAACGATGTGCACAGGGGCCGTTATGGCGAAAAGTGCCATGACTGCCATGCGGAAAAAAAATGGAAAGATTCACATTTTGATCATGACAAGTCGACCAAGTACAGGCTTGAAGGACGCCACAGCAAGGTCGCCTGCGACAGCTGCCACGAAAGGGATCTCTACAAGGAAAAAACAAGCACAGTGTGCGTGGATTGCCATGCCAACGATGACAGCCACAAGGGCCAGTTCGGGAAGAAATGCGCCAGCTGTCATGCGACGACGGGCTGGGGAAAAAATGCCTTCAATCATGACAAGGACACCAAATTCAGACTGTCGGGCCGGCACAAGGATCTCGTGTGCAGCGACTGCCACGGCGGAGACGTCTACAAGGAGAAACTTCCGACGGGCTGTATCGACTGTCATAAAAAAGACGACGTACACAAGGAACAACAAGGAAAGCTCTGCGGACAATGTCACAACGAGACATCATGGAGCGACCGCATCGTCTTCGATCACGACGTCAGCCATTTTCCGTTGATAGGCACGCACGCGGTGACGCCCTGCCAGGAGTGCCATCTGACGGCCAGCTTCAAGGACACAAAGCCGGGCTGCCACTCATGCCATGAAGCTGATGATGAACACAAGAGGCGATTGGGCACCCAATGTGCCGATTGCCACAATCCGAACGGCTGGAAATTCTGGATCTTCGATCACGACTCGCAGACGAAATTCAAACTGGACGGCAAACACACAAAGCTGAATTGCCATGACTGTCATATTGCACGCGTGACGAAAGACCTCAAGCTTCCCAAGGAGTGCAATACCTGCCATCAGCGGGACGATATCCATGCCGGCGGATTTGGTCCGCGCTGCGAGCGCTGTCACGATACCGAGGACTTCGCGCGCATCAACATCAATAATAATCGGGATACACAGACCACAACGGGACGCTGACTGCCATGAAATCGAATTTTTTGAACAGATCCCGCACTGGCGGGAGGCATCTGTATCGCGCAGCCCTCGTGATATCTGCGCTGCTTCTGGGAGTCGGCGTCCTCATTGCACACAACGCTGCGGCTCAGGACGAGAAGTTCGATCATTTCTCGACCGGCTTCCCGCTCACCGGCGGTCATCGCGATGTTGCCTGCTCGGACTGCCACATGCGCGGAATATTCAAGGGAACACCGCGCCAGTGTGCGGCATGCCATACCTCGACCGGATCCTCCTCCGCCTCGAAGAAACCCGTCACCCACATCGATACCACTGATTTCTGCGAAGACTGCCATACCACGAACGCATGGAGACCGACGCTGAAGGTGGATCATTTCTCGGTCATCGGCTCTTGCGCAAGCTGCCATAACGGCCGCACGGCGCAGGGCAAAGGCAAGAACCACATCAGCAGCGACAACAACTGCGACGACTGTCATACCACCAGCACCTTTGACAACGCGGTGTTCGATCACTCCCAGGTCACCGGTACCTGTTCCAGCTGCCACAATGGCACCACCGCTACCGGCAAGCCGGGCAATCACGTGACCACCTCGGCCCAGTGCGACACCTGCCATACGACCCGCGCCTGGACACCGGCAAGTTTCGATCACAGTGGTGTCACCGGCACCTGTTCCAGCTGCCACAACGGCACCACCGCTGCCGGCAAGACGAACAACCACATCGCTACCTCGGCCCAGTGCGATACCTGCCATACGACCCGCGCCTGGACACCGGCAGACTTTGATCACAGCGGTGTCACCGGCACCTGTTCCAGCTGCCACAACGGAACCACCGCCACCGGCAAGACGAACAACCACCTTGCAACCACAAATCAGTGTGACGCCTGCCACTCTACCACGGCGTGGACCCCGGCGAATTTCAGCCATAATGGCATCACCGGCACCTGCTCCAGCTGCCACAACGGCACCACCGCCACCGGCAAGACGAACAACCACGTCGTCACCTCCGCCCAGTGTGACAGCTGCCACTCTACCAATGCCTGGACACCGGCAGACTTCGATCACAGCGGTGTCACCGGCACCTGCTCCAGCTGCCACAACGGCACCACCGCCACCGGCAAGACAAACAACCACGTCGCCACTTCCGCCCAGTGTGACAGCTGCCACTCTACCAATGCCTGGACACCGGCAGACTTCGATCACAGCGGTGTCACCGGCACCTGTTCCAGCTGCCACAACGGCACTACCGCCACCGGCAAGACGAACAACCACGTGACCACCTCGGCCCAGTGCGACACCTGCCACTCGACCACGGCGTGGACCCCGGCGAATTTCAGCCATAACGGCATCACCGGCACCTGCTCCAGCTGCCACAACGGCACTGCCGCCACCGGCAAGACGAACAACCACGTCGCCACCTCGGCCCAGTGTGACAGCTGTCACTCTACCAATGCCTGGACACCGGCAGACTTCGATCACAGCGGTGTCACCGGCACCTGCTCCAGCTGCCACAACGGCACCACCGCCACCGGCAAGACGAACAACCACGTGACCACCTCGGCCCAGTGCGATACCTGTCATTCAACCACGGCGTGGGTACCAGCGACATTCGATCACAGCACCGTCACTGGCTCCTGTTCCAGCTGCCACAACGGCACCACCGCCACCGGCAAGACGAACAACCACGTGACCACCTCGGCCCAGTGCGATACCTGTCATTCAACCACGGCGTGGGTACCAGCGACATTCGATCACAGCACCGTCACTGGCTCCTGTTCCAGCTGCCACAACGGCAGCGGGGCGACCGGCAAGCCGACCGGACACTTCGTAACGACCCAGCAGTGCAACATCTGCCACAACACCAGCAACTGGACGACATTGACCTTCCGCCACAACAGCACCGCCTATCCCGGCGATCATCGGGTCAGCCTGAGCTGCACCGACTGTCACAAGACAAACGCCGAGATCGTGCCCTGGCCCAACTCGGCATACCAGCCTGACTGCGCGGCATGCCATGCCGGCGACTACAAGGCGGGCGAGCATGAGAACGCATCTGTGAGTACCAACCGGAACTGCGCCGGTACCTGTCATAAATCGTCTCCCGAGCATCGCGTCAGCGACAGAAACTGGGATTAAACGATATGAAAGGCACGACCTCCATCCGGCGCATGAGCGCTGTCGGTCTGAATCTTCTGGCGGTCCTGTGCCTCTCGCACACCGCACAGGCGCAACCGGTCACAGGACAAGTAATCGACCGGGTAGTCGTCTCGCGATCGACGGGGTGTTACGACATACGCATCGGCCTGACCTTTCCCATGCAGTACGTCGGCCATTTTCCGGCGGAACAGGGCGATCTGCTCCGTATCCGGCTCAAGCCGGCCGTGACGGAGTCCTTACCGCCCGACATCCTTTCGCTCCGCGAATCGGCGCGACCAAACGTCGTGCACGGCTCACCGCTGGTGGATGTCACCTATGAAGGTGACGCCGATGAACCCCAGCTCATCGTCCAGTTCACGCATGTCGTCGCCTACTCCCTCATTCAGGGTGACGATTTCAGAAGCCTGCTGCTACAGGTGCATCCGCCCGAGGCGGACACCGGACCAGGCTGCCAGTCCGTATCAGACCCTGACGAATAGGATCCATATGGCCATCCTTTCCCGCCTCGGCTGGAATACCGCCAGCCTCAGGCATCAATATGGATCCGCCTGGCTGGCCGTACTGCTGCTGTGTCTCACCGCTGCTGCCAGGGCAGCCGGTCCAGCCACAGGGATCGTCAAGGCCGAGGTGCCGGCAGAGGCATACGTCATCCAGCTGGCGGCCACCGACGAGCTGCCGCGCCCCGACTCCCTCCCCTCGGCAGCGCCGTTGCAGCGGTACTGGTTGTACGCCCTGCCGGCGGAACGGGGCAAGCCGTTCGCATACCGGTTGCGCCTCGGCTTTTTCACCGACAGAAAGGAGGCGCAGACCGTCAAGGATCAGCTGATGCAGTATTTCCCGGCCAGCTGGATCCTGAAAGTGTCCCCGCTGCAGGAACAGCGTGATGGGATCCCGCTGGCGTTCAACGCAGCGGCGGCACCGCCCACCGACGGTCCTGCCACCACTCCGGCCCCGGCGGTCGTGGCAGCACCTGCTGCCGCCCCGGCGACCGATGACCGCCTGGCGACCCTGATGGAAAGCGGACGTCAGGCAGTCGCCACCGGTGACTATCCACTCGCAATACGGATCTATACAAAAGTTCTGGATACACCCGACAACCCCTACGCCCAGGACGCGCTCGAATATCTCGGGCTGGCGCGTGACCGCAACGGACAGGCAGCCCACGCGAAGGCGGAATACGACCAGTATCTCGTACTCTATCCTGAGGGTCCCGGCGCAGAACGCATCCGTCAACGCCTGGCTGGCCTGCTGACGGCACGGGAGGAGCCGCGCGAAAAGCTGCCCGAGCAGAAAATCACTTCCGATAAACCGATGGAGTGGAGCAGCGCCGGCAGCCTGTCCCAGTACTATCGTCGCGACGTGACGACAATCGACGGCGCAGGACAAACCGTTAACCAGTCGGCGCTCATCACCGATCTTGATCTGTCCGCACGGGGACGCAGCGAGAATGTCGACGTGCGCGCCCGCTTCAACGGCGGCTACACCTACGACCTGCAGAGTGACGGTGAGAACCTGTCCCGCATCAGTAATCTCTATATCGACGCCAGCAACCGGCGCAGCGGTCTCTCCGGCCGGCTCGGGCGGCAGACGCGCAGTTCGGGCGGCGTCTTCGGCCGCTTCGACGGACTTCTTGTGGGCTACCAGACCGAGCACTGGGGGAAATTCAACGTCGTCGGCGGTTATCCGGTCGAGAGATCCTCCGACACCTCGCTCAACCACGAGCAGGTCTTTTATGGTATCAGCGCCGATCTGCCGCCGTGGATGGAACGGTGGGATTACAGCGTCTATGCCATCTCCCAGCAGGCGGGAGACCTGACCGACCGCCGGGCGGTCGGCGGGGAGGCGCGCTATCTCGACGACGCCCGCTCGCTGCTGGCACTGCTCGATTATGATTTGCACTTCCGGGAGCTCAATATTTTCTCCCTGATTGGCAACTGGACGGTAGACGAATCGACGGCCTATAACTTCGGATTCAACCAGAGCCGCAGCCCCTTCCTCAGTACCACGAACGCTCTGATCGGCCAGACAGTGACACAGGTGGAAGACCTGCTCGATACCTACAGCGAAAGCGTCATCCTGGATCTGGCCCTGAACCGCACCGCCACCAGCCGCGCACTTTCGGGCGGCATCACGCGTACGCTGAACGACAGACTCCAATTGAACGCGGACATCACTCTTTACAGTCTGTCGGGCACGCCCGAATCGGGCGGTGTCGCCGCGACAGAGAGCACAGGCAACGAGTATCTCTATTCATTCCAGCTCGTCGGCAACAGTCTCATCCGACAGGGAGATCTTTCGATCCTTGGCCTGATCTATGCCGATGCCAGCACCACGAACACGATTTCTCTCCACCTGAACAGCCGCTACCCGGTCACCGACCTGCTGCGCATCAACCCCAGGCTGCGGCTCGACTACCGACAGTTCGACCAGGACGAAGGGACGCAGTTGATAACCACACCATCGATACGGTTCGATTACCGCTATAGACGCAATATCGATCTGGACGCGGACATCGGAATGCAATGGTCCAATCGAGATACCTCCGGCACTTCGGAAAAGACATCCGGCTACTATCTCTTCATAGGCTACAGCCTCGGCTTCTAGACAAGTTCCGCATCCCGTCTTTTTCTGCAACAATATCCACTTCCCCGCACCGCGGGAACCGTGCCGGACGGACCTTTTTCTCGCCCCGCCGGCCGGTTCGCTTGCATGACGGATCTCCACGAACTGACAGAGGCAGTACACGTGTCCGATTCCAGGGATATGACCCGGGAACTGCAGGAAACCGTTCGCGCCGCGTTCGAACGGCGCACGCCCTTGTCGATCCAGGGCGGCAACAGCAAACGATTCTTCGGCCGCACAGCGCGCGGCGAACCCATCGCCCTCTCCGCCCATCGTGGCATCGTGAACTACGAACCGGCGGAACTCGTGGTCACAGCCCGTTCCGGCACCCTGCTCCGCGAACTGGAGAACCTGTTGGAGAAAAACGGCCAGATGCTGGCGTTCGAGCCGCCGCACTTCGGCCCCGGGGCCACCCTGGGAGGCACCGTCGCGTGCGGCCTGTCCGGCCCGCGCCGCCCCTACGCCGGCGCTGTACGCGATCATCTGCTCGGCATACGCTGCCTCTCGGGTGAAGGCCGCCTGCTTCGCTTCGGCGGCGAGGTGGTCAAGAACGTGGCGGGCTTCGATGCCTTCCGGCTCATGGCGGGGGCGCTCGGCACACTCGGCGTACTGACCGAGATCTCCCTCAAGGTGCTGCCGCGACCCGAGCACGAGGTAACCCTGGCATTTGAATGCGACACACATGATGCGCTGGCCAGGCTGAACCGCTGGCACTGTTCCCCGCTCCCTGTCAGCGCGAGCGTCTGCGACGGCACGCAGCTCTTCATACGGATCGAAGGCAGTGTGGCGGGCGTACGGGCCGCGCATGACAGGCTCGGCGGCGAAGTCATATCCTGCGCCGGCGACTTCTGGGAAGATGTGCGCGAACACCGCCATGCCTTTTTCGCCGACAACGAACCCCTGTGGCGCCTTTCACTCCCGCCGGCCACGCCGCCGCTGTCGATCGTGGGCCGCTGGTTCATCGACTGGGGCGGGGCGCAGCGCTGGCTCAAGACCGCCCTGCCGCCCAAATTGATCCGCGAAACCGCGGCACGCCACGGCGGACATGCCCAGTTGTTCCGCGGCGGCGAGCGTGACGGATCCGTGTTCCATCCCCTGCCACCGGCCCTGCTCGACCTGCACAAGAACCTGAAACAGGCCTTCGATCCGCGCGGCATCCTGAATCCGCAGCGGATGTACCGGGAGCTCTGACGTGATGCGTCAGGCGTCAGGCGTGAGGAGGAAGGAACGGCCTGTCACCGTTACATCGAATCCATGGAAGCGCGCCGTGAATCTCACTGCAAGTGAACGGATGCTGCTGTTCCTCCTGACGCCTCACACCTCACACCTCACCATTATTTGAGTCATGCAGACACAACTTCCAAAGCAATTCACCGACAGCACCGCCGGCGCCGAAGCTGAGCGCATCCTGCGCAGCTGCGTTCATTGCGGTTTCTGCAATGCCACCTGCCCGACCTACCAGCTGCTCGGCGACGAACTCGACGGGCCGCGCGGGCGGATATATCTGATCAAGCGCATGCTGGAAGGGGAATCTGCCGGCGCTGGTACCCGGCTGCATCTCGACCGCTGCCTGACCTGCCGCGCCTGCGAGACCACCTGCCCCTCCGGCGTCGAGTACGGCCGCCTGCTCGATATCGGACGCGCACGCATGGAATCGATGGCCGTGCGCCCGCGCAGGGAGCGCCTGCTGCGTCGCCTGCTGTGCACCGTACTGCCCTTTCCTGGCCGCGTGCGCGTGGCGCTGGCACTGTCCCGCTGGTTCGGCGCCCTGCTCCCGGCCGCTCTCGCCCGGGCGGTACCCGCACGGCTGCGTCCCGAACGCAGGGACGCCTACCATTGGCCCGCTCCGCACCACGCACGGCGGGTGCTGATCCTGGACGGGTGTGTCCAGTCCGTGACCCACGCGCATATCAACGCCGCGGCCGCCCGTCTGCTCGACCGGCACGGCGTCTCGCTGGTGCGGGTCACCGGCACCGGTTGTTGCGGGGCGGTCACCCATCATCTGAGCCAAGACGCGCCCACGCGGTCGTTCATGCGCCGTAATATCGATGCCTGGTGGCCCGAGGTGGAAAGGGGCGCAGAGGCGATCGTGACGACATCGAGCGCGTGCAGCGCCATGGTGAAGGACTACGGCCATCTGCTGCGGGACGACCCGGACTACGCGGACAAGGCGCGGCGCATCGCGGCGCTGGCCGGTGATATCACCGGGGTGGTTGCTGGGCTCGGGCTCAAACCGCGCCTTCCGGCCGGTACGCCGCGCCGGGTCGCCTTTCACGCCCCCTGCAGCCTGCAACACGGGCTGCGCGCCCATGCGGCAGTGGAAGGCCTGCTACGCGGGGCAGGTTACGATCTCACGCCGGTCGCGGATGCCCACCTGTGCTGCGGGGCCGCAGGCACGTATTCGATCCTGCAGGCAGAACTCTCCGGGCAACTGCTCGCCAACAAGCTCGCGGCCCTCGAAGCCGCGGCGCCCGAAGTCATTGCCAGCGCCAACATCGGCTGCCTGATCCATCTGCAGGGCGGCGCGCAGACGCGGGTGCGCCACTGGATCGAACTGATCGAGGAGGCATACCCCTAGATCATGCCATCCGCATGTCGATCCCTCACGATCCGCACGGATGAAAACCGCGGCGGTTTACCTTATGCTTTCCTGCACGACCCGTTCAGGGATCAGGTAGCCTGTCAGGCCACCCGTTCGCGCCTGAATCTGCGCCTTCGCGGCCGGGGCCGTTAACAACGAACAGCATGAGGCAAATGATGAAATTCAGGTCATTCTATCCGCCCCAGCGCACGCTGATGGGGCCCGGTCCGTCCGACGTCAACCCGCGCATCCTCGCCGCCATGGCGCGGCCAACCATCGGCCATCTGGATCCGGCCTTCGTCACCATGATGGAGGAGATCAAGGCGCTGCTGCAGTACGCCTTCCAGACCAAGAACACCCTGACCTTCCCGGTGTCGGCACCCGGCTCGGCCGGCATGGAGACCTGCTTCGTCAATCTGGTCGAGCCGGGCGACAAGGTGATCGTTTGCCAGAACGGCGTGTTCGGCGGCCGGATGAAGGAAAACGTGCTGCGCTGCGGCGGCGTGCCGGTGATGGTCGAGGACCCGTGGGGTCGCGCCGTCGATCCGGCCAAGGTCGAGCAGGCGCTGAAGACCAACCCGGACGCCAAGATCCTGGCCTTCGTCCATGCAGAAACCTCCACCGGCGCGCGTTCGGACGCCAAGCTGCTGTCCGATCTGGCCCAGCGCCACGGCTGCCTGACCATCGTCGACGCGGTCACCGCGCTCGGCGGCATCCCGCTGCTGGTCGACGACTGGCAGCTCGACGCGGTCTACTCGGGTACGCAGAAATGTCTGTCCTGCGTCCCCGGCCTGTCGCCGGTCACCTTCAGCACGCGGGCACAGGAAACCATCAAGAAGCGCAAGCACCCGGTACAGAGCTGGTTCATGGATCTCAACCTGGTCATGTCCTACTGGGGCGGCGCCGGCAAACGCACCTATCACCATACCGCACCGGTCAACACGCTGTACGCGCTGCACGAGGCGCTGGTGATCCTGCACGAGGAGACCATCGGGCTCGCCTGGGCGCGCCACCTGCATTACCACCGCGCGCTGCGCGCCGGCCTTGAGGCGATGGGGCTGGAACTCGCCGTGCCGGAGGACGAACGCCTGCCGCAGTTGAACGCGGTGAAGATCCCGGAAGGCGTCGACGACACGGTGGTACGCGCGCAGCTGCTCGGGGAATACAGCCTGGAGATCGGCGCCGGCCTCGGCGCCATGGCGGGCAAGATCTGGCGCATCGGCCTGATGGGCCACGCCTGCAACGCGCGCAACGTGCTGTTCTGCCTCGGCGCGCTGGAAGACGTGCTGACCGACATGAAGGCCCCGATCCGGCACGGCCGCGCCCACGCGGCCGCGCGCGCGGTGCTGAGCGCGTCCCCTCAGCCGGTGGATGACGAAGAGTAAGGATTGAACAGGGAGGACGGGGACAGATGTTAAATCTGTCCCCGCAGAGCTTGCCTTAAGGCTGGCGCACCAGGAAGAGCAGGCCGCGGCCGGAGTCGTTACCGCCCTCGGTGACACGTATCGCGAGTACGATGACCTCCCCGTCCGAACTGACTGCGCCGTTCCCGGTCACGATCGAACCGCCGACATTCAGGCTCAGCGTCATGGTCCCGTTCGCGGACACACTGTAGGAACCGCCGCCCACGCCCTCCGTACTCGCGGGCAGGGTGCTCAAGGCCGCGGCGGCGCCATTCCTGGCCGCGTCTATATCGAGAATCGCTCGCTTGCCGAGCAGGTCGCCCGAGGTGATCCCGCCGGTGCCGTTGAAGGTGATGTCGCCGAACTGATACCCGACCCCGGCCGTCGCCCCCGCGCCGCCCGTGAAGTACCCGGCGTGCTGGACCACGTTATAACTGCCGCTGACGAGGCCGGTGCCGGCGCCGCTCGCGCGGCGGATGGCGACGCCGATTTCGCGGTTGGCGAGGTTCGTCGCCAGCACGTCTCCGGTCGGCATGACCACATGCCAGATAGTGGTATCGTCGGTGACCAGCGGCGCGGTATTACTGGCCGTGACATTGATCGTGACCGAGGCGGTGGCCGTGACCTTGCCGTCGGTGATCGTGTAGCTGAAGGTCTCGACGCCGCTGTAGCC
This sequence comes from Gammaproteobacteria bacterium, assembly GCA_016712635.1. NCBI lineage: Bacteria > Pseudomonadati > Pseudomonadota > Gammaproteobacteria > Gammaproteobacteria bacterium. The sequence continues at coordinate 45,904 of JADJQS010000008.1, read as the reverse complement.
CGTAGCCGGCGTATAGCCGATGGTCGTGCCGTTGTTGCTCACCGTCCCGCCCGCGCTGGCCGCGCCCACCGTCGTGATGGTCAGCGTGTCGTTGACGTCCGGGTCGCTGTCGTTCGCTAGCACGCTGAGCACGTTGCCGCTGCTGTTCACGCGTACGCTGAGGGCGTCATTGACCGCCGTCGGCGGGGTATTGGCGGCGATGACAGTCACCGTCACCGTGGCGGCGGCGGTCGCGGTGCCGTCGCTGATCGTGTAACTGAAGCTTTCACTGCCGCTGAAACCGGGCGCGGGCGAATAACTCAGGCTCGTGCCGTTGTTGACCACCGCGCCGCCCGCGCTGGTCGTGCCGACGGCGGTGATCGTCAGCGTATCGCCGACGTCGGCATCGCTGTCATTGGCCAGCACGTTGAGGGGATTCGCCGTCGTGCCCATGCCGACATTGAACGAGGAATCGTTCACCGCCACTGGCGTCGTATTCCCTGTTGTCACGTTCACCGTGACGATCGCGGTATCGGTCGCCAGACCGTCGCTCACGGTATAGCTGAATGATTCGGGGCCGGTGTAGGCCGCTGCCGGCGTATAGCTCAGGCTGGTGCCGTTATTGGTCACCGCGCCTCCGTTGCTGGTCGCCCCGACGGCGGAGATGGTCAGCACATCGCCCACGTCGGAATCGCTGTCGTTCGCCAGCACGTCAAGCGTGTTGTTGACGCTGTTCTGCTGGATATTCAGACCGGAGTCGTTGATCGCGTTCGGCGCCGTGTTGGCCCCCACCACCGTCACCGTCACCGTCGCGCTCGCCGTAGCGGTTCCGTCACTGACGGTGTAGCTGAAACTTTCCGTACCGCTGAAGCCGACCGCCGGGGTATAGATGAGGTTGCTGCCGTTGGGCGTCACCAGGCCGCCCGCCGTCGGCGCCAGCACAGTGCCGGCCGCGGTGATGGTCAGCGTGTCGCCCACGTCGGGATCGCTGTCGTTGGCCAGCACGTCGAGGATATTGTTAAAGCTGTTCTCGCCGACGCTGAGCCCGGTGTCATCCACTGGAGCGGGGGCCGTATTGCCGTTCACGACGCTAATGCTCACCGTCGCCGTATCCGTGTCGGTGCCATCGCTGATCGTATAGGTGAAGGTCTCGGGCCCGGTATACGCCGCCGCCGGCGCATAGCTCAGGTTCGTCCCGTTGTTGATCACCGAGCCGCCGTTGCTGGCCGCGCCTACCGCCGTGATCGCCAGCGTGTCGCCCAGATCGGCGTCGCTGTCGTTCGCCAGCACATCGAGCACGTTACCGCTGCTGTTCAGCTGCACGTTATAGCCGGAGTCGTTGACTGCATCCGGCGCGGTATTGCCGATCCCGACCACCGTCACCGACACGGATGCAGTATCAGTCGCAGTACCATCGCTGACGGTATAGGTGAAGCTCTCACTGCCGTTAAAACCAGGAGCCGGGGTGTAACTCAGGCTGGTGCCGTTATTGGTCACCGAGCCGCCGTTACTGGCCGCCCCCACCGCTGTGATCGTCAGCGTGTCGCCCAGGTCGACATCGCTGTCGTTCGCCAGCACGTTGAGCGCGTTGTTGCTGCTGTCCATGGCAACGCTGTAACCGCCATCGTTGACTGCTGTCGGCGGGGTGTTCGCGGGCGCGATCACCGTGATCGTCACGGTCGCGGTATCGGTCGCCGCACTGTCGCTGACGGTGTACGTGAAGGTCTCGGGGCCGCTGTAGCCAGACCCCGGCGTGTAACTCAGGCTGCTGCCGTTGTTGGTCACCGAACCGCCGTTACTGGTCGCCCCCCACCGCCGTGATCGCCAGGACATCACCCACATCCGGATCGCTGTCGTTCGCCAGCACGTTCAACGCATTAGCCGTGCTATTCCGGTTGGCGCTGTAGTTGTCGTTGGTCGCATTCGGCGCAGTGTTTCCGCTCACCACGGTTACGCTCACGGTTGCAGTGTCGGTCGATGTGCCATCGCTCACGGTGTAGGTGAAGCTCTCGGGACCGGTATACGCCCCCGCCGGGGTGTAGCTCAGGCTGCTGCCGTTGTTGGTCACCGACCCGCCCGCGCTCGTCGCCCCCACCGCCGTGATCGTCAGCGTATCGCCCACGTCCTGGTCGCTGTCGTTCGCCAGCACGTTGAGCCGTTGTTCGCGCTCCCCTGCTGCACGCTCAGACCGCTGTCATTGACCGCATTGGGCGCGGTATACTGGTCCCGACCACCGTCAGGGTCACCGTCGCCGTGTCCGTCGCGACGCCATCGCTGATCGTGTAGGTGAAGCTCTCGGGGCCGCTGTGGCCCCCGCCGGGCTGTAGCTCAGGCTGGTGCCGTTGTTGGTTACCGCACCGCCGCCACTCCTCGGCCCCACCGCCGTGATCGTCAGCGTGTCGCCAAGATCGGGGTCGCTGTCGTTCGCCAGCACACTGAGCACGTTGTTGCTGCTATTGAACTGGATGTTGAAACCGCTGTCATCGGTCGCAGTCGGCGGGGTGTTCGCGGGCGCGATCACCGTGATCGTCACGGTCGCGGTATCGGTCGCCGCACTGTCGCTGACGGTGTACGTGAAGGTCTCGGGGCCGCTGTAGCCAGACCCCGGCGTGTAACTCAGGCTGCTGCCGTTGTTGGTCACCGAACCGCCGTTACTGGTCGCCCCCACCGCCGTGATCGCCAGGACATCACCCACATCCGGATCGCTGTCGTTCGCCAGCACGTTCAACGCATTAGCCGTGCTATTCCGGTTGGCGCTGTAGTTGTCGTTGGTCGCATTCGGCGCAGTGTTTCCGCTCACCACGGTTACGCTCACGGTTGCAGTGTCGGTCGATGTGCCATCGCTCACGGTGTAGGTGAAGCTCTCGGGACCGGTATACGCCCCCGCCGGGGTGTAGCTCAGGCTGCTGCCGTTGTTGGTCACCGACCCGCCCGCGCTCGTCGCCCCCACCGCCGTGATCGTCAGCGTATCGCCCACGTCCGGGTCGCTGTCGTTCGCCAGCACGTTGAGCACGTTGTTCGCGCTCCCCTGCTGCACGCTCAGACCGCTGTCATTGACCGCATTGGGCGCGGTATTACTGGTCCCGACCACCGTCAGGGTCACCGTCGCCGTGTCCGTCGCGACGCCATCGCTGATCGTGTAGGTGAAGCTCTCGGGGCCGCTGTAGCCCCCCGCCGGGCTGTAGCTCAGGCTGGTGCCGTTGTTGGTTACCGCACCGCCGCCACTCCTCGGCCCCACCGCCGTGATCGTCAGCGTGTCGCCAAGATCGGGGTCGCTGTCGTTCGCCAGCACACTGAGCACGTTGTTGCTGCTATTGAACTGGATGTTGAAACCGCTGTCATCGGTCGCAGTCGGCGGGGTGTTCGCGGGCGCGATCACCGTGATCGTCACGGTCGCGGTATCGGTCGCCGCACTGTCGCTGACGGTGTACGTGAAGGTCTCGGGGCCGCTGTAGCCAGACCCCGGCGTGTAACTCAGGCTGCTGCCGTTGTTGGTCACCGAACCGCCGTTACTGGTCGCCCCCACCGCCGTGATCGCCAGGGCTTGCGCAGGCACATCCGGATCGCCGTCATTGGTCAGGACGGTCAGCACATTACCGGAGCTGTTCCTGCCGACACTAAAGCTGTCATCGGCCGCATTCGGCGCCGCATTGCCGCCGACTGTGACCGTGACTGAGGCCACCGCCGTATCGACACCGTCGCTGACCGTATAGCTGAGCACCTCGGTGCCGGTCGCACCGGCTGCAGGCGTGTATAGCAGGCCGTCGCTGGTGCCGTTGATGCTGACTGTGCCGCCGGCGCCGAGCGGAGTGCTGATGCTGGCCGCCGTGATCGACAGGGTCGGCGCCGGCAGATCTGCATCGCTATCATTCGCCAGTACGTCGAGCGCGTTACCACTCGTATCCTGACCCACGTTGAACGAATCGTCGGCGGGCGCCGGTGCCGCATTCCCCCCCGCCACCACCGTCACACTCACGGTCGCGGTATCGCTTCCGACGCCATCGCTGACGGTGTAGGTGAAGGTCTCGGGGCCGGTGTAGGCCGCCGCCGGTGTGTAACTCAGGTTGGTGCCGTTGTTGGTCACCGAACCGCCGTTACTGGTCGCCCCCACCGCCGTGATCGTCAGCGTGTCGCCAAGATCGGGGTCGCTGTCGTTCGCCAGCACATTGAGCACGTTGTTGCTGCTGTTTGATTGGACATTCAAACCACTGTCATCATTGGCAGTCGGCGCGTTGTTCGCCGGCACGACTGTCACCGTCACGGTCGCGGTATCGGTCGCCGCACCGTCGCTGACGGTGTACGTGAAGGTCTCGGGGCCGCTGTAGCTGGGCGCCGGGGCGTAGCCCAGGCTGGTGCCGTTGTTGGTCACCGAACCGCCGTTACTGGTCGCCCCCACCGCCGTGATCGCCAGGACATCACCCACATCCGGATCGCTGTCGTTCGCCAGCACGCCAAGCACGACACTTCCGCTGTTCTCCGCCACGAGGTAGCCGGTATCATTGACCGCATTCGGCGCAGTGTTTCCGCTCACCACGGTTACGCTCACGGTTGCAGTGTCGGTCGATGTGCCATCGCTCACGGTGTAGGTGAAGCTCTCGGGACCGGTATACGCCCCCGCCGGGGTGTAGCTCAGGCTGCTGCCGTTGTTGGTCACCGACCCGCCCGCGCTCGTCGCCCCCACCGCCGTGATCGTCAGCGTATCGCCCACGTCCGGGTCGCTGTCGTTCGCCAGCACGTTGAGCACGTTGTTCGCGCTCCCCTGCTGCACGCTCAGACCGCTGTCATTGACCGCATTGGGCGCGGTATTACTGGTCCCGACCACCGTCAGGGTCACCGTCGCCGTGTCCGTCGCGACGCCATCGCTGATCGTGTAGGTGAAGCTCTCGGGGCCGCTGTAGCCCCCCGCCGGGCTGTAGCTCAGGCTGGTGCCGTTGTTGGTTACCGCACCGCCGCCACTCCTCGGCCCCACCGCCGTGATCGTCAGCGTGTCGCCAAGATCGGGGTCGCTGTCGTTCGCCAGCACACTGAGCACGTTGTTGCTGCTGTTGAACTGGATGTTGAAACCGCTGTCATTCACCGCGTTCGGCGCACTGTTGGCGGGCAACACTGTGACGGTGACACTCGCGGTATCGGTCGCCGAGCCGTCGCTGACGGTGTACGTGAAGGTCTCGGGGCCGCTGTAGCTGGGCGCCGGGGCGTAGCCCAGGCTGGTGCCGTTGTTGGTCACCGAACCGCCGTTACTGGTCGCCCCCACCGCCGTGATCGCCAGGACATCACCCACATCCGGATCGCTGTCGTTCGCCAGCACGCCAAGCACGACACTTCCGCTGTTCTCCGCCACGAGGTAGCCGGTATCATTGACCGCATTCGGCGCAGTGTTTCCGCTCACCACGGTTACGCTCACGGTTGCAGTGTCAGTCGATGTGCCATCGCTCACGGTGTAGGTGAAGCTCTCGGGACCGGTATACGCCCCCGCCGGGGGTAGCTCAGGCTGCTGCCGTTGTTGGTCACCGACCCGCCCGCGCTCGTCGCCCCCACCGCCGTGATCGTCAGCGTATCGCCCACGTCCGGGTCGCTGTCGTTCGCCAGCACGTTGAGCACGTTGTTCGCGCTCCCCTGCTGCACGCTCAGACCGCTGTCATTGACCGCATTGGGCGCGGTATTACTGGTCCCGACCACCGTCAGGGTCACCGTCGCCGTGTCCGTCGCGACGCCATCGCTGATCGTGTAGGTGAAGCTCTCGGGGCCGCTGTAGCCCCCGCCGGGCTGTAGCCTAGGCTGGTGCCGTTGTTGGTGACCGCGCCGCCGCCACTCCTCGGCCCCACCGCCGTGATCGTCAGCGTGTCGCCAAGATCGGGGTCGCTGTCGTTCGCCAGCACACTGAGCACGTTGTTGCTGCTGTTGAACTGGATGTTGAAACCGCTGTCATTCACCGCGTTCGGCGCACTGTTGGCGGGCAACACTGTGACGGTGACACTCGCGGTATCGGTCGCCGAGCCGTCGCTGACGGTGTACGTGAAGGTCTCGGGGCCGCTGTAGCTGGGCGCCGGGGCGTAGCCCAGGCTGGTGCCGTTGTTGGTCACCGAACCGCCGTTACTGGTCGCCCCCACCGCCGTGATCGCCAGGACATCACCCACATCCGGATCGCTGTCGTTCGCCAGCACATTGAGGAGGATGTTGGTGCTGTTCTCGGCCACAAGATAGCCGGTATCGTCAACCGCGCTCGGCGTCGTATTGCCGTTGACCACGTTGATGCTCACCGTGGCGGTGTCCGTATCAGCGCCATCGCTGACAGTATAGGTAAAGGTCTCGGGGCCGGTGTATGCCGCCGCCGGCGTGTAGCCCAGACTGGTACCGTTGTTGATAAGAGCGCCGCCCGCGCTCGTTGCGCCAACCGCCGTGATCGTCAGCGTGTCGCCCAGATCCGGGTCGCTGTCATTCGAAAGTACGTCGAGCAGGTTGCCGCTGCTGTTCTGCTGGACATTGAGACCGGAATCGTCGACGGCGTTCGGCGCCGTGTTGCCGATTCCGACCACGGTCACCGTGACTGTCGCGGTATCCGTCGCCGTCCCGTCGCTCACCGTGTAAGTGAAGCTCTCGCTGCCATTGTAGCCAGGCGCAGGGGTGTAGATCAGTCGGTCGTTGGTACCGTTGATGGTCGCGCTGCCCCCGTTGCTGGTAGCACCGACCGCGGTTATGGACAGGAAGGCTCCGATGTCCGGATCGCTGTCGTTGACAAGCACATTCAGTATATTGCCGCTGCTGCCCATGGCGACACTCAAGCCGCCGTCATCAACCGCGGTCGGCGGCGTATTGCCCGCGGCCACGACGGTGACCGTTACCGTGGCGGTGTCCGTGTCGACACCGTCGCTGATCGTATAACTGAAACTCTCGTTTCCGGTATATCCGGATGCCGGGGTATAAAGAAGGTTGCCGCCGTTGGCGGTCACCGTGCCGCCGGCCGTGGGCGCCTGCACCGTACCGGCTGCGATCACGATCAGCGTGTCGCCGACATCGGGATCACTGTCGTTTGCCAGCACGTTTACCGGATTGTCGAGACTGTCCTTGCCGACGCTGATGCCGGTATCATCGACCGCCGTCGGGGCACTGTTGTTGCCCCCGTCTATCGTCGTGACCGTGACTGTCGCCGTCGCGGTAAGACCCAGTTCGTCGCTGATGGTGTAGCTGATATTCTCATCACCGGTGTGTCCCGTCGCCGGGGTATACAGCAGGGCGGTTCCGGTCCCGTTGATCGCCACGGTGCCGCCTGAATCGGGGATACCGACTGCGCTGATCGACAGCGAGTCGCCAAGGTCGGGGTCGCTGTCGTTGGCCAGCACGTTGAGCGGGCTGTTGACGCTGCCCAGCGGCACGCTGAGGCCGGAGTCATTAACCGCCGTCGGGGCGCTGTTCGTGTTGTCGAGGACGAAGCTGACATTGCCCGTTCTGGTCGTCGTACCATCGCTGACCGAGTAGGTGAAGACCTCGGTGCCGAGGGTGTTCCTCGGCGGGATGTACAGCAGCTTGTTGCCGGCGGCATTGACCGTCACCGTACCCCCGAGCTGCGTGAGCGAGGTTCCGGTAATCGTCAGGCTGTCGCCCACATCGGGATCGTTGTCGTTGGCAAGGACATCCAGCTCGATCTGCATCAGATCGGTGGTGGTTGACATGACGAGCAGCCGTCCGTTCGAGGTGACGAACCCCTGGCCGAGAAAGTTGCCGGCGGCATTCTGCATGACCAGGCTGCCGTCCATGATCACCTGATAGATGCCGTTGAAATTATCCACCAGGGGACCGTCCTGGACGACGCTGTCGCTATCGAGGTCCAGGGCGAGGCGGTTGGTCGATGTCACATCGGCCGAAAACGACGCGTAGACATTCTCGCCGGAGATGAATTGATCGTCGCTGTCGAAGGATATCGAACCGTTTTCCGTCGTCAGGGCAGCGAAGTTCTCGCCCGTGCCGGACAGCGGCCCCGACAGGGTTTCCTTCAGCCTCACCAGGTTGTATGCGGTTTCGGAGCCCCCTGCGGGATCGAGCACGGTATTATCGAGCGCCAGCGTATCGATCGATCGCTTGACCGCCAGCATCAGGCCGCGGCCCATGATCCCCGCCGCATTGGTCTCCACCGGGTAGATCAGCAGGGAACCGTCAGAGGTGACGGCACCCACGGCTCCATTGCCCGCCGCATCCGTCGCCAGGACCTGCCCTTCCGCAGTCACGACGTGGGATGATCCATCAACGCCGCCGACGTCGCTCTCCGGATCGTTGACGGTGGCAAGGTCGTGCCTCGTGAGGGTGCCGAAGAGAATGCCGCCGGTGGCCGCGCCGCCGTCCCCATAGCCCCACCCGCCGCCGAGTGCGTGGATCTCGATGCCGCCCTCGCCGCTGCCCAGGGTAAAGGTGTCCTTAAAGGCTGACTCATGCTGCAGACCGCCATACAGGCCGTTGTGCAGCACGACTTCCACGCCGCCGCCGGAAAACCCGTCGATGAGACCGCCGAGAATGGGAGAGGAGGCATTCTGGATCGTGGCTACCGCCTGGGTGAAGTTCAGGCCGTCAAGGTCGACATCCATGCCGGCGACGAGATTCGACAGCGCCGCGACCTCCTCCACCGCAAAATTCGCGAGGGTCACTCCACCCGTCAAGGCGTCGACGATACTGTCGACGACTGCCTCCGACGCCGGCGAAACATCAACTTCGGAACCGGTCACAATGGCGCGCATGGTATTGGCCTGGCCTGTCACCCGGACGGCCAGGGTGCTGTCCGGCGCCGGTGTGTCATTGAAGGTGTACGAGCCGTCGGAGGCACTGGTCGCCGCCGCGATCACGGTGACCACATTCCCCAGGCTATCCAGGCGTACCAGTTGCACAGTAGCCCCGTTGACCGGGACGAGGCCGGTGACAGCGGCGTTTGCCGTGCCCGTCAGCCAGGCGGCAAGTTGCGAAAATGGGTTGATGAACGGATCAGCGGATGAAAACTGGAGGCTGTCCTCGCTCGGCGCGCTGACGACGCCGGTGACAAGGTTCGGAACAGAGGACTCGGAGGGTTCGTTGACGTCACAGGCCGGCAATAACAGGCCGGACAATACCAGGAAGACGAGACGGGTATGGAATGGTTTCAGCAAGCTCATATGGATTATCTAAGCAACTTGCGCACCAGGACCCGCCGTGACGCAAGATGATATGATATCCCTATCAAGAGTTCCTACCCGCATCCCGCGTCGCCTAGATCGGCTGGCGCGCGGTTATATGTTTATAAGCGCAGATTATACCCCAGAGGCCTCTAATGGTCATCCACGCGACCCTACAATTTATTGTTGATGTAGGAAATTCCTGCTCTCGCGCTGCACGCGCGAGGGTCGATATGCGTATTTGACGAGAGGGGGAGAGATTAGTTCCAGAGGCCGGCATCAAAGCCTGGCGGAGGAAGCATCAGGCTTCCGGTATGAAGGTTCGCATCACACTGTTCTGCCGCCGCAACGCCCCGTCGACAAGGCGTGGAAACAGGGCGTTCATCCTGACGAAGAACGATTCCGGAAAACCCAGGTAGACATCCTTGCGATCGCGCTCGATTGCCCGCACGATCTGTCGCGCGACCGCCGCCGGTTCGTCCATCTTCATGCCGGTCCGCTCCGCCATGCGGTACATCTCGGGTGGATTGAGCGGCGTCCGCACCGCGCGCGGGGCAACATAGGTCACCCCTACGCCGCTGCCATCGAGTTCCCGCCGTAAGGCCTCGGAGAATCCGCGCATTGCATATTTGCTCGTCGAATAGGCCGTGTGCCATGCAAATCCGATCGAACCGAAAATCGAACCAACATTGACGATGCGGCCCCAGCCGCGCCCGATCATCTCCGGCAGCACCGCCCGCGCAAGCGCCAGCGGGGCGGTCACATTGACCCGCATCATCTGCTCAATGCCGGCGGGATCCTGCCGCGCGAATTCGGTGAAGGCCAGAATGCCGGCGTTGTTGATAAGGACATCCACACCGCCGAAGCGCTCGTGCATGCGCCGCAGGATCAGGGCGCGCCCGGCGCTGTCGGTGATGTCTGCGCAGACCGGCTCGATGCGGGAGGCCTCACCGGCGAACCGCCCGGCAAGCTGCACCAGCTCATCGCCGCGACGGTCGACTATGCCGACGCTGGCGCCGCGATCCAGCAATTCCACGAACAGGGCTTGTCCTATCCCGCCACAGGCGCCGGTCAGCAGTATTCGCGCAGATTCCAGCTTCATGTTTTATCTCCTGACTAATCCAGATGTTTGCGGGCCAGAGCCAGCCTGGCCCGCGCCTCATCGCGCCGCCCTTGATCGGCGCTGGCACGGAACGGACGGTCGGGCGCCTGCAAGGCCTTTTCGAGATAACGCGCGGCCTCCTCATATCGCTTCTGCTCGAGCAGATAATCGCCGTAGAAATAATTCGGGTCGATGCCGTCCGGATTGACTGACAGCGCCTTCTTCAGATATTTCTCGGCCTGCTCGTCGTTGCCGAATCCAACCGGCCAACCCGGCACCTGATAGTAGAGGCTGCCCAGCGAGGTATAGACCGAGCCGTTCAGCGCCTCCGGGTTGATCGACTCCGCCCGCTCCAGCAGGCGTCGCGCCTCCTTGACCTTGCCAAGCGCGCCCAGCCCGCCGACCGCACCGGCATGCGAACTCAGGATGATGGCCTTCCATATGAGCGGCTCGGCACGTCCCTCATGGCGAGCCACTACCTGGTCTGCCGTCCCGGTCAGTTGCTTGAAGGCATCATCCCGCTGCTTTTCCGGCGTCTGATAGTTCGCCACCGCCCAGCCGTCCTGCAACTGCCGGATATCCTGCGCGAGGACGTCGTCATCCTGTGCTAAAACAGGAGCCACCGCCCCTGTCGCCACTGCCAATATAAATGCCATTACCATCGATCGTGCCTTCATAAGCGCTTCCTCCTGAATTAATCCTTGTCCAAGGGCAGACTGCGAAAGATGTCGCCGTAAAGCCGGTAAAACATCATGGCCCCATGCAGGACCGCCTGCCGGTCTGTCTCGTCATCAAGGCGATTGACCAGAGAACTGAAAAACTCCATATGCTTGAGATCGAGCGCGCCATGCGAATTCAGATAGCTGAACGCCCGGTCGGGCAGACCGAGAGACGCCTGTATGACATGCGCCGCCTGGCAGGCAAGCCGGATGCTCGTGCCCTCGAGCACGAATACCATGCCAAGAAAGCCTGCCGGGTTTCCGCGCCGAACGGTGTCATAGGCATATGCCACCATGACCTCCGTGGCCGCGCCCGGTCTGCCGCGCCGCACCGCCTCGGCATCGGCGCCGCAGGCGCGGATGTCGTTCAATATCCATTCCTGATGTCCCATCTCCTCCTCGATGTAATGGCCCATCGCCTCGCGCAGCCATTCGAGACGTTCAGGCAGCGCGGCTCCGCACGCCATCAACAGAGGCACCGTGTGCTTGACATGGTGGTAGGCTTCGGCAAGAAATGCGATATAGGCCGAGAGTGGTATCTCGCCACGCATGCCGCGCGTGATCGCCGGGATAGCAAGGAAGTCCCCGCGCGCCGCTTCGGTAGCGACGATCAGATCATCACTGAAACTCATCTAGACTGCCTCCCGCATTATGGGCCGGAGCACGTCGGCATAGCGGCGTGCGAGCTCGTCGCGGCGCGGACGCCCGGTTCCTGTAAGCTGTCCATTCGCAATCGTGAACGGTTCCGCGGCGAGCACGTATCTGCCCACGCGCGCGTAATCCGGCAGACTGCGGTTCGCCGCCTCCACCGCCATCCCGACATCCTCGGCGCGCGCGCCCTTCATCGCGACGATCAGCGCAACATTGACCGGGCTCGACTCACCGAAAACCACAGCCTGCGCCAAGGCCGTCTGGGCCAAGAGTTGGCCCTCGATCCATTCGGGGGAGACATTACGTCCGTACGCTGTCGCATAGGCGTTCTTCTTGCGCCCGGTCACGTAAAGATAGCCCTCGGTATCGAGATAGCCGAGATCGCCAGTGGTCAGCTCATCATCTCCGCGCGGCTGGTCGCCCAGGTAACCGCTGAACAAATCGCCCCGCACCATGATTTCGCCATCCCCGGCGATGCGCACCGTCAAGCCCGGAAGTGGCCTGCCCGCCGAACCGATACGGTTGGCGCCGGGCGTATTAAGGGCGACGACCGACACCGCCTCTGACAGCCCGTAGCCCTGGTACACCGGCAGCCCGTCGCGCCGCGCTTGCAGCAGCAGATCCCGCGCCACCGGCGCACCTCCCACGGCAATGAAGCGCAGGCTGTCGGGCAGATTCGCACCTCGCGCACGCGCCGCCAGCATCGCGCGCAACTGCTGCGGGATCACGATCACGCTGCTGGGGAGATAGCTGTTCAACGCACTGATCAGTCGTGCCACATCGAGGCCGGAGGAACCTGAGAGTCCGACCGAACTCAGGCGGGGCACGCGGCACAGCGCACCCGCGAGCAAGGGCACATACACACCGCCGAGGTTCTCCAGCAGGGTGGAGAGCGGAGTCAGACACAGACTGACGTCTGTTTCGGTGGCGCCGGTGGCGCGAGCCAGAATTTCGACCTTGTGTTCCAGCGCCTGACAAGACACGCAGACCCCGCGCGGCTCACCTGTGCTGCCCGAGGTATAGGTGACCTTTGCCATATCGGAGTAACCGATCGCCGCAATCGCGCCCGGCAGCACACCCAGGGCCAGCGTTTCGCCGGCGACCTCTACTGCGGTCGACACCACGCCAATGGCAATCCGGGCAAGGCGCTCCGGTTGATCGGTGAGCAGGCAGTCTACGCCGGCATCGCGTACGGTGTGCACGAGCTGTTCATCGGTGAAGAACCCCGGCAGGGGAATACATATGATATTTCCCGTCAGCGCCGCGAGATCGGCAATAACCCATGCCGGTCCGTTATCCAGCAACAAACCCAGACACCGCCCCGGCAACCGCGCAGCCAGATTCTCGACTTCATCGACCAGTCGGGCATAACCGAGAGACACGTGCTCGCCAGCTACTGCGGGCGCATCCGGCCGTTCCTGTGCGTGCACGCGCAGGCGCGTGATCAGTCTGCTCATTCACCCCCCACTGCACGGAACGAAGTCGTTCCGGCTTCATGGTTTCCGAGCCGCTGTGCGTCCAGCCACAGGCTCCAGAGTTTGCGTCTATCCGGGTGGATGGCGGCGCCCAGCTGGCGGAAGCCCTCGGCGATATCGCCGTAGCACACCACAGGACCCGCCTCGTAATAGCTGCCCCACTGGTCGCGCACCTCGGGTGGCAGGCGCGTGATATCCGCCTGGGCATGGATCTTCAACGGCAGTCCAAGGCGGACGAATGCGTTATAGATGGGCGGAATGGCGGTGAACACCACCCATTCAAAACCGGATGAATAGAGGTATGCAGTCAGGGTCGCAATCAGCCAGCGCGCCTGTCCGACGCTTGCCGGGGCCAGATTACCCACCTCGACGATGGAGGCGCGGGGAATACCGGATCGGCCCAGCTGCTCCGCGAGAAACGCCTCGACATCGGTATCGAGGTAATACTCGGAGTACAGCCGCTCGTCCGCCGCCGGCCGCACCCCTGCCACGGCGCACAGGGATTGGTCTTCGCACACCAGACTGAGCAGTTCCGGACAAAAGCTTTCAACCTCCGCTCCGTAGGCGCGACGGAAACGGTCGCGCACGAAGCCCTCCATGACCGGGCGCAGGGGATCGCCGCGACCATGCGTGGCCAGTGTCAGCGTCGTATGCGGCTCACCCAGGCGCGGCAACGCCGATACCGCGCACCGCGCGGACCCCGTGTTGATTTCTGCTGATGTATTCATGTCTGGTACCTGTTTCGGCTTCATACAGCGCCTAAGATAGGGTGCCGAACTTAAAATACGCTTAAGTAAGCTGCTTATTACAAAGGGAAATTCTGTGGGATACAAACACGAAGGCCCCGCACCGGGCGGGGCCTATGGGAATTAGAAGCCTGTCAAGGTGCCGACGTCCGTATCGACTTTAGCTGTCGCTGACAGACCTTGACAGAACTTATACTAGAAGACCGCGCCCGAGGTAAAAAGTTCATCCTTGAGCAAGTCGAGGCTTCGAAACATCGCGGTCTCAACATCAAGATATGGTATCGAGGACTCCTGCGCACCCCTGCTCACCACCGGCCAGCAGATTCGCGGCGATGCCGTCCCGCCAGGTCGATAGACGTGTCGACGGCACATGTGTGCGGAAAACAGATCCATGACTCCCGGGGTGAGCGCGATCGCGCAATCGCGTTGTCACGGACGATTTGGTGGGCCCGCTCGGACTCGAACCGAGGACCAAGGGATTATGAGTCCCCTGCTCTAACCGACTGAGCTACAGGCCCGGAATGCGCGAAAGTATAGCGCAGCATTGTGAAATTCACACCACACAACGCCGGCGTTCAGCGCTGCGAAGCTAGCGGAAATCAAGGATATGGCTGGAAGATCGCTGCAAAAACGGCGAGCCGGAAAACAAAGGGAGCCTCGCGGCTCCCTTTTTACTTTTGCCTTGCGGCGATTGCCTGATTAATCCACGAAACTGCGCAAGGCCTCCGAACGGCTCGGGTGACGCAGCTTGCGCAGGGCCTTGGCCTCGATCTGGCGGATGCGCTCGCGCGTGACGTCGAACTGCTTGCCGACCTCCTCCAGCGTGTGGTCGGTGTTCATGTCGATGCCGAAGCGCATGCGCAGCACCTTGGCCTCGCGCGCGGTCAGGCTCTCGAGCACAGCGGTGGTCGCCTCGCGCAGACCGGCGATGGTGGCCGCCTCGGGCGGCGACAGGATGTTCGAGTCCTCAATGAAATCGCCCAGGTGGGAATCCTCGTCGTCACCGATCGGGGTCTCCATCGAAATCGGCTCCTTGGCGATCTTAAGCACCTTGCGGATCTTGTCCTCGGGCATGTCCATGCGCGCAGCCAGTTCGTCCGGCGTCGCCTCGCGCCCCATCTCCTGCAGCATCTGGCGCGAGATGCGGTTGAGCTTGTTGATCGTCTCGATCATGTGCACCGGGATGCGGATGGTGCGCGCCTGGTCCGCGATCGAGCGGGTGATGGCCTGACGGATCCACCATGTGGCGTAGGTTGAGAATTTATAACCGCGGCGGTATTCAAACTTGTCCACGGCCTTCATCAGGCCGATGTTGCCTTCCTGGATCAGGTCGAGGAACTGCAGGCCGCGATTGGTGTACTTCTTGGCGATCGAGATCACCAGGCGGAGGTTGGCCTCGACCATCTCCTTCTTGGCGCGGCGCGCCTTGGCCTCGCCGATGGACATCTTGCGATTGATGTCCTTGATCTCGTTGATGGCCATGTTTGATTCGGTCTGGATCCCGATCAGCTTCTTCTGCGCGCGCAGGATCTCGTCCTGGTGCACCTCCAGAATCCTGGAGTGTTTCTTGCCCGCCTTGATCTGGCGCGGCAGCCAGTTGAGATCTGTCTCGTTGTCGGGGAAGGAGGTGATGAACTCCTTGCGCGGCATGTGCGCGTTGCTCACGCACACCGTCATGATGATCTTTTCCTGCGCGCGGATGCGCTCCACCGTTTCACGCAGGTTGTTGATCAGATGATCCGTCATGCGCTGGGTGAGCTTGAAGGTCATGAAACAGTCGGTCAGTTCCCTGAGCAGCTTGGCGGTCTTGTCATGGGCCCGCCCCTGTTTTTCCACCGCCGCCATGGCCTTCTTGTACAGCTTCTCCAGCTCCTCGAAGCGCACACGGGCTACTTCGGGATCCGGGCCGGTGTCCGCGGCCTCGCCGGCTTCTCCGCCCTCCTCGTCGCCCTCCACCTCGACCGCTTCCACGACGAACTCTTCTTCGACTACCGCCGCCTGCGCGACCGGTAAATTGACGTTTTCATCCTGGTTGGGATCGACATAGCCGGTGATCAGGTCGCCCAGACGCGCCTCGTTCGCCTGCACTTTCTGATAGGAACGCAGGAACTCGGCGACCGTATCCGGGTACTCCGTCAGGGCGAGCAACATCTGTCGCTGACCACTTTCAATGCGCTTGGCGATCTTGATCTCGCCTTCGCGGGTCAGCAGCTCGACAGTACCCATCTCACGCATGTACATGCGCACCGGGTCAGTCGTGCGCCCGAACTCGCTGTCCACGCTCGCCAGCGCAGCGGCTGCTTCCTCGGCGGCATCGTCGTCGCCGTCCACCGCCGCATCGTTCATCAGCAGACTTTCGGTATCAGGCGCGATTTCGTGCACGGTGATACCCATGTCGTTGATCATGCCGATGATGTCCTCGATCTGCTCGGGATCAACGATGTCGTTGGGCAGGTGATCATTGACCTCGCGATAGGTCAGATAACCCTGTTCCTTGCCCTTGGCGATCAAGGTCTTGAGTTGCGACTGCTGATCCTGCTTCATAATGGCTTCCCGACCTCTGGTCGACTAGATTGACAATGAAACGGCCGATTCTACTACATGCAGCCGGGGATTGAGAACATATCGCGGCAATACTTAAACACCCGTCATTCGACCGTCGACATATCCATAACTAACTGTTTGAGCGACTTCTTTTCCTGTAGCAGCCGGGTCAGCTCCTCCTTTTCCTGCTGACTCCATGCGTCCCGCGGACGGCTGTTCAGGGTGCCGATCTGCTGCTCGACATAACCGAGCTGGAGGCGGTGCAAGGCTTCAAGAAACTCCCGATCCAGCTCTTCGTACGGTACCAGCGACTCTTCCCGGGCCAGCCTGGCCAGCGCCTTGGCGTGCTCGTGGTCGCGCCAATGCTCCAGCACGATGGCTGTTGTGAAATGAGGGTTAACCTGCAACAAATCAAGCATCTCCACCAATAATCCTACGCCGGGAGTCTCCATACTAATCAGCCGCTTGTAATCTACCGCATGCTGGGCCAAGGCGGGTTTCCGCAACAGATGGGAGATCGCCCTGCGTACCAGCGAGACCACCGTACGCTCGCCTTGAGGACCCCGGGGGCGTCCGGCGGGACGGCTGGACCCCTGCTTGCCTGACAGCATTCCCGCCAGGACATCGGGGTTCAGTCTCGACAGTTCCGCCAGACGATCGATCATCAGCTGCCGGAAAACCCCAGGGGCCAGCCTTGCAAGATAGGGGCGCACCAGTTCCACCAATCGAGCCCGACCATCTATGCTCGATATATCGGCACGCCCTACCAGCGTGTCATAGAAGAAAGTGGAAAGCGTGATTGCGTTCTCAACACGTGTTTCAAACACCTCCCTGTGTTCCTTGCGCACCAGCGAATCCGGGTCATCACCCTCGGGAACAAACATGAAGCGCGCCTGCCACCCGTCCCGCAGAGCAGGCAGTGCCTGCTCGAGGGCGCGCCATGCTGCCTCGCGGCCGGCCCGGTCACCGTCAAAACAGAAGACCACCTCCGGCACCAGCCTGAACATGCGCTCCAGATGCTGCGGAGTGGTCGCGGTGCCGAGGGTCGCAACGGCATAACGGATTCCATGCTGCGCCAGCATGACCACATCCATGTAACCTTCGACCACAAGCAGGCGTTCAAGTTGCTTGATGCTGCTGCGCGCCTCGTACAGCCCGTAAAGTTCGCGCCCTTTATGAAAGAGGTCTGTCTCCGGAGAGTTCAGGTACTTCGGTGTGTCGTCGCCGATCACCCGGCCGCCGAATCCGATCACCCGGCCGCGAACATCCCGGATGGGAAACATGACGCGGTCACGAAAGCGATCGTAGTATCCGCCCTGATCGCGCTTGATGAGCAGTCCCGCCGCCGCCAGCGCCTCCGCACCGAACATGCCGCCAAGGGAACCGGACAGATTGTCCCATCCTGCGGGGGCATAACCGATCGCAAACTCGGTGGCGGTATCCCCGGCGACGCCGCGTCCCTTGAGATAGTCTACTGCCAGCTTTCCCCGCGGGTGATCACGCAGCTGGCGGCGGAAATAGTGCGCCGCCTCCCGCAGGATATCGAAGGATTCACCGCCCTGCCGGGCCCGGTCGCTGCCAGGCGCCTGGGGGACCTCCAGTCCGACTCTCTGGGCAAGCTCATGGACCGCGTCGACGAAATCGAGATGGCAGTACTCCATCATGAAACCGATAACGGTTCCGTGGGCACCGCAGCCGAAGCAATGATAAAACTGTTTCTCGGGACTGACCGTGAAAGACGGGGTTTTTTCTTCGTGAAACGGGCAGCGCGCCACATATTCGCGCCCGGCCTTGCGCAGGGCTACGTAACTGTCTATCACTTCTACGATGTCGACGCGGGCGGTCAATCCATCGATGAAGTCCTGGGGAATCCTGCCTGCCATGGTGAACTAAGATACAAGGGCGAAGATACAAGGGACAAGGGTATCGCCGGGGCCGTGGCTGGAGTCTCGATCAGGCGCCCGCATGCGCATACACCCCCTCTTTTCCTTGTAATGCCGATCCCTTGTATCCGCGATTCTAACCGAGCCTGGCCTTGATCCGGGCTCCGACCACTCCCATATCGGCGCGTCCCTGAACCAGCGGCTTCAACACACTCATGACCTTGCCCATGTCTTTGACTGACTGCGCACCCGTCTGGGCCACCGCCCGATCGATCAGGCCGGTCAGTTCCTCTTCCGAGAGCGCGGGAGGGAGGTATTCTTCTATGACCTTGATTTCATAGGCTTCCTTATCGACCAGATCCTGGCGTCCGGCCTTGCCGTACTGGTCGATGGAGTCATTGCGCTGCTTGATCATCTTGCTAAGTACGACGATGACCTGTTCATCATCAAGGGCGATGCGTTCGTCGACCTCACGCTGCTTGATCGCCGCGTTGATGAGCCGGATGATGCCCAGGCGCTGGCTGTCCCTGGCACGCATGGCGGTTTTCATGTCTTCCTGCAGGCGACGCTTGATCGATGTTTCCATATGAAGAAGCCCGCGGAATAGCTAGGAGTGGCGCGATTTCAAGCGACGCGGCCCCTCGCCGGGGCACGCGCCGTCTGGTTTATTCAAGAATGAGGGCGGGAGAAACGAGCACGCTCCATCGATGTGCGCTTCTGCTGGCGTTTGACCGCAGCCGCGGCCTTGCGCTTGCGAACCGAGGTGGGCTTTTCATAAAACTCCCGCCGGCGTATCTCGGACAGAACACCGCTTTTTTCACAGATACGCTTGAAGCGGCGCAACGCCACTTCGAACGGCTCGTTGTCTCTCACGCGAACATTAGGCATTCACATCCCTCGCAATAAGCTGGCTGCTACACAAGAAGACCTCAAAGGGGGCGTATTTTACCGTCCACCCTCGCCCGCTGTAAAGGGAAGCTTCAATACCGCAGTGGCGACAGAACGCGGTTGTGGACATGCTTGAAAAGCTGCGCCTGAGAGTCCGGGTAACCGGCCAATGACATCTCCGCTTACAAGTCACGTCGGAAATAAATGTTTAATATCAACAAGTATGATATCGATCACCCCCGATTATTCCCGTCGGGCGGGTCTATAGCAAAGTACGGCCGGGGACTAGATCGAGACGAGATACCCTAATAACAACTGGAACATTGGGAACCTTTTCGCGCGTCATGGGTACTAATCCGTACCACTCATTTCCCGACACTCCTCCCGGTATCCCAGATCGAGCGGCAGCGGGCAATAACACAGCCCACCTCTTGGCAGGGGCGAAGAAAGGCTAAGCTTCGGGGTCGCCACCATTGCACCGTAAATCCACCGCAGGCGATAAGGGACGGTCTGAGCAATCAGCCTTTGAAACCCTGGTCCGCCCCCATCTCAAACCGCTTTTCCGGCTCGCCTACCGCCTCACCCGGAGCCGGGAAGACGCGGAGGACCTGCTTCAGGAGCTGTTGCTTAAGCTGTATCCGCGCCGTCAGGAACTGATGGAAGTCGATCGGCTTCGCCCCTGGCTGAGCCGCGTCATGTACCGTATCTTCGTCGACAACCACCGACGCTATTCCCGCTCCCCTGTCCATCTGGCTGTCGATCATGGCGCCGATGCGCACAGCTCCGATCCGATCGACAATCTCCCCGGCGTGGAAGGTAACCCGGAGCTCGAAACCGAACAAAGCGTTCTGACTCGACACCTGCTGCAGGTCATCGACAGACTGAGTGAAGATCACCGGCACGTCCTCGGCCTGCACGACATCGAAGGCTATACCCTGGAAGAGATGCAAGTGATCCTTGATTGCCCGATTGGCACCCTTAAATCCCGCCTGCACCGGGCTCGAGCGCGCTTGCGCGAATTGCTGATTCATCTGGAAGATGAACGCCAGCCACGGCCAGAAAAAAATAAATCGGTGTCATTCATATAGTTGGATATGTATCGGGAACTTTTTTTCCGTCCCTTCGTGTACTAGTGTATGCAAATGGGGACACCTATGGATTGCCAACAGATCCTCAAGCAACTGGACGATTATCTCGACGGCTTGCTGAGGCCTGAGATGGACATCGCGCTTGAGCGGCATATCCGCCAATGCCGGCAATGCCGTGCCCTGCTGGAGCGGGAGAATGACGTCCGCCGCGCGCTGCGCAACCTGCCTGCCCCGGAGCCCTCCGATGCGTTTTTCGACCGCGCCATCGCGCAGGCGGTCACACACGAGCGCCGACGCCTGGGATGGCGCATCCCGGGTGCGGCACTCGCGGCAAGCATCATGTTGATATTTGCGGTGAATGTCTTGTATAAATCCGACGCACCGCCTGCGCAGGAAATCCCCGGGCTGATGATCGCACTGAACCAGGCCCAGGAGGTAAGTCTGGTATTTGAGTCCGAGCACGCCATGGAGAATGCCCGTTTTACTATAGAGCTACCCGATGGCGTCGAAGTCAGCGGTTATCCCGGCCAGCGCGAGCTCAGTTGGGAAGGCGGGCTGGCGCAAGGAAAGAATCTTCTGGTGCTGCCGGTCGAGGCGCACAGCGGCCACGGCGGCGAACTGGTCGCCGTAGTGACGCACACCGGGAAGAGAAAGAATTTTGCCCTGAGGCTGGACGTGCTGCCGCCACAGGATGTGCCAGCCGCCGGTCTTCCGGATCAGGTTGCGGTGCCAGTTACGGTAATGTGACCATAAAGAGCCTGTCCATGCGGATCATCTATACAACCTGCCTGTCCATCATCATCAGCTCCGTCCTGACAGCGAAGGCGTACGCGGCGGATGTGGCCGGTGACCTCGACGTAACCATCCGGATGATGGATACAAAACAAGGTATCAATGAATTCATCAACCGCATTGAACTGCCCAGGGGCCCCATAGAGACCGCCCCCGCAACGAGCGAACGGAAGGGTGGCGCGACCGAGAATTCCCCGAACGCTGGCCAGCAAACCGACGAAGGCTCGAACGATCACCGCCGCGATGGCAGGAGAGACCGTGATGTACGCAGGGATAGGGATGCCGGCAATGATCAGCGGGCAAACCGGCCAGACTCCGAATATCGAGCGAACGACGGTGACCGAAGAGAAATCACGGGCTTCCGCGATCGCTCGATTGAATCGCGCGAGCAGCGCGAGGATCGCCAGACGACTACGCGTGATCAGCGGCAATCGATCCAGGATGCTTCCCGCAGCAATTGAGACAGATTCCGCGACCCCTATCCTCCTTCCGCATGGCCTGGCCGCCAGAAATAGTATAAATTAGGCACCGGTCCACGAGTTCTCACCGTTGTTAAGGATGGTGAGGCGTAAATCCACGGCCCTCCACGCATCTCATCCGCTGCTCCCGGATGCCAGGAGAGGCAAGCCATTCCCGTGCCGACATGTCGTCCAGCGCCCGTGTCCCGCAGCGCGCGAAGAAACCCGGTCAGTTGCTCTTTGCCCTGATCATCTGCCTGCTGCTGTCCAGCGCCTGCGCCGACGAGGCTTACGATCTCGGCATTGACGCCTTCAACCGCAGCGATTACGAGGCTGCAGTCGCACATTTTCTCGCGTCACAAGCCGATGCCACCGCATCCGCATTGTTGCACTACAATCTCGGCGCCAGCTATTACAAACTCGCGCGCTACCCGGAGGCGAGGGATTCTTTTCTGAAGGTCATCGCCGACCCCGAACTTGCGGCCCTGGGCTATTACAACCTGGCTCTCGTCGATATCAAGCTGAATCAGCCGGACCAGGTCGCGGTCTGGCTGCAGCACACCGTAGAAAGCGCGGACAACCCGAAGCTCCGGAATCTTGCCCTGACCCTGCTGGCGCGCTATTCGGGCCAGCGGGAAACAGCCCGCATGCTGGAAGACGCGGCCGCTACGGCTGCGTCGCCCTGGTCAGGTTACATTGGGGGAGAATCGGGGTATGACAGCAACGTGATCCTGCGCGCGGACAACCAAGCCCTGGTCACCAGCGATCAGGACGATTTTTTCCTCGACGTCTTCGCCCATCTCAACCGCCGCATCGGCGAAAACGATGGCGGCCTGCAGATGAACCTTGAGGGGAGTGCTTATGTCATCAAATACCAGGACATAAAAGGCTACGACATCGATTCCCTGCGCGTTGGTGGTTCACTGGAGAAGAATCTCGCGGGATGGTCGACGCTGGGCCGCACCCAACTGGTACACAGTTTTCTGGACGGCGATGACTTCACCCTTGAGACCCAGTTCAATCTGAACGCCAGCCGCTGGCTGGACCCAGGCCGCAGCCGCCTGCGCCTGCGTTATGAAATGAGCCATATCAAAGATCTGGACACACTCTATTCCTATCTCGCAGGCTGGCGCCACAATACCGATGTGGGGATGACCTGGCTGCGCGAAGAACTACAGCTGTACCTGCTGTATCAGCTCGAAACCAATTATCGCGAGGAACTCGACGCACCCCGCTTTACCAGTTATTCACCGGTGCGGAATTCGCTGCGCATCGGTGTGGAAAGCCCGGCAGGCCGCCTGTTCAACGCCACGTTCGAGCTGCGCTACTACCGCTCTCATTACCTCAATCCGAATGAGATGGCGGATGGAAGTTTTCTCACCCGCAACGACGACCGATTCAGCGTAATCGCGCGACTCACGCACGGGTTCTCCGGAGGAAACGAGCTCTCCTTCGAGTACCGCCGCACTGACAACCGCTCCAACATCGACGATTACGACTACAAGCAATACCTGGCCATGCTCGGATTGCTGGTGTCATTCTGACAAACCCGGCTAACGTCCAGGTCTGACCAGGCTGACCAGCCCGGCCTGCTGCAGGATGGTGTCCAGATGACGGCGGATGCTGCGTGTATCTTCCATCGTCAGCACCTCGTCCAGGATATCCCGCGCCCTGGCGACGCTGAAGTTATGGATCACCCATTTGACACGTGGCAGGCTGGTGACACTCGCGCTGAGGTTTGATATTCCCATGCCGAGCAGCAATATCGCCGATGCGGGATCGCCCGCCATCTCTCCGCAGACGCCCACCTCCCGCTTGCAGCGTTGCGCCGTCACGACCACCTGCATCAGTGCGCGCAGTACAGCAGGATGCAGCGAGTCGTATAGCGGCGCCACGCGTGCATTGTTCCGGTCCACCGCCAGCATGTACTGGGTCAGGTCATTGGTGCCTATGGAAAGAAAGTCCACGCGCGGCGCCAGCGCATCGATCTGATAGATTGCAGAAGGCACCTCGATCATGATTCCGATGTCGGGCATCACCACTGCCTCGCCCTGGGCGCGCAGCTCCTGATGCACACGCCTGATGATGCGCAATGCCTCATCGACCTCTCCGACGTTGCTGATCATCGGCAACAGCAGACGCAGATTGTCGAGCCCGATGTTGGCGCGGAAGATCGCGCGCAACTGCACCGAAAATATTTCCGGATGATCGAGTGTGATGCGGATTCCGCGCCAGCCCAGGAACGGGTTCTCTTCATGAATCGGGAAATAGGGCAGCATCTTGTCCCCGCCGATATCCAGCGTGCGCACCGTCACCGGCAGCGGCGCATACGCTTCCAGTACCTGGCGGTAGATCTGCCGCTGCTCCTCCTCGCTCGGGAAACGGTTGCGGATCATGAACGGATACTCGGTCCGATACAGTCCAACACCTTCCGCTCCGTGGTGCAGCGAGGGGGTGATGTCCGATAACAGGCCGGCGTTGGCGTAGAGCGGGATGCGTATGCCGTCCGGCGTCACAGCGGGGAGATCGCGCAGCTCAGCCAGCCCAGCCGCGAGCCTTTCCTCTTCCTGCGCCAACAAGCGGTACTCATCGCGCACCTTGGCCGACGGTGAAATGTGCAGGCTGCCGCCGTCACCGTCTACAATCAGCTCGCGCCCATCTATGCGTCCGACCGGAAGCTCGCTCAGACCTACCACCGCGGGTATGCCGAGGGAACGGGCCAATATCGCCACATGCGAGGATCCGGAGCCGCGCACCGTCACCACTCCCGCCAGGCGATCCAGCGGGACCTCCGCCAGCATCGAGGCCGTGATCTCTTCACCGACCAGGATGGTACGCACGGGATACTGCCGCTGTTCCTGCGGCGAGTTCTCCAGCCGCGCCAGGATCCGACGGCCAACGTCGCGCACGTCCTCCGCACGTTCGCGGATGTAGGGATCCTCCATCAGATCGAAAATCCGCGTGTGCTCGGCGATAGTGTCGCGCAGCGCACCCGCCGCCCAGTTGCCGGCACGGATGCGTTCGACAGTCTGGCTCTCGAGACTGGGACTGCTCAACATCAGGGTATAGGCGTTGAACAAGGCGCGATCCTCGGCGGCGAGCGAGTCGCCGAGCCTGTGCTCCAGTGCACTGATATCGCCGCGTGCGGCCTCCAGCGCTGCGCGAAAGACCGCCACCTCTCCCTCGATGTTGCTCACCTGCCGATCAGGAATTGCGTTGAGATCCGCCGGAGGATAGATCACCACGGCCTCGCCGATGCCGATGCCAGGCGCGCCCGGCAGGCCGACGATCGGGCGTGATTCGGCGTCTTCCTGATCCGCGGCGAAGCCCTTTATACCGCCACTCGCGGCGGCGAGCGCGATAGCACCTGACAGCTGCGCGGCAATGGTGAGCAGAAACGCCACTTCATCATCGTGGAAACGGCGCTTGTCGTACTGCCGCGCAACCAGTACGCCCATCACCTTGCGGTGATGGATGATCGGCACGCCGAGAAAACCGTGGTAGTAGACCTCCCCGGTTTCTGCGATAAACCGATAACGCGGGTCGGCAGGTGCGTCGTCGAGGTTGAGAGGTTCTTCAGTTTCTCCCACCACACCGACCAAGCCTTCGCCACGCGCGAGGGAAACCCTGCCGACGGCCTGTGGATTCAGGCCGTCGGTCGCCATCAGGATGAATGCGTCCTGGGACGGATCGAAGAGATAAACGGTACAGACGTCAACCTTGATGGCCTGCTTGACCCGGGTGACAATAATCGACAGGGCCTGCTCCAGATCGCGGGCCGCATTGACTTCCAGTACTATGCGCCGGAGTGTGGCGAGCATCCTATATACCGCGGCTGCGGGATCGTGTTATCCATGGCCGAGACCCATATCTTTCCCCGCCGGCACCACCGGGCTGACCTTTCCATCGCTAAACAGCAATTCAGAAAACTCCTCGAGCGCGCTACGGTACACATTGCGCTTGAAGGAAACGACCTGTTTCAGCGGGCTCCAGAAATCCACCCAGCACCATTGGTCAAATTCCGGCTGATCCGTGCAGTCGAGGCGGACCCGCCCTTCGTCGCCGACCAGGTACAATAAATACCAGACCTGTTTCTGGCCGATGCACAGTGGACGGCTGCGCCGTCTGATCAGATGTTTGGGCAAGCGGTAACGCAGCCAGTTACGCGTGCGGCCGAGCACCACGACGTCCTCCGCCTCAAGGCCGATCTCCTCGCGCAACTCGCGATACATCGCCTGCTCGGGCGCCTCGTCTTCGCGTATGCCGCCCTGGGGGAACTGCCACGCGTCCTGACCGATCCGCCGCGCCCACAGAACCTTGCCCTCGCGATTACTCAGAACGATGCCGACATTGGCCCTGTACCCATCTAAATCAATCACTTGCAAAACCTTCTCAAGAACTTTTTGTAATTGATTCTCCCATAAACCCCGTCGCCTCCGCAATTCCACAGCCCACCGATCACGTCTGTGGCGCGGACTCGCGCCTGGGCCTTGCATGCCGTGCGACGATCAACTACTTTAAGCAATATCAATAAGTTGAATATTCGGATTCCCTAAGTTGCCGCTCGCCCTATTTGATCTCGACAACACCCTGCTCGCCGGTGACAGCGACTACCTGTGGGGGGAGTTCCTGGTGGAGCGGGGCGTCGTGGACAGACATCACTACGCCCGCGAAAACGAGCGCTTTTATCACGAGTACCAGGCAGGGACGCTGGATATCCATGCATGGCTCGCCTTCCAGCTGAGGCCCCTCGCCGAGCATGAACCAGGTTTCATGCTCGACCTGCGCCGCCAGTTTCTGGAGGAGAAGATCCGCCCGATCATCCTGCCGGCAGGCCGGGCACTGATCGAACACCACCGCACACGCGGGGATACGCCCCTGATCATAACCGCGACCAATTCCTTCATCACGCGCCCGATCGCCGCGTCCCTCGGGATTGAATATTTGCTCGCGACCGAGCCCGAGATCGTGGCGGGACGCTACACGGGCGGCGTCACCGGCATCCCGTGCTTCAGAAACGGCAAGGTCGATCGCCTTTCCGCCTGGCTGACCGAGAATCGCAAGGACCTGGCCGGCAGCTGGTTTTACTCCGATTCGCATAATGATCTGCCATTGTTGCAATTGGTTGAGCATCCGGTAGCCGTCAACCCCGACGACACCCTGGCGCGTTACGCGGCAAGCCGGTCATGGCCCATCCTCGATTTGCGCTGAGCACGAACACGCTGATACTCGCATCCCTGGTGATCGCAGGTATGGCGAGCCTGTTGCTTGCCGTCTCCGCGGGCAGCGTTTCCGTGTCCTGGAATGAGCTGTGGCGAATACTGCTTGGCGACCGCGCGGCGCCAAACTATACCCTCGTGACCGAACTGAGGATCCCGCGCGCATTGACCGCCTTCGCCTGCGGAGGCATGCTCGCCCTGGCAGGTGCCCTGATGCAGGTCCTGCTGCGAAATCCGCTCGCCGACCCCTATATACTCGGAGTCTCCGGCGGCGCCGCAGTCGGCGCCCTGTCGACGTTGCTGGCCGGCCTTGGCGGACTCTGGCTCACTGGCGGGGCGTTTCTCGGCGCCATGCTTTCGATGCTGCTCGTATTCACGCTGGCGCACGGACGCGGCGCATGGACGCCAACCCGGCTGCTGCTGACCGGTGTAGTCGTCGCCTCGGGCTGGGGCGCCATCATCAGCCTGATCCTCTCACTCAGCCCCGACACCACTCTGCGCGGCATGATCTTCTGGTTGCTGGGCGATCTCAGCCAGACGCCCCACCCCATGCTCGGCGGAATCATGCTCGGTCTCGGACTCCTGGTCGCGCTCGTCAGCGCGCGCGAACTCAACGTTCTGGTATTCGGTGAACTCAAGGCCCGCACGCTCGGCATCGGCGTGGCCGGCCTGCGTCTGCGCCTGTACATCCTTGCATCGCTGCTGACCGCGGTGGCTATCACCATCGCCGGGAACATCGGCTTTATCGGTCTCATCGTGCCCCATCTCGTGCGCATGGTCGTGAGCCACGATCATCGCATCCTGCTGCCGGCCTCGGCGCTGCTAGGCGCGTCTTTCCTGGTCATCGCCGACACTCTGGCCCGCTCGGCATTCCCGCCGCTTCAGCTGCCGGTCGGCGTCATGACGGCGCTGATCGGCGTACCTGTGTTCCTGTACCTGCTGCGCAGGAGCCAGCATTGAACACGCTGCTGGAAACCCGCAATCTCGGCGTATCGATCGCGGACGTACGAATCAGCCGTGATCTCAACTTCAAGGTCGAGCGCGGCAGCCGCTGGGCCGTACTCGGACGCAATGGCTGCGGAAAAACAACGCTGCTGAAAACCCTGGCAGGTTTGTACGCCCAGGACTCAGGCACCATTACCCTCGGCGGTGAGATTCTCGACACGATCCCGCGCGCGCAACTGGCGCGCTCACTCGGCATCCTGTTTCAGGAACAGGACACCCTGTTTCCAGGCACGGTGCTAGAAGCTGCGCTGATCGGGAGGCACCCTTACCTCGGACCCTGGCGCTGGGAGACTGAGGATGATATCGCTCGGGCGCGTTCCGCCCTCGCGCAGGTGGGACTGGCCGGCAAGGAATCGCGCACCCTTTCGACCCTGTCCGGGGGAGAACGCCAGCGCCTGGCCATCGCGACACTTCTGACACAGGCCCCAGAGCTCTATCTGCTCGATGAACCGAGCACCCATCTGGATCTGTATCATCAGATACATATCCTGCGCATCCTGCGCGAACTGAGCCGTGGCGGCGACAAGGCGCTGATCATGGTGCTGCACGACATCAATCTGGCAGCCCGGTTCTGTGATCATGCGCTGCTGCTCTTCGGCTCAGACGCCCTGGTACACGGCCCGATTGACGAAGTGCTGACGGAGGATAATCTGCTGAGGTTGTACGGCCACCCGCTGGTGAAACACCGCACGGATCAGGGCGGGATATTCTCGCCCGTATGGGACGAATGAACGTACGGATCATTCTGTGAGAGTGCCCGCCGGGTAACCATCACCCCGGAAGAAACAACTGGACCGCAGCGTCCGCCGCCTTATTCGCGAAAGGCGTCGCGATGCGCGGCCTTGGCCATCGCCTCCTGGCGATTGACCATGCCCTTGCGCACCAGCTCCAGGAGACACTGGTCGAGGGTCTGCATGCCGTGCGACTGGCCGGTCTGGATCGCGGAGTACATCTGCGGCACCTTGTTCTCGCGGATCAGGTTGCGGATGGCCGGGGTGCCGATCATGATCTCGTGCGCCGCCACACGGCCGCCACCGACCTTCTTGAGCAGGGTCTGCGAGATAACCGCGCGCAGTGACTCCGACAGCATCGAACGCACCATTTCCTTCTCAGCGGCCGGGAACACGTCGATGATACGGTCGATGGTCTTGGCGGCGGAGCTCGTGTGCAGCGTGCCGAACACCATGTGGCCGGTCTCGGCGGCGGTAAGCGCGAGCGAGATCGTCTCCGGGTCGCGCATTTCACCCACCAGTATGACGTCCGGGTCCTCGCGCAGGGCGGAGCGCAAGGCCTCGGCGAATCCGAGCGAGTCGCGCCCGATTTCACGCTGGTTTACCAGGCATTTCTTGCTCTGATGCACGAACTCGATGGGGTCCTCGATGGTGAGTATATGACCGAACTCGTTATTGTTCTTGTAGTCGATCATCGCAGCCAGGGTGGTCGACTTACCCGAGCCGGTCGGGCCGGTAACCAGCACGATGCCGCGCGGATAATCCGATATGTCCTTGAACACCGATGGCGCGCCCAGCTCCTCCAGGGAAAGGATAGTGGAGGGAATCGTGCGGAAGACCCCGCCCACTCCGCGATTGTGGTTGAATACGTTGACGCGGAATCGCGCCAGACCGGGGATCTCGAAGGAAAAATCCGTCTCCAGGAATTCCTCGAAATCCTTGCGCTGCTTGTCGCTCATGATGTCGTACAGCATCGTCTGCACCGTCTTGTTGTCAAGCGGCGGCACGTTGATGCGGCGCACATCGCCGTCAACCCGGATCATCGGCGGCAATTCGGCTGAAAGGTGCAGGTCCGAGGCGTTATTCTTGGCGCTGAACGCCAGCAGTTCGGCGATATCCATCTACGTTTTCTCCCGTTCTTTGTGGCACACTGGCCTGCACTACCTCAGCCTCGACCTGATATGATTACGCTGACATTTAGCGGCATCCGTCCATACATCTTGAGCGTGACCATACGCCGGATGGATACCTGCACAGGATGAACTCACCCGCGCGAAACTGACCGATGAACGATTATGCCCGGACAGTGAACGCCATGCGAGCACGCATCGCCGCCGCGGAACGGCGCTATGACCGGCCGCCCGGTTCGGTCAGCCTGCTGGCGGTCACCAAGACGCGCGCCGCGGAAGACATTCGAGCCGTCGTCGGTGCCGGTCAGCGGCTGATTGGAGAGAGCTACCTGCAGGAGGCCGCCACTAAAATGGATGCCCTCGCCGACCAGCCCATAGAATGGCATTTCATCGGGCCCGTCCAGTCGAACAAAACCCGCGGAATCGCCGAGCGCTTCGCCTGGGTCCACAGCGTGGACCGGCTCAAGATCGCACAGCGCCTCAGCGCGCAGAGGCCAGAGCATCTGCCTCCGCTAAACATCTGCATCGAGGTCAATATCGGCGGAGAGCTCAGTAAATCCGGTGCGCCGTCGGCGGAGGTTCCCGCCCTCGCGCAGGAGCTATCCCGCCTGCCGCGGCTGCGGTTGCGCGGCCTGATGGTCATCCCGCCTGTATGCCGCGACTTCGATACACAGCGCGACCTCTTCCACCAGGCGAGGGAATTGCAAGACGCCCTTAACCGGTCCGCTCACGCGCTTGACACGTTGTCGATGGGAATGACGGACGACCTCGAGGCGGCCATAGCCGAAGGCTCCACGATCGTGCGCATCGGCAGCGGAATCTTCGGTCATCGCGCCGGATGATCCGCGTCCCAAGGGGGCATGCCGGCGTAGCCGATAGTCCACAGGCGCATTTGACAGCAGATTCGGTTAGACTTACGAAACAAGGCCGACGGCTAATATAAAGAATACCGCTCACCCAGATGAAACAGCATACCATCGCCTTCATAGGCGCGGGCAACATGGCGCGAAGCCTGATCGGCGGACTGATCAGCGACGGCTATCAACCAGCCCGCATCATCGCTGCCGATCCCGACCAGCTACGCCTGCAGGACCTGGAACAGGAATTCGCCATCAGGACCAGCACGCACAATACGTCAGCAGTCGAATCAGCCGATATCGTGGTCATTGCAGTGAAACCTCAGGTGGTGGAGCGTGTCGCACCGGAGATCGGATCAGCGCTCGGCCGGAAAGACAAGCTGGTCATATCAATCGCGGCGGGTATCCGGACGGCGACTTTGTCGCAGTGGCTGGGCCAGGGAACCCCGCTGGTGCGGGCGATGCCGAATACTCCGGCGCTGGTCCAGAGCGCGGCGACGGTGCTGTACGCCAATCATGCCGTCTCGACCGAGCAGCGCGATGTCGCGGAATCGGTTATGCGCGCCGTCGGCCTGACTTTGTGGATCGATGACGAATCCTTGATGGACGCCGTAACAGCCTTGTCCGGCAGCGGTCCGGCTTACTTTTTTCTGATGATGGAGGTTCTGGAACAGGCCGGACGCAAGCTCGGTTTGCCGCCTGAAACCGCACGTCTTCTAACCTTGCAAACCGCCTTTGGCGCGACCAAGATGGCGCTTGAAAGCGGGGTTGACAGCGCCACACTGCGCGTGCAGGTCACTTCGCCGGGAGGTACTACCGAACGCGCACTTAGCGTACTCCGGGATGGAGGAATCGAGGGCTTGTTCGAGCGTGCACTGAAGGCGGCCCGGGACCGATCCGTCGAGCTATCGGAAAAGCTCGGAGAGCATCATGGATAATCCATACCTGTCCACCGCATCTGCCTTCCTGATAGATACCCTGTTCGGGCTTTACATCCTCCTGATCCTGCTGCGCTTCCTGCTGCAGATTGCGCGCGCGGACTTCTACAATCCGATCTGCCAGTTCCTGGTCAAGGCGACGAATCCTCCGCTCAAGCCTCTGCGGCGCATTATTCCCGGGCTGTGGAAGATAGACCTGGCCTCTGTCGTCCTACTGCTTGCCCTGCAGATGTGCGCCCTGTGGCTGATCCATCTGGCAGCCGGACGCTCCATCTCGATCGACGGCCTGTTCGTACTTTCCGCCGCCGCGCTACTCGCATTGACCTTGAACACCTTCCTGATCACCATCCTCGTCCAGATCATCCTGAGCTGGGTCGGTCCCGGCAGACACAACAATCCGATATTCTCCATTCTGTACAGCCTGAACGAACCCCTGCTGGGACCGGCACGGCGGATACTGCCTTCCATGTCCGGGATCGATTTCTCGCCCCTGCTCGTCCTGGTCGCAATCCAACTGCTCAAAATTCTGGCCGTAAGCCCGCTCAATGACCTGGGTAAGGCGCTGGCGTACGGATGAATCAACCGGTCGACGGCCGATTACAGCCGCATGAGCAATCCCGCCCCTTACACCTGGAATGGCGATCGCCTCACGCTGAACATCCGGGTGCAGCCGCGGTCCAGCAAAGACGAGATCGTCGGGATCCAGGGCAACCACCTCAAGATCAGGATCACGTCGCCGCCGGTCGATGGCAAGGCAAACGCCCACCTGATACAGTTCCTCGCCCGGGTGTTCGACGTCCCGAAAGCACGGATTTCTCTGCTCTGCGGTGAAAACGGGCGCGAAAAGCGCCTCCTGATCGTCGCTCCGACGCGATTGCCGGAAGGGCTGACCCGCCCGGTGTGACGCGGTTCACGGGTCTGTACATCTATCTGCCGGGGAATCGCCCGGAAAAATACCATGCAAAACTTTACCTTGCGAAGCATCCGCCGATACGTGGGATTCACGGTGGATGCTGCGCGGCGTTTTCCCCCTCGCCGCGACGGAAAAATATTCAAAAAAACCTCGCCGATTCCGATAACTAGTGGACTACACAAAAGCTCTGGAAGCATTTTGGATTAAGGAACCCATGTCGACCAATGCGATGGAGATAAACCAGGGACAGGAGCAGGACCGCTTCAGAAATCAGATGCAGGCCTTCGCCGACTGGAAGGCGGATCTGACGAAGCTTATCAGGGACTTTCAGGACTGGCTGGGGCAACATCAACTCAACAGCCCGGAAATCGACCTGCGCATCTATGACGCCCTGCGCGCGCTCGAATCCGACCAGCTGAATATCGCCTTCGTCGCCGAGTTCTCGCGCGGCAAAACCGAGCTCATCAATGCGATCTTCTTCGCCGATTTCGGACGCCGCCTGCTGCCGTCCGAAGCCGGCCGCACCACCATGTGCCCAACCGAGCTCTTCTATGACAGGGATAACAGCGAATCGTACCTCAAGCTGCTGCCGATCGAGACGCGCCTGAGCGACATCAGTCTGTCCGATCTCAAGAACGAGGACAGCTACTGGACCACATTCCCGCTCAATGTCAGCTCACCGGACCAGATGGCCCAGACCTTTCACGAGGTCGTGAAAACGAAGCGCGTTCCCGTTGAAGATGCAGAAAAGCTCGGCCTCTACGTCGATGAATTGACTCACGGCGAACAGGACGGCAACCGCCGCGTGCGACCGCAGACCGTCGAGATCCCCGTCTGGCGGCACGCGCTCATCAGTTTTCCTCACCCCCTGCTCCAGCAGGGGCTGGTTATTCTGGACACCCCTGGCCTGAACGCACTGGGCAGCGAACCCGAGCTGACGATCAACATGCTGCCGAGCGCTCAGGCGGTGCTGTTCGTCCTGTCCGCAGATACCGGGGTGACCAAGAGCGATCTCGATGTATGGCAAAACTACATCATGGCGTACCGCAACAAGGGGCAGAAGGGCCTGGTGGCCGTGCTCAACAAGATCGATACGCTGTGGGACGAGATGAAAAGACCGGAGCAGGTCGATGCCACGATACGCGAGCAGTGCCGCAGCAGCGCCGAACTGCTCGGTATCGACATTGCCAACGTCTTTCCCCTGTCGGCGCACAAGGCGCTGGTGGCGAAGATCCGCGGGAATAGCGAGCTGCTCGAGAGGAGCAATCTTCCCGCACTCGAATCGATGCTCGGCAACGAGATCCTCCCCGACAGGCAGCGGGTCATCTGGGATAATATCGTCGCCCGTCTTGGACGCTCCATGGATGATGTCTATGCGCCGCTGACCGCACAGCTCGACGACCTCAGCAGCCGCATCAACGAGCTGCAGGCTATGCGCGGCAACAACGAGGATATCGTCCAGCAGCTGCTGCAAAAGGCGAAGGAAAAGAAGGACGCCTATTATGAAAGCGTGAAGACCTTTCAGCTGAGCCGCAAGAAACTCGCACTGCAGGCAAAGATCATGTTCAACACCCTGGATATCGAATCCATCGACAAGATCATCGACAGGAGCAGGAAGGACATGGCGGGGAGCTGGACCACCGCAGGAATGAAGAACGGCATGTCGGTGTTCTTCGACAGCATGCGCGATGCGATGCAGATCGTCAGCCGCCAGTCCGAAGAGACGTTCAAGCTTGTGCAGGCAATCTACAAGAAGTTCCACGACGAGTATGGCCTGAGGGTAAGCTCGCCGCGGCTGTTCCCGACCAAGAAGTACACCGACGAGCTCGACCTGCTCTATCTGAAGGCGGAGGAATTCCGCAACAGCCCGGTCACCACGATGTCCGAGCAGAGTTTCGTCGTGAAAAAATTCTTCATCTCGCTGGTGAGCCATGCCCGCAACGTGTTCATCCAGGCTGGCAAGGAGGCCGACACCTGGCTGAAGGAACTGGTAAACCCGCTGGTCAACCAGATCCAGGAGAAGCGGAACAGCATTGAGCAGCACATGAAGACCCTGAGTAAAATCCGGGAATCCAAGAACAACCTTGAGTCCCAACTCAAGGAGCTGCTGACCGCCAAGACCATTCTGATCGAACAGACGAGCACACTGAAGAAACTGACAGAAAACCTCAGCACCTGCACCCCTCCGGAACTCGATAAAGGTGCTGCGCCCGACCGCGCCGATCCGGTCATCTGACGACCGTTCTCATCGCCAGCCGCAGTTTACTTGTTGTTAAGCCACATGATTATCAGGCAGAGGCGGGCGAGCCCCGCCGCCGCCGGCTTGCGTCACCCCCCTGGATCCGCTAGACTGGCCCCATCTTTGTTGCCTGATAGAATCACGATAATCGATAACGAGGGGAGGTAGTGATTATGTGGCCGAGCATTCTGGTTCCGATTGTCTTGTTTTTCACCTTGAGCGTGTTCGTCGCGGGTTCACTGAGCGAAACCGCCATCAAAGGGATACAGAAAAAGTAATCCCGGTTTATTCAGCAATGCAGTGTTCAAAGCCCGGCGCTGTCGGGCTTTTTTCTGTTAATCGCGCAGGCCCCGCAGAATCTGGACAATGAATTCCGGTTCCACGACATCACTGGATCCGAAGAGGCTCATCAAATACCTGATCGCCTCCGCCACCTTCTTTTTCATTGGCACCGTCCATGGAGTGATCCAGGTCATGCCTTCGGTGCGGGCGTGGCTGGATTCTATTGGCAGCCCCTATGGCGGACCGGGACACATGATCGACCCCCTCGCCCATGCCCATATCAACGTCGTCGGCGGAGTCGTGCTGCTCTGCATGGCAGTCACCTACTACATGTTCACGACGATATCGGGCCGTCCGCTCTACTCGCAGCGCCTGGTAGAACATTCATTCTGGTGGACCACCATCGGCGTCAGCTGCTTCTACTCCACCCTGCTGTTCTTCGGCGGCCTGGAAGGACATTACCTCCTCGCGCACAATTCCGAAGCCATGGAGAGGGTACATCGGATCTATGGACCGACCATCGCGACGGTCTCCACCGTGATGGGGATCGGGTTCTGGACTTTCTTCGCCAACATCTTCCTGACGGCCAAGAAATACTACTCACAACGGCATGACGCCTGATTGCGGCTGTCCATCCGCCTATCCTCCCTGGCATGAGCAGGACGTCGACCTCGGCGGGTATCGTACACATACCCTGCCGATCCCCACGCTCGTACACATGCCGCTGGCCTACGAGATCTACCTGCAGCGGCAGCAGCGCTCGATCGAACAACTGCACCTGCGTGAACTCTGGCCGGGCCTGGTGCTGACACGAACCGGGCTGCTGCGCGGCAGCATCACACGGCTGCTGGAGGACGTTCCGTCGCTGTCTCGCCACGTCGGATACCTACCCCGTCCGTTCCAGGTGCGGGCATATCTGCATTGCGGGAATGTCAGCACCATACGGCAATCGGTTCGCGACATGCAGGCGCAACTGCTCGACGCGGGATGCATGCCGAAGGAGCTCTATTTGTGTTACTTGACCTGCCCCCGTTGCGCCACCCAGCGGGGCGGGGACCAGATCCTGCTGCTGCGCCACTGGCTTAAAAGCGATCTGCTCGGGAAAAGGCGCAGCGCCAGGCCTGACCGCGGATGAGGGGCGGATTATTCGACCTGCAGTGGAAATTCCAGCACGGCTTCTTCCCCGCGGCGCTGCAGCTTGACATATAAACTCTGCGGCCCGGATTCCAGCGCCAGGGCCTTGCGATATACGCCGCTTTCACCGTCCTGTATTGCCTGGCGCCAGCCGTCGTTCGTGTTGGTTCGCAGCATGACCATCATATTCCAGGCCGGTTTCCCCCGCGCCTCGGTCCCGATGACGAGAAATTCGTTCATACCTGCTCTGGGCGGAAGCGGCCGGGTTTCAATCATAATGCCAACATTGCCCCACTGCTGCGGCGGAGGTCCAGCTGTATCAGGCCCGCGGCCGCACGCGGCGATGAGTGCGAACATGAGCGCGAGCAACCCGTAGCGGTGCGGCATCAGGCGTTCCCTCCAGGCTGTTGCAGGAAACCAATGATCACATCCAGTTCCGCCGCCGGTATGGGCGGCATTCCGGCCCGGATGCGGTGCTCCTGCATCCGGGCGACGATGGCTGGCCAATTCGACGGCTGGTGTGCTTGCGGACGCGGTGGCGCGTGACAACCGCCGCAATAGTCGGCGACGACGGCAGAAGCCTCCCGCACAGGCTGCGGAACTCCAACTGATGCCTGTTCAGGCGAAGAAGGGGATCCTCGCGAGCACGCGCCCAACAGCGCCGCTGCAACCACGCCCAGGCTAATGACCCGCATCCTTGTCTTGATTGTGGTCATCTGACTGCATGGATTTCTGCTCGGTGCTCTTGTCGCTGTCGAGGCGCCCGCCCAGATTCGTGCCGTACAAACTCACCATGAAATATACGAAGGCGCTTGCTCCGGCTATGTATGCCAGGGCGATGACAAATCCCCAGTTGAACCAGCTGCGTTCGTAACCGGGGCGGTCACCCCAGAAGGGAAAGCTGAGGCCGACCGCGACCAGCAAGACCACCAAGATGACGGCGACGAACCATACCGGGACATTCTTCTGGGACTCGGGAATCTTGTCGACCAGCTCCCAGTCCTCCAGTCCGCGCTTGGCCAGGCGTTCCTCCTCCGTGGCATAGCCGAAGTGATCCTGCGGCTGCCTGCCCCACTCGCTGCTCACGGTACCGAGTTCGGATTTGTCGCTGGATTGCGTATCTTTGCTAGCCATGGCCGATGTCCGAAGTCGCAACAAAATGCTGGACGCGGAAGCTTTCCCGCCGTCCATCCTCCCCGTCCACATGCACGAGGACGGGATACAGGCCGGGTGACAGCCCGCCATCGATATGGAGGTTCACGTCCTGGCGGCCGGCGCCGACGAACGAGACCTGCGATGTGCCCAGGGTGTACTCATCAGGTGCCAGCCCCTCCACCTGTATGCTCAGCACCGCGGGCCGGTACAGCTTGTTCGCCAGGCTGATGCGATAGTCGCTGATCTGCCCGCCCTGCAGGGTCTCCGCCCGGTAGACCGAAAAATGATATGGCTGGTATGACGATATGCCCCAGCTGAACAGGCCCAGGCCGAACACCGTCAGCATCAGGGACCACGGCACGCGCAGCAGGATGGACCCGACGTTGGTACGCTTGAAATCCGCTGCAGCGGGACTGCCCGCCTCCCCGATGGCGAAGCGCAGCAGACTGTTGCCGGACTTGCGCGAACCGCGGATGCTGCTGCAGGCAGTGATGCACTCGCCGCAATTGATGCAGGCATCGTAGACCTCGGTCCGGCGCGGGTCGATGCCGATAAAACAGGACGTTTCGCAGAAATTGCAGTGCGAACACTCCTCGGGGCGGGATTTGTCATGCGCCACGTGCAGCGTCTCACGGGTCTTGAAGGTATGCTGCCAGACGCGATAGACGCACATGAAGCGGCACCAGAAGTGGCGGATGAAGGCGATGTCAAGGAACAGAATCAGGACGAACATGGTGTAAATCCAGTACAGGGAACCGGCCAGGCGCGGGTCGCTCTGGAAAGTCACGAACATCCAGATCATCTCGGGAGAATAGAAATAGAACATGGGCACCAGCGCCGCCACACCCGCAACCGCCAGGAAGATCGTTCCCAGTATCGTCCAATTG
The DNA here is from genome assembly GCA_016712635.1 of Gammaproteobacteria bacterium. Taxonomy (NCBI): domain Bacteria; kingdom Pseudomonadati; phylum Pseudomonadota; class Gammaproteobacteria; species Gammaproteobacteria bacterium. Next base: position 7,955 of record JADJQS010000008.1, on the reverse strand, counting down.
AGCCATTTGTCCTTGCCGCTCGACACCCTCATCGGTTTCCCGTCCAGGCTCACCTCGGCGCGTTTACCCAGCAGTCTGTACGTCATGGTGTTGGCCCACTCCGCCAGCGTATTTTGCGGACAGGACCAGCCGCAGAAGGCGGTGCCGACCAGGGAGTATGTCATCACCAGGAGGCTCGATATCGCGAGCCACAGGCCTACGACCAGGAAGAAGTCGGCGAACCAGATCTGCCTGTCGAGCACCACAAAGGCGCCTTCGACGGGATCGATGCGGAACAGACCGGACACCGGAACCAGGACAGCGACGATGAGGGTGACAATCTGCACTGTACGGCGCACGAGGTGCAGGCGGCGGCCCGCTTTCGCGTCCGCCGATACGATCGGGATTCCGGCCAATGTCCTTTGATAATTCATGGCATTAGACTAACATGCCGGGTGCCGATTTTCACCCAGATGCGTACGGCGGGCACACTCTGCCGGCCTACTCGCCCGCCTGCGTCACGACATCGCGGTCGAGCGGGCTCACTGTGCGCAGTCTCGCAAGATAGGACCCGGCGGCGAGGGGGTCGCCCGCGTCCCGTTCCAGGCGCCAGCGCCCGCGCAGCACCTCGCTGTGGTCAGGGCGGCCGCCCAGGATCGTGAGCAGGGCCCGCCGCCGCTCGTCACCCGCCAGGGACGACTGCGAGAGCGATTCGTACATGTCATCCGCCAGGGAATAGGACACCCAGCGATCGCGTGCATTGGCCTGATAGGCATAGCGGATCAGCCGGATTGATTCGGCATCCGCGCCGCGCAGCGCAGCCAGCCAGCTGCGCAGGCCGAGATCCGTCGCGATGTACGCACGCTCCATGGCGGGGAAATCCTCCGCCGGGATACTCAGTTCCACGGCCGCCTGCTCGACTGCCGGACGCCGCAGCAGCAGCCATTCCAGGAGGCCGACCAGATCCGGCTCGACGCGATAGCGCGCATGCGGGAGTCGATATTCGATCACCGGGCGCCATTCGTCCTGCAGCGGCCCTTCGGAGGCGGGGATCTTCCCCCAGTAACGCCCCTGCCAGGTCCAGAATCCCTCTCCTCCGGTCGCATCATTGGTGGGATCCGTACCCGGATCTCCCGCGGGCCGGCGCATGGAGGGAGCGGATTCACCCTCGAAACCGACCAGGGCGATACGGAAACCGTCCATGAACAGGACGCCTCCGGGGAACACATGGCGGAAGGTTCGCAATACTATGCGCAAGGTTTCCAGGTCGAACTGATTCAGCGCCAGCCACTGGACAAACACGCCGCCCGGATTGAGGCGCGCGCGCGCGAGCTCGAACTGCTGCACCGACAGCAGCGCGCTGCGGCCGGCCAGATCCGGATGAAAGACGTCACCGATGATCACGTCGTAGTGCTGCCCGGAGACGCGCAGGAACCGTCGCACGTCGTCGCGCACTACGGACATTTCTTCGCTGATCCCGTGGTTGACCGGGGCGAACCAGTGTTGTGCGGCGACGATGGAACCCTGCGACAGCTCCACCGCTGTACGCTCGATGCCGGGGTAGGCCAGCGAGCCTGCCGCCGATATGCCGGTACCCAGCCCGAGAAACAGCACCGACCGGGGCGCCGGGTGCAGCAGCAGAGCGAGGCGCGTCTGGTTCTTCTGCAGTTCCACCGCCGCCGGCTCGCTCGAGGCGTCCATGCGCTGCAGGTCGGTCAGAAGCACGCGCTGGCCATCGGCCTGTTCCACCACATGGGTGATGCTCACGGCGTCTTCATATCGATAGAGGTCGCGGCTGCCCGCATAGGTTGCGGGGAGCATGGCGCTGACCGGCGGGAAACCTGCCAGCGGCCAGGCCGCGGCCAGCAGCGGCAGCAGCGCGAGCCAGGCGCGCCGGTGAAACGACCAATACATGCCGCATACAAACAGCAGCAGTCCGGCGACCGCCACTGTCAGGGCGGTGCCAAGGGCCGGAATCAGAACAAACCCCGCGAGCAACGCGCCCAGCGCAGCACCGACCGAATTCGCACCATACAGCACCGCGCCCTGCTGGGGGCGGGTACCGTAGCGCGTGGCCAGCAGCGGCAGCCATGCGCCGAGGGCGAGCGTCACCGGCAGGGTGAGCGCGGCCAGGAGCGCCGCCTCGCTGATCAAGGCGCTGCCCAGTGTGGCGAATGTCTGTGTTTCCACCCAGGTCGACACCAGCGGAACCACCGCGAGGCTGGCCAGAGCGGCGGCGCCGGCGATCAGCGGCAGCAGTGCGAACCAGCGGCGATCGCTCAGGCGATGTGCGAAGAGGCTGCCGCCGCCGATCCCCGCCAAATACACCGCCAGGATCACCCCCAGCACGTATTCGGTCCGCATCAGCACCATGCCGAACAGACGGCTCCAGCCGACCTCCAGCATGATGGCGGCGGCGCCGAGCGCGCCGTACACCAGCAGTGTCGCACGCGGTATGCCGCCCGGCGTGACGGCCGCAGGCAGGTACGCGCCGTCCGCGGTGCCGACCCGCCCGCCGAGCCAGAGTGCGCCCAGGGCGACGAGCAATCCGAAAACAGCAACGGTCTGCACCGCAGATCCCCAGCCGTACTCAGGCAGCAGCCAGAGCGGCAGCAGGGCACCGACGGCCGCGCCGCAGGCGTTGGCGCCGTAGATCCGCCCCAGGGTACGCGGCCCCGCGTCGATGGCGCGCAGGACCAGCGGGAACCCGAATCCCATCGCCGTGGCGGGCGCCAGGATCAGCAGCAGCAGCCCGCTGCCCTGGAGCAGATACCAGCCCGCCAGACCCACACCGGGTGCGATGGTGTCCAGGCCGCGTTCCGTGAGCGCCAGCAGGGAGGGCAGGAGCAGCGCATACGCTGCGATGCCGCCCTCGAGGAGCGCAAAGACATGCAGTGGCCGCGGCCAGCGGCGGCGCCAACGCATGCCGAGCAGGCTGCCCAAACCCAGCCCGCCCATGAACGCCGCCACCGTCACGACCACCCCGAAGATGCTGATCCCGAACTGCATGGACAGCATGCGGGCCCACAGCACCTCGAAGGCCAGGCTGGTCGCGCCCGAACCGGCATACAGTAGTGCGAGCGGCAGGGTCCGTGCCGGCGCGGGGTGGACGGCGGTTGCGCCCGTCATGATCGGCCGCCGCCCGCGTCTCGCACCCGGCCGACACTGAACGGCAATCGCGCTGGCAGCCGGTCGACGCTCATGCGGGCCTGCTGCAGGCTAGGGTGAGGAAAACGGGAAGAACCACACCACCGCGACGACAGAGTGGACGATGGCCAGGGTCAGGCTGAAGCCGGCGAATATCATGTGCGGGATGAAGACACGCTTCCCGTACAGGGCCATCGCCACACCCAGCACCACGGTCACGATGAGGAATACCAGCAGGGAGGCGCCCATGATGAACATGATCAGGTGCTTCGTCCGATCCGGCACCGCGAAGACGTCACCGCCTTCCAGGGCCTGCTGGGTGAAGGCATGCATCACCTGGGTTTCCGGCACGGGCTCCGCAGCAGGCGCTTCCCCCGCATCCTGGGCATGGACGGCCCCCGCCAGCAGCAGCAGGAGCGGCAACAACAGGAGCCAGCACAGCGCGCCCGACCTTCCAGCGAACATGTTCATGCGGCCGTGCGACCTAATCCTTTTCCTTGTCCTGACCGCCGGGTTTGTGCCAGGCAAAATACCAGTAGAGGATCGCCATCAGGATGAACGGCGAGACGACGATCGGCAACAGGAAGAGAAAGATGTACCAGGGCGTTTCCGGCGTGACGTGAAAATACCGGTAGCTGTCCACCGCCCATGCCAGTTCCGGCAGCGTCAACGCGCCCGCGACCGCGATGATCCATCCAGTCCATTTGTTCATTTAACTTCAACCCCCGATGCTGCATCCGCCGCGCAGCGGAAGCCGAAAAAGTCAGAAGCATAGTGTGGCCAGGAAAAATTGCGATGATACGTGCTGGTCGAAAACGGGTCGCTCTTCCATGACCCGCCGCGCAACACCTTGTAAAATCCCTGTACCGGCACCAGGTCCACCACCTTCATGGCGCGGTCCGCAGGGGAATTCGCCACCCCGACCTTGCCCTGGAACAGTTCCGCCGGCGCGGTCGATCCGGCATACGGATGGAAATCGTCGGCGATCCACTCGCTCACGTTACCCGCCATGTCCATGGCCCCGTAGTAGCTGGCACCGGCCGGATACTGCAGCACCTCGGTGGTCGATGCCACCTGATAATAGGTATTGAGGCGGCTGGCATCCATCAGGTCCCCCCATGGCCAGCGCCGGCCGTCCGGGCCGCGTGCGGCCTTTTCCCATTCCGCCTCGCTGGGCAGGCGCTTGCCGGCCCAGCGCGCATACGCGCTCGCGTCAAACCAGGACACCATCGTAACCGGATGCAGCTCCAGTCCGGGCGGGATCCGCCCCTCCTCCCAGTGCAGCGGGGGACGATGTCCGGTTTCGGCGACGAAGCGCGCGTACTGGGCGTTGGTGACCGGGTATTTGTCGATGCGGTATTCCGCGAGGCGAACCCGGTGCTGGGGTTGATCCTGGGCATCGCTGCGTTCGCGGTCGGTGCCCATGAGGAAGTCCCCGGCGGGAACCGTCACCATCGTCGCAAGTTCCTGCCACTGCCCGGGGGTGAGCAGGGTCTCGACCTCCGCCACCGTATAGCTGCTCAGCGCAACGAGACGGTGCTCATTACTCCGGTTCAGTGTGATGTCTTCGCCGGCGGCGCGGATGCGCTGCTTCACCTCGGCCAGATCGTAGGACGCCTTGCCCTTCATATAGGACAGGCGGTCGGCGCCCAGCATGAGCACGTGAACGATCCCCCCCAGCATGGCGAGCACCACACAGGTCACCAGTGTGGCGGCAAGAAAGCGCCGGCGCCGCGCGCGCTCTTCCGCCGGGAGGGATTCCCTCTGCTGATAGGGGACGGCCATCAGCCCTTCGTCTCGGTGGAGTCAGCCTGATCCTTGTCGCGGTAGAGCAGATGCCGCGGGATGCGGCCATAGGTGCGCTTGATCATGATTTCGCCGATCACCCCGCCGAAGGCCGCGGACTCGACCACCAGGATGACGATCAGGATCCAGAGCGGGAAGGTCAGCATCAGCGCGCCGTCCGGCAGCGACTCGGCGGAATACAGGCTGAAATAGTTGATGGTGCGCACGATGAGGGGGGGGAAATAGCACAGCCACTTTCCTCCCAGTCCGAAGATGACCGCCACCACAATGCCGGCCAGCAGCGGAACCACGAAGATGTCCAGCATCCAGGCCAGATTGAACGTGCCGAGCCCCCACCACAGCTCCGGATCGACGCCCAGCAGGCGATCGCCTGCGTAATTGACCAGACAGCCTGCGAGCAGCGCGACACAACCCGTGATGTAACGCCTGGTCTTGACGTTCACTGGCAGTTCTCTCCCGTCAGCTTGCTGCATTCGGCCATGCGGGCTTCCTCCAGGTACCAGTCCTCCACCTTCAGGCTCGCCAGATACTCCGCCAGGATCCGGCGCTCGTGCTCGGGCAGGCCGGCGTAGGAAGGCATCTGATACTCCTTCTTCAGGCGCGTCGGGAGGATGCGCTGCGGGTCGTCCGCCGAAAGATAGGCATAGAGCCAGTCCTGGTCTCGCAGCGAGCCTATGCCGTCTAGGGCGGGCGCGGGAACCGCGCGCAGCATGTCGCGCAGGGTCCACAGCGTGTGGCAACTGCGGCATTCGTGTCGCCGGATGAGCTCACCCGCCTGCCGGCCCAGCTCGGCGGAAGCAGTGCTGTAAAACGGGATGCTGTTGTCGTTCGCGGTGCGTTCGCTCTGCCGGTGGTAATTCCACGCCATCAACCCGACCACGACCGCCACGGTGATGATGAGTATGGTCTTCTCACCTCTTTTCATGCCTGGACGCGTGCTGTTCGGCCTTTTCCTTCAGGACCTCATTGCGACGCTCCACCTGCCGCTTGTTGACCTCCTGGCTCTTTGCAAATTCTTCCGGCGACATCTTTTCCTTGTCATTCTCGTCGAATACCAGGTACTTGATATCCTCGTCGAACTGCTCGTTGTGATGGGCCCAGCGGATGCCGAAGATCGCCGCGATGATGATCAGGCCGCCTGCGACCATCCAGACATATATGGTCCAGCCGTCCGGCAGTGATTGAAAGAAGTTCATATCCAGTTCCTCCTAGAACAGCCGACCATGGAGCAATTGTAATCCACCGAATATCACGGCAACAATTGTCCCGAGAATTATCCACAGAAACATGATTTTCTCCCCGGTTTTCAGTCCGGATTCCTTCTTCGCCATCCAGACAAACCGGAGTATGACGCCGGCAAACACCAGCACCCCGATCAGCATGAAGATGAAGATGCCTACGCTGTACTCCTCACCGCGCATCCCTTCGATGGTGAAATAGCTGGAATCGTCCGGGTCCTCAGCCTGCACGACGGCTGACCAGGGTTTCACGCCCGCGTCGCGCAGGTGTCCGGAAAGGCCGGATGAGTCGGTAAACTCAAATATATCCATGGAAATATCCGATGGCCCGGGGGAGAAATGCATGGAAAACATGCCCTGGCTGAAAAGCCAATGCCGCTCTCGCGAGCGGCATTGTCAGGTGCAGTGATGTTTCGCTGCGGTCGATCCGCCAGCCGAGGTGGCGGATCGACCGCAGCCGGACTTCAATCACGAATCGGCGGCTTGCCCTTCTCGTGCTTGTCTACGAAGAAACTGTAGATGAACGGCGCCACGAACACGATGATGATGGGAATCAACAGCGCAAGCGGCGGGTTATCGATATCGATCATGGTAAATCCCCCTGCGAATTAATGATGCTTGTTGTGATCCGGCTGCCACTTGTGGTTGGGTAACCGCTTTACCGCGATTATGACCGCAATGCAGAAGTAGATCACGTAGAAGACGTCGATGGTATAACCGCGATCCCAGTGTGGCTGTTTCCTCTCACGCTCTACACCTTCAACACAATTACCGGCGGCATTCATCGGACCTTTGCAATTGCCCTCAAAATTGGCCAGCAGGACTTTGTCACCGAGTATTGAGTACTCCGACAGATCGACACCCGCGTTCTGGAGTTCGATGACCTGGTCCTTGATCAGACGGAGATCATTCATGGTGAGCGGATGCCTATCCTGCAATGCCTCCCACTGGGAGCCGGTGGATTTGACAGACTTGACGATATATTGCATCGCTGCGTCGTCACCCTTGGTCTCCACCAGATCCAGTACCGCCGGGGTGTCCATCAGGGCGATATACTCTGCGTAGATCGCCGCCGTCGGCCGCTGCCCCCACAGAGGGGCCGTCACCAGGAACGCGGTAATGATGGTCAACCCGAGCAACCAGACCACAGGGCGGGGAAGGCGATTATTGTCCTCGGTGATGCCCCCCAGGCTTTCGCCTTCCCACAGTTTGCGCGCCTGATCGTTCTGCGCCTCATCTGTCAGAGAATAGAGCGGATTTTCAAATTTCCAAGCCATGTTATATTCTCCCCCACTCTTCTTATTTCAGGTTCAACACGAAGTCGATGAGCTTGCGCGCCTCGCTGTTCGCCGCGGGTTCCGGAACATCCGGCGCGTAGACTCGCGTGCCGGCGGCATACTCATTGTATTCCGCACGCCACTTGTCATAGTCGATCGCATTGCCCTGCGCATCCACCTCGCCCCACAGATAATCGAAGCGGGGCATGATCGAATGCGGCTGCACCAGACGCGGGTTGAAGAAGTGCATGATCATCCACTCACGTGAAGAGTTGCGCGAACCCACGTGCAGCAGGTCAGGCGCCTTGCGGTCGGATCCCAGCGCGGTTGGCGATTCGCTGTTGAAGTCGCCAAGACGCGGCGGTGCGCCGAAGACCTGCCAGTCCTGGGTCTCTTCCGGCAGCAGGGTATGGCACCACCAGCAACCTTCCTTCACGAACATGATCTTGCCGGCGCCGATGTAACGAACGTCCGCGTCGGTGACCGAGTTCATCACGACATCAGGCGT
>JADJQS010000007.1 GCA_016712635.1 Gammaproteobacteria bacterium | reverse complement strand
GGACAGACTTAAGTCTGTCCCGCTCGTGCCATATCCCCGCGATGCCTAAATCCGTCCCTGCCTAAATCAGGTTTATTTCCGCGCCAGCCAGATGATGTGGCGTGCGCTCGCGCGGCGGCGCCATGCGCGCGCGCAGCTCCTCCACCGCGAATCCCGCTTGGCCCAGGCGTGCGTGAAACGCGCGGTCCGGCGCGGCCGACCACACCGCGAGCACCCCGCCGGGGCGCGGCATCGGCCGCGCGCGCGCAGGCCGTCGGCGCCGTAGGAGCCAGTCGTTGCCCTTGTACGTGAGCCCGGCCGGACCGTTGTCCACGTCGAGCAGGATCGCGTCGCATTCCGCCTGCACGCCGCCGCAGCAGTCCGGCGACGTCGCCTCGTGCACGCCTGCGCGCATCGTCCAGCGGACGGCCGGAGTTCTCCCAGCGGCCCGCGGTTCCAGCGCACCACCGCCGGCACCAGCTCGGCCGCCACCGACGGCGTCCGGGCCGAGCATGCGCGGGGATGCGGCAGGTGAATCCCATGCCCAGCCCGCCGATCCGCACGCGCGCCCGGCACGGCCCGCGACCTGCGCAGGCCGCCTCGGCAAGCCGGTCCTCGGAACCGTGGGTGCGGCTGTTCATCAGTTCGTTACGCCGATGCGGATCGAGCATTCGTCGTCGCGCCGGTAGAGAGCCGAGCATCCCTCCCCCGCCCGAACCTGCGCGCTGTCGAGCAACTCCCACGGAATCATGTTCGCCCTTTCCTTCCGTGCCATCAGGTGACAGATGTATTCTTCACAACGTCCGGGGTCGATGAATACAACCGTCCCCAACGGCCTCAGAGCTCGATGATGGTGATCGGGCAGTTTTCGTTTTTGTCGCCCGGCCGGGCGGGGAAAATGCTCGGCCTGCAGATCGCCGCAGGTCTGGATCGCCTGCAGAAACCCTCTGCCACGCGGCCTGCCCTGCACCGCCCCGGTAAATCGGCCACGGCCCGTTCCACGTCCCGCCGGCACGCGCCGATGGATGCCGTCATCGGCGAGGATCTCCACGCTGCGCTCCGCCACGCTGACAAAGAGCAGCACCCCGGCGCGCTCCGTCGTGCGGTGCAGGTTTTGCGCGAAAAACTGTTCCCGCGCCAGCCGCCGCACGCACGAGCGCTTCAGCGCGCGCGGGGTCAACCGCATCTTCACCGGGGGCAGGTTAAACACCAGCGCGAACAGCAGGAAGCTCGCCACCTGCGCCTCGTAGGCCTACTGCAGCGTGACGGAGTTGCCGGCCAGCATCAGCGCGCCCGGGATGGCGAGCGCCCGCAGCGCCGCCCACAGCAGCGGCACGTACAGATACTCGTCGGCCGCCCGCGCGATCACCGTCACCAGCTCGCCGCGCGTCTTCGCCTCAACCATGGCGATCGCCTGCGCGATGTCGCGCCGGTCCTTTTCGCTCAGAAATGCCACGCTACCACCCTCCCGAAGCTCCGCCGCCTCCGAAACCGCCGCCACCGCCGCGGAAACCGCCGCTCGCCGCATGCCGCTGCGGCGGCGGCCGCCACTGATGGCGCCACCGCCGCCCCCCGGCAGGCCGCCATTCCCGCCGCTGCCGATCATCAGGTGGAACACGCTGATCAGCACTGCCATCACCGCTCCGGCCAGCAGCGAGCCCAGCGCCAGCCAGCCGATCAGCAGCGCGCCGCCGCCCAGCAGCGCGGCCGATACCGCCCCGCGCTGGCGATGCGCGCCAGCGCCTCGCCAGCAATCACCAGGAAGATGAACCAGCCATGAAATTGCCCGGCGTCCTCCGCGCCGCCAGCGCCGGGCAGCGGCTGGTACGTCCCCTCGATGACCTGCAGGATGGCGCGCGCCCCTTCCACCGTGCCGGCGGCCATGTCGCCGGCGGCGGAAGCGCGGCAGGACGACGCGCTGGATGATGTTGCTGGCCAGCGCGTCGGTCAGCGTGCCCTCGAGGCCGTAGCCGACCTCGATGCGCACCTTGCGCTCGGCCGGCGCGATGATCAGAAGGACGCCGTTGTCGCGCCCTTCCTGGCCGATGCCCCAGTAGCGGCCGAGCTGGTAGCCGTAGTCCTCGATGGCGGGGCCCTGCAGGGATTCGATCGTGACGACCACCACCTGGTTGCTGGTGGCCGCTTCGTGCGCGGCGAGCTGCTGCTCCAGCCCGGAGCGCGCGGCCGCGGGCAGTATCGCGGCCTGGTCCACCACGCGGCCGGTGAGCGCGGGGAATGCGATGGCGGCGCCGAGCGCGGATGCGAACAGCAGCGCGGCCGCCGCCGCGGCCAGAGTCGTCCAGGCACGCATGCGCGTCAGCGGATCAGAACTTAACCTCGGGCGCCTGCTCGACGCCGGGCGCGGCGGCGAAGTTCTCCATCACCTGCGAATCGGAGTACAGTATCGCCTTCCAGATGCGCCCCGGGAATGTCCGCAGCTCGGTATTGTAGCGCTGCACCGCCGCGATGTAGTCGCGCCGCGCCACCGCGATGCGGTTCTCCGTTCCCTCGAGCTGCGACTGCAGCGTCAGGAAATTCTCGTTCGACTTCAGGTCGGGATAACGCTCGACCACCACCAGCAGGCGCGACAGCGCCGAGGTCAGCTGGTCCTGCGAGGCCTGGAAGGTCTTGAACGCCTCCGGATTGGTCAGCACGTCCGGCGGCAGCTGCATCTGCGACACCTTCGCGCGCGCCTCCACCACCTCGGTCAGCACCCGCTCCTCCTGCGCCGCGAAACCCTTCACCGTGCTGACCAGGTTGGGCACCAGGTCGGCGCGGCGCTGGTACTGGTTCAGCACATCGCTCCAGGTCGCCTTCACCTGCTCGTCGTAGGCGGGGATGTTGTTGATGCCACAGGCGCTGAGCCCCAGCAGCGCCATCACGGCCAGCGCCACGCCCGCGTAGCGGCGTGCAAACCTCTCGTACATGCCTTGCATATTCACCTTCCCCTGTCGTAGTTTGGCGATTACCGGGCAGGCCGGTAAACAGTGCGCGCCGCCGGCTGATGCCGGCGAGGCGCGCGATGCCGAAATGTGGCCCGCCCTAGTGGCCCTGCCTACGGATCGTCATTCCTTGATGCGATAAAAATTCTGACTCAGGTAACCGGTCACGTCGTCAATCTCCTGGTCGCCCCAGTCCAGCCCGGAGTGCGCGCTCCACGCCGCCACGCGCTGGCGCAGCTCCGCCAGCGAGTCGATGCGGCGGCCGTCGCGCTCGTGCACCCAGCTTTCATGGCAGAACTTGCAATGATTCTCGTACAAGGCTTGGCCGCGCGCCGGCTCGGCCGCGGACGCGGGCGGCGCGAACGCCACGAATCCGCAGATACCGGCGATCACCGCCAGCGTCCCTAACCGTTCCCATAATCGCCCCATCGATCACCACCCCCGCCGCTTGCACACAGGACAACCGGTATCCACTATCGGGGACAGGCCCCACGTTTTCAAGTCGCCGCCGGCAGCGGCATCGGCTGCCGGTCCATCAGGCGCAACCAGCCGCGTACGATGCGGTACAGCACCCACAGACCGGCACACCACGCGATCACGATCGCGAGCGGGATACCGATGAACGTCAGCGCGAGCAGCAGCGCAAACAGAACCCACAGCGCGGCGTGCCAGAAGGTGCGGATCTGCCAGCGGAAATGCGATTCGAGGTAGGTGCCGCGCACGTCGGCGCGCTTCAGGTAGTTGATGACCACGGCGATGATGGACGGCCAGCCGGTCAGGAAGGCGGTCACGACAAAGGCCGGGCTCAGCAGGCCGTTGAAGGCGCTGAAGGCATGCAGGCCGTAGATCACATAGGTCAGGGCGACGAGTCCTTCCGTCGTTCGCGTCGTCGCCGGCAGCATCGGATCGTTCATGGGTTCCATCCTAAACCGTAAGCCCGTGCTTGACCATGGGATTTTCGCACCCGCGACGCGCCGGCCAGAAAACGGTGGCCCGCCCCCCGCCTTCTCGCCAATAATAGACGCCGGGATCTGATCCGACCGGCTCGGGGCGAACGATACATCCTTTCAGGGAGGTGACGTTATGAACAGACAAGAGTTGGAAAAGACGGCGCAGGCGATGGTGGCGGACGGCAAGGGCCTGCTGGCGATGGACGAGAGCACCCCGACCTGCGGCAAGCGGCTGCAGGCCGTCGGCGTGGACAACACCGAGGCGAATCGCATCTCGTATCGCGAACTGCTGCTCGGCGCGAAGGGCATCGGCGACTACATCAGCGGCGCGATCCTATACGACGAGACCATCCGCCAGAAGGCGGGCGACGGCACGCCGTTTCCCAAACTGGCGGAACGCCAGGGCGTCATCCCCGGCATCAAGGTCGACACCGGGGCCAAGGACCTCGCCGGGCGTCCCAACGAGAAAGTCACCGAAGGCCTCGACGGCCTGCGCGAACGCCTCGCCGAGTACTACTCCCTCGGCGCGCTTCTGCAAGTGGCGCGCGGTCATCACCATCGGCGGCGGCATCCCGAGCCGCGCCTGCATCGAGGCCAACGCGCATGCGCTGGCGCGCTACGCGGCCCTGTGCCAGGAGGCCTCGATGGTGCCGATCGTCGAACCGGAGGTGCTGATCGACGGCGACCACACCCTCGAGCGCAGCTACGAGGTCACGCTGGAGACACAGCGCATCGTGTTCGACGAGCTCTACCGCCAGGGCGTGCTGTTCGAGGGGATGATCCTGAAGCCCAGCATGGTGATCGCCGGCAAGAAGTGCCCGCAGCAGTCCAGTCCCGAGCAGGTCGCCGAGTGGACGCTGCGCTGCCTGCGCAGCACGGTGCCGGCCGCGGTGCCCGGCATCGCCTTCCTGTCCGGCGGCCAGGGCGACGAGCAGGCGACGCAGAACCTGAACGCGATGAATGTCCTCGGCCGCGACCTGCGCCTGCCGTGGCGCGTCACCTTCTCCTACGCGCGCGCGCTGCAGAACCCGGCGATGGACAAATGGGCCGGCAAGGCCGCGAACGTCGAGGCCGCGCGCCGGCTGTTCCTGCATCGCGCCAGGTGCAACGGCGCCGCCAGCCGCGGCCAGTACAAACCGGCGATGGAGCAGGATAAGGCGGCGTGAAGTGATCTTAGTGATCATATAGGGGACAGATTTTAAATCTGTCCCCATCCCCGGCCCCGATAGGCAACGTAACCGCGACGCGAAATCACACCACCAACGACACCCATGAACGCCCTGCCCTGCCCGGTCTGCGGATCGCACTGCGCGCCGCTCGACGTCGTCGATTTCAACAAGTCCTGCGCCGAGTCGTGGGGGACGCACCTCCCGCTCAGCGGCATTTCGATCTATTACTATCTCTGCGGCAGATGCGGCTATTGCTACGCCCCGGAATTCCTGCACTGGCGCCCCGAGGATTTCCGCGAGCGGATCTACAACGAGGAATACATCCGGGTGGATCCCGACTACGTCGAGAAACGCCCCTCCAGCAACGCCACCGGCCTGATCAGCACGTTCAGCGCCGCCGCCGCATCCATTCGTCACCTGGATTACGGCAGCGGCAGCGGGGCACTGAGCGCGCTGCTGCGGCAGGCGGGCTGGCACTCCACCGCGTACGACCCCTATGCCAATCCCGACAGCATGCTCGATACAGCGGGCAGGTTCAACCTCATCACCGCCTACGAGATCTTCGAACATGTCGCGGACGTGAACCGGCTCATGGCCGACATCACGAACCTGCTGGCGGAGGATGGCGTGCTGATCGTCAGCACCCTGCTGTCCGACGGATTCATCGCGCCGCGGCAGCGCATCACCTGGTGGTATGCCTCGCCGCGCAACGGCCACATCAGCCTGTTCTCCAAACAGAGCCTGGCCGTCCTGGCCGCCAGATACGGTTTCAAGCTCGGCGGGTTTTCCGCCGGCCTGCACGTGATGTGGAAGACCGTCCCGCCCTGGGCCGGCAACTTCATCCGGGCCGGCTGAGGCGGCGCCGCCCCGCGACCGGCGGGCGGCATGACGCCCGCCCTATTTGCCCGGTTTCGGCTTGAAGGTCTTGCGGGAAGGCCTGGCGGGTTTCGCGTCGCGCGGCGCGGACGGTTTCAGATGCAGCTTGCCGCGCGGCTTCTCCTCCGCCTGGGCGGGCCCCTCGGCGCCGAGCATGGTGAGCTGGAGCTGGCGCCCGCACACCCACACCTTGCGCAGATGCTTGAAGATGTCCTTCGGCATGCCCTCGGGCAGGTCCACGGTGCTGAAGTCCTCGTTGATCTTCAGATGCGCGATGTAACGGCTGTCGAGGCCGGCCTCGTTGGCGATGGCGCCGACGATGTGCTTGGCCTCCGCGCCGTGCGCGCGGCCGACCTCGATGCGGTAGCGCACCGTGCCGGATTCCGCGCTGTCCCCGGCGCGGGGGCGCGCGCGTTCCGGCCGCGCGGCGCGCACGGTCGGATCGTCGAGCCGCGCACGCGCGGGGGTCTCGGCAGCGCGCCCGCGCGGCGCGGTGCCGGCCGGCGGCTCGGGCGCGCGCGGAGTCCGCGGCGGCTCGGCGCGCCGGCCCTCGCGCGGCGCCCGCGGCTCGGACGGACCGGGTTCCTGCACCTTCGCCGCGGCGCGCGGCGGTGTGCGCGGCCCGGGCTTGCCCTGCGCCGGTGCGACCGGCTGCGGCCTGGGCGGCGGCGCGGTCTTCGCCACCGGCTCTCCCGGCAGCTCGTCCAGCAGGGGGCGTTCGCGCTGCGCCAGGAACGCCAGCGCGGCGGCGATCTCGGAGAGTCCGGTGTTGTGCTCGCCCTGGTAGGCCTCGATCAGCTCCTCGAAGAAACCCAGCTCCTGTCCCTCGATCGTTTCGGTGATCGACTGCTTGAACTGTTCGATGCGCCGTCCGGCGATGTCGGCGCGGGTCGGCAGCTGCATCGGCGCGATCGGCTGCCGGGTGGCGCGCTCGATCGCGGCCAGCATGCGCCGCTCGCGCGGCGCGACGAACAGTATCGCCTCGCCCTTGCGCCCGGCGCGACCGGTGCGCCCGATGCGGTGCACGTAGGCCTCGGTGTCGTACGGGATGTCGTAGTTGATCACATGGCTGATGCGCTCGACGTCCAGTCCGCGCGCGGCGACGTCGGTCGCCACCACGATGTCGAGCGCGCCGCTCTTCAGCCGCTCGACGGTCTTTTCGCGCAGCGACTGGTTCATGTCGCCGTTGAGCGCGCCGCAGGCGTAGCCGCGCGCCTCCAGCTTCTCCGCCAGTTCCTCCGTCGCAACCTTGGTGCGCACGAAGATCAGCAGCGCGTTGAAGTCCTCGACCTCGAGGATGCGCGTCAGCGCGTCGAGCTTGTGCGTGCCGCTCACCTGCCAGTAGCGCTGCCGGATGGTGGTGACGGTGGTCGTCTTCGACTTGACGCGCACCTCGACCGGGTCTTTCAGGTGCGTCTGCGCGATCCTGCGGATCGGCTCCGGCATGGTGGCGGAGAACAGCGCGACCTGGCGTCCCGCCGGGGCGTGCCGCAGGATGTCCTCGACATCGTCGATGAAGCCCATGCGCAGCATCTCGTCGGCCTCGTCCAGCACCACCGCCTTGATGCGGTCGAGCGGGAGCGTGCCGCGGCGCAGATGGTCCTGGATGCGTCCCGGCGTGCCGACCACGACGTGGACGCCGCGCTTCAACTGGCGCAGCTGCGGCTCCATGCTCTGGCCGCCGTAGATCGGGACGATATGGAACCCCGGCAGGTGGCGCGCGTAGGTCTGCATCGCCTCCGCCACCTGGATCGCCAGTTCGCGCGTCGGCGCCAGCACAAGGATCTGCGGCTGGCGCAGCGTGAGATCGAGCCGGCTCAGCAGCGGCAGGGCGAAGGCGGCGGTCTTGCCGGTGCCGGTCTGCGCAACGCCGAGCAGGTCGCGTCCTTCCAGCAACGGCGGGATGGTCTGCGCCTGGATCGGCGAGGGTGACTCGTAGCCAACCTCGGCGACGGCCTGCAGGATCGGGGCGGCGAGCGCAAGGTCGGAAAAACGCGTGGGTGATTCTTCAGTCATGAGGGTTCCTGTCAGCGGACCGTCCGTGGCCTGCGGTCCGGTACGGCCGCGGGAGATGCGAGGGCGTATTGTACCAGATCGCCGCGCGCGGGGCCGCGCCGGCGCCCATGCGGCCTAGGCGGACGCAGTCTCCCGCGGCAGCGTGCGCATGACCTCGTCGACCGCCCGCTCCGCCGCCGCGCTCAGCGCCTCCGCCGGCGTCTTGCCCTCGCGGCGCAGGTGCCACTCGACCAGGATCGCGCGCAGGTACTGGCGGCTGTGCTCGGGGTGCGTGTTCATGTCGCTCATCAGGTACTGGAAACGGGCCGTGAATTCCGCCTCGGCAAGACAGGGCGCGAACACACCGTCCCCGCAGGCCGCCGCCAGCCGCGCGAAGAAGGCGCGCTGGCCGGCGTGCAGCTCCGGCGAGAAGAAGAACTTCCACGCGTGTTCGAGGTCGTGGATGAAGAAGGCGAAGGCGTCCGGCTTGTGCAGCACCGGCCCGCAGAGGCGCGCCGGCGCAGTCAGCGCCGTCACCGGCCGGATCCCGGCGGCCTGCAGGCGCAGCACCTCCTGCGGCGGCGGGATGTCGAAGCGCAGCATCAGCGGCCAGGCGCCGCGCAGCCATTGCGCCAGCGCGGCCGGCACATTGGCGATGACGCCGCGGAACTGGTAGCGCTCGAACACCGCGAGCAGGTCCTCGCGCAGCCCCTCCCCCGCCGGCCGTGCCAGCAGGGCGAGACACGCCGCGGCGTCGGGACGCGGGTCGCTCTTTCGTCGGCGCGCCGCGAACCCCGTACCGTGGCGCGCGACCTGCCAGAGCAGGAAATACAGCCCCGCGAACTCGGCCTCGGCGAGCACACCCGCGTGCCGCCGCCAGACGCCAGGCATTACACCCCGCGTGCGCCCTCCGCCGAACGCGCGGCGCCATCAAGATCCGCTTCCCCGTCGATCGCCACCCCCCCGACATCTGGCAGCCGCGCCCCCCCCCCCCGCCCCCGGCGGCGGCGCGGGCGCGGGCGGGGCCCCCCGCCCGAAATCCGGGACAGATTTATTTTCCACACCAGCCAATTCAATGACGTTGGGGACAGATTTATTATTCACATCATTCCTGTTCAATTCGGGGACAGATTTATTTATTCCATGCTCGGGGACAGATTTGAAAATCTGCCCATACTCGAGAAATGGAAAAATAAATCTGTCCCCAATATTACTTTCGTGCTAATGCGGAGATCGGACCCGGATCGCACGCCGGGCCCCCCCCCGAAGGGCTTCGGGGGGGGCGGGGCGCGGCCCTCCTCCTCCCCCCGCCTGGGTGTGCCCCCCCGTTTCCCCCCCCCCCCTCCGGGCCATCTCAATTCCCTCCCCCTTTCCTTTCCGCACGCCGTCCCCGCTTACTTCCGTACTGAATCCGGCACGCCGCAGGCGTCGCACAACCTCCGCCGGCACGTCGCGCCCGCTGGTCAGCTTGTTGGGCGAACCGGTGTAGTGGAACAAGCGGCCATCGCGCTTTATTACGCGCGCCAGCTCATCATAGAACACCTGTGAATAGAGCTCGCCGGCGATACCGAAGCGCGGCGGATCGTGCAGGATCGCATCGAAGGACGCAGCGGGCAGCGCCGCGATCTCCGCGGTAACATCGGCCCGGATCAGGTTCAGCACGGCGTCCTGCGCGGGCGACCAGGGATTCAGGCCGCGCAGCCAGAGGACGTCGGGGCTCTTTTCATAGGAGCGCACCTCCCTCGCCTGCCCCTGCACGCACCAGGCGGCGAAGTAGCCGAGCCCGCCGCAGGTGTCCAGTATGACCTTGCCGCGCGGCTCGATCCAGGCGACCTTGCGTTCGGCATCGGCATAGGGCGAGACCTGCGCCGTGGGCAGCATCTTGATGCCGTCGATCTCGAAGGTCGGCGGCCCCCACTCTGTCGGCACCAGCTTTATCAGGGCATCCGTGTAGCGGGACGCCGGCGCGAACGCCTCGCCGTCCCAGTAATAAATTGTCCGTTCCTTGCAGCGCGCCAGATACGGGTACATCCGGCCCTGCCAGATCCATCCCTCGGCGCTCACCCTGACCGGCGTCGTCGAACGATCGAGATCGAGCGAACACTCCACGGCCGGCGCACCGGCGCGCGCCGCCTCGAGCAGTCTCTCGTGTTGTTTCAGCGTGAGCAGCGGTCCCATCGTATTCCCGTACGGCATGCCGGTATCAGCCACAGCAATCTCATCGATCCTCCAATACTCCGGGACAGATTTATTTTTCTGGAGCCGGGTAGTGGAAAAAATAAATCTGTCCCCAATATTACTTTCCTACTACTATACCAGCAGGCCGATCGGGTTATCCGGATCGGAGCCAGCCGCATGACACGACCCACCTCCCGACAAACTTCGCGCGGCACCGTTCCCGGGGTCAGCCTCGCACGGGCGCTGTCCAAGCTCGGCGTTGCCACACGTACCGAGGCGACCACGCTGATCGAGGGGGGGCGCATCACCGTCAACGATCGTCCCGCGCGCAACCCGAAGCAGCGCATCGATATGGACCGCGATACGCTGGCGCTCGATGGCCGGCCGCTGGCCGCACAAGCGCGACGCTATCTCGCGCTCAACAAACCGCGCGGCCTCGTCACCACCGCGCGCGACGAGCGGGACCGGCCCACGGTCTATCAGTGCCTGCACGGCGATGACCGCGGTCTTGCGCCGGTCGGCCGGCTCGACAAGGCGAGCGAGGGCCTGCTGCTGTTCACCAACGACACGCGGTGGGCGCACGACATACTCGATCCGGCAAGCCATGTCCCCAAGACCTACCACGTACAGGCCGATCGCCTGCTGCAGCCGGCGGAGATCGACCGTCTGCGCCGCGGCGTCGAGCTCGAGCCCGGACTGACCACCCGCCCCGCGCAGGTCGAGCTGCTGCGCACAGGCGGCAAGACCTGCTGGCTGGAGATCACCCTGCACGAAGGCCTGAACCGCCAGATCCGACGCATGGTCGAGGCCGTCGGCGCGCAGGTGCTGCGCCTGGTGCGCGTGCGTATCGGACCGGTCGAACTCGGCGACCTCGCCAAGGGCGAGACACGCCCCCTCACCCCGGCGGAGCTTGCCGCCCTCCGGAACAGATTTATTTAATTCGGGGACAGATTTATTTTTTTAACCTGGGGACGAGCGTGGCGATCAATCCGCCCCCAAGACTGGCCTGGACAGGGACCTGCGCGAATGGACATCCGGATCCGGTTCTACGAGGAATTGAACGACTTCCTGCCGCCCGTGCAGCGCAAGGTCGCCTTTCTCCATCACCTCAAACAGCCGGCCTCGATCAAGGACACCATCGAATCGCTCGGCGTACCGCATCCCGAGGTCGACCTGATCCTGGTGAACGGAGAATCCGTCGGCTTCGACTGTCCGGTACGGGACGGCGACTGCATCAGCGTCTACCCGGTGTTCGAAGCCCTGGACATCACTCCGGTGACACGCCTGCGCCCGGTGCCGCTGCGCGTGACGCGCTTCGTGCTCGACGTCCATCTCGGCCGCCTCGCCGCCTATCTGCGTCTGCTCGGCTTTGACACGCTGCACCGCAATGATTACGACGACCCGACGCTCGCCGAAATCTCCGTCAGCGAGCGCCGCATCCTGCTGACTCGGGATCGGCGCCTGCTCATGCGCAGGCAGATCACGCACGGATATTACGTGCGTACGACGCAGCCGCGGGAGCAACTGCTGGAGGTACTGACAAGATTCGACCTGCTGAAGGCGCAACGTCCGTTCACGCGCTGCCTGCATTGCAACGGCATGATCGCGGCAGTCCCAAAGGCCGGGATCCTGCCCCGGCTGCAGCCGCGCACCCGCGCCGCCTACAAAGAATTCTGGCAATGCCGATCCTGCGGCAAGGTGTACTGGAAGGGCATGCACTACCGTCGCCTGTGCGAACTCATCGCCGCGGCAAACACCCCCTCTGAAAATCCGGGACAGATTTATTTTTCATGGCCGTCAATCCAATGACGTTGGGGACAGATTTATTTACTCAGACTCGCGCGCGGATCCGGGAGCGTGTTCTCCCGCAGTAAATAAATCTGTCCCCAACGTCATATCTCCGACATCACGATACCGCGGCAGGTGCTATTTCGTTTCGGACTGTATCGGCCGCCCGGGTGCGCGCGCGCCGATCCGGCGCCCGAGTATTTCCTCCGCCTTGGCGAGAAAGCCCGCCGCGCCCGTCAGTTGATTGCGCCGCACGGCGGTGCGAATGACACTCCACTCGTCCTGCGGGATGGCGGCGCGCAGAAACTGCCAGTAATTCAT
Source organism: Gammaproteobacteria bacterium (assembly GCA_016712635.1). Classification (NCBI taxonomy): domain Bacteria; kingdom Pseudomonadati; phylum Pseudomonadota; class Gammaproteobacteria; species Gammaproteobacteria bacterium. Next base: position 236,734 of record JADJQS010000007.1, on the reverse strand, counting down.
CCGGCGTTGCTGTACCGAGGCGCCAAGGGCGAGATAACAGGGGTCGTCATCCAGCCACGGACAAGGCTCCACCCCCATCCGGTGGCGGCAACTGGACCAGGGATAATCTTCAGGCGCAGCCACGATGTGCGCCCGCACCGGGTTCAGCTCGATGTAACGCACGCAGGCGAGCAGGTACTCATCCTTGTCGACCGGACTCGATTTGTAGCGGCTTTCCCACAGCGTCCCGGTGCGCTGATAGATGTGATTGAAATACCGTGTCTGGCGTCCGGCGAGCCGTTTCATCAGCCGGCCGATGGCCGCCGCGTCCTCGCCCGGACCGAGCAGCAGATGGACATGGTTGCTCATCAGGCACCAGGCGTAGACCTTGACGCCGAAGGAGTGCTTGAACTCCGCCAGCGTCTCGAGGTAGCGCTCATAATCGCGCCGCGCGGTAAAAACCAGCCGGCGGTTATGCCCGCGCTGGACAATATGATGGGGACAATGCGGCAACAGGACCCTGCCCGTCCGTGGCATAGCGTATCTCCTTGCCATCCATGGCGATGTGAGACTGATCGAGCGTAACCGATCCGCCGCGAAAAATAAATCTGTCCCCGATTATGGAACCACTTGGGGACAGATTTATTTATTACAGGCGCTTTCCTGCAAGTGTCGGAATCTTGTCGGTGCGTGTCTCGATCTTGAGATAACTGAGCAGGCGTACGCTGCCTTCACGGTGCAGCATCTCGTGTATAGCGGCGACCGCAGCAAGGATGTCCGCCAGTTCACCCTCGATATTGGTACCGGAGGCGTGCGGCTCCACCAGGAAGTCGTATGTCTTCAGCAATTCGACCACGCGCGCGATCTCGCGCCGCACGGAGACACCCTGCCCGATCGGGACGACCTGCACTTCCGCCACTGCCCACATAGATACCTCCTGAAAACCCGAATAATCCGGGACAGATTTATACTTCATCATCGTCAATACAATGACGTCGGGGACAGATTTATTTTACTGCTGAAGAATACTCTCCCATATCCGTCCTCGAGTCTGAAAATAAATCTGTCCCCAACGTCAAAATCTTGTGGCGGGTCTCAGTCTTCGTGGTGCACCAGGTCGAGCTCCGGCCTGTAGACCTCGGACTGGATCTCGACCAGGCCGAGCATGGTGTGAAAGATGTTGTCGTGCGAGTAGGAGTGGGAGGTGTGACGACGCAGCTCTTCCCGGTCGACGTGGTAGTTCTTCCCGAACCACAGGATCGCCGGGACATGCGTCTGTTCCCTGGGCGCGATCATGTACGGCATGCCGTGCAGGTACAGCCCGTTTTCGCCCAGCGATTCGCCGTGGTCGCTCACGTACACCATCGCCGTCTCGAAGCCGGCGTCGTTCTGCTTCAGAAACGCGATGACCCTGGACAGAAAATAATCGGTGTACAGGATCGCGTTGTCATAGGCATTGCCGATCTCCTCGACCGAACACCGGTCGAGCTCGGATGAGGCGCATACCGGCGTGAATTTCTCGAACTCCTGCGGATAGCGCTTGTAATAGGCGGGTCCGTGGTTGCCCATCTGGTGCAGGACGATGACGATATCGCCGCGCGTGGTCTTGTCCACGTATTCCTGCAACCCGACCAGCATGCCCTCATCGCGACATTCGGTGTCACAGACCGTATTGGAATTGTCCTGCTTGAAGCTCTCATACGGCACCCTCAGCGCGACACCCTTGGAATCGGAATTATTGTCCCGCCACAGGACGTTGATCCCGGCATGGGACAGAACATCCAGCAGGTTTTCGTTCGTGATCGCGTTGGTGCTGGTGAAACGGCCATGGCCGAACACCGAGAACATGCAGGGCACGGACACCGCGGTCGAGGTGCCGCAGGAGTGTACATTGGTGAAGCTGAAGACGTCTTCCTTCTTCAACAGCGGATTGGTTTCGCGCGCATACCCGTTGAGGGAAAAGCGGTCGGCCCGTGCGGTCTCGCCGACCACGAGCACGATCAGCTCCCGGTCCTGGTCCGTCGGAGGGATGCGGGCGTCCGTGCCGAGCGGGGCGACCGCCTTGCCCGTGTCCCGGAAGGTATCGGAAATGTACTCGGCAGCGGAATAGATATAGTAGGTGGGATTGGCGTAAAACCGCACCGTTTTATGCTCGCGGAAAAACGAGGCATAGGTCTTGCCGAACAGGAGCACGACCGCCGCCAGAACCACCAGCGCCACCGCCATGATCTTCAATCTCGACACCAGCGCCGTCGCCAGCGACTCCGTCTTAACCGTGACCCGGTAAATGAGCACCGACGGCAGCACGCCGAGCAGCACGAAATACACCACCAGCATGGGACTGTACAGGTCGACCGCCTCGCCGACATCCGTTTTGGCGATGTTGCGGATCATGCCGTCGTCGATGATGACGTTGTAGGTATCCATGAAATAGGCCGCCAGCGATGAGACCAGGAATACCGTAATCAGCAGCGGTCTCGCCACGAACCGCCAGGCAACCATGCTGAGCAGCAGGACATGGCATGCCGTCAGCAGGATGAACAGGGAGGCGAGAAAGGCGAGATTGCCGGCCGAAAGCGGGTAGACCTCCACGGCGTGACGAAAAAAAGAAAAGTTGAAGAGCGCAGCCAGCAGCAGGGCGGCAGCCAGGATCAGCCGGTTATTGCTCATCATTACAGGCTTCAATACGACCTCGTGGTTCGCGTAAATTCAGGGATCCGATGGATGCGGGATCGATTGCTGCGCGCCACCCCCGGTACGCGAGCATAAACAGGAAAACTCAACCTCTGCATCGGAGCGTCTGGCGGGAGCAACCCAACGATACAACGTCGCTCCACATTCCGCCGAGGCCAGGGGCACGACGCAACCTCGCTCCACACATGGAAGACCGCCATGGCGTAGTTTGGTAGCACAGACTTAAGTCGACCTTAAGGGCGCAGCCGGGCCCTCTCCCGACCGGCTGCCCAGGCGGCTGCTAGGCACGCCTCAGACAAGGTGGTATTCGAGGATTTCCAAGACGTGAGTGCAGCGGGCTGCCGCACGGGACGCATGCAGGAGTCACCCCCGTCATTCGTCCAGCAGCTCGACCTGCGCCGCACCCGTCGACGTGTCGATGTCGAAGCGGACCACGCAGTATTCGCTGTTCTCATTGACGGGCGTCGGGTCGTCGGCACAGGCGCAGCCGGTGAGGATCGAGCTGTAAAAGAGTCCCACCCTGGCGCGGATGATCCCGTCCGCTTCAGTCGCGTTGATGACCATCGCGCTCACCGGGTTGTCGAGCACGTGGCTGCCCATCGCCAGCCCCCGCTGCAGCGGCAGGTTGTCATGATCGAGCTGCTCGATTTCGCGCTTGAGCGCATGGGAGAAACCCGGCGTCCCCCAGGTACTCAAGGAATGTGTCAGACGGATCGTCATCGGAATCGTAAACCGTACGCGGGGAAAGGCCCCATCCCCGCTATTCTGGCAGACTTTGCATCGGGATGGAAAATCGGGGACTGCCCCCGCATTCCGCATGCGATATAATTCCCGCTCAAAACGAGGGAGATGTGTGATGACACCTGGAAGACATGTCCTCGCCGCAGTAATGCTGGCGGTCGCGATACTGGCCTCGGGCTGCAGCACCGACGCCGGGCGGGCGACCTGGCTGCACGGCACCTGGACACTCGCGTACAATCCCGGGCACGACAGCGACGACGTGCTGACGTTTCACCCGGACGGCAAGGTCGTGATCCGCACCGCCGACGAGCGCCGCATCACCGGGACCTACCATCTGAAGGACCAGACCCTGCTCCTGCTGCTCGAAGGCAAGGGCAACGTCATCGACGTCCAGTTCGAGATCGCCCCGGACCACGCACGCCTGACCTATCAGTCCGGCGCGTACTACACACGGAAGGACCCACCTTGACGGCGGGCGGATCAAACCCGCCTGCTCCTGTGTTGGGGGACAGATTTACACCTTTGCCTGGGGACAGATTTCAAATCTGCCCCCTTCATGTAATAAAATAAATCTGTCCCCGCCCCTTGATGTCGACAGCCATGGACAGCAAAGCCGTTCAACGAGACTGGGAGGCGCGCGGCTTCGGCTGCGACATCTGGACTGACCCGCCGGGACAGGTGTGGCGCGACTACGTGCACGTTACTGACGAGCTGCTCATGCTGATCGGGGGCGAGATCGAGATCCGCCTCGACGGAAAGACATTGCGCCCCGCCGTCGGTGAGGAGATCCTCATCCCCGCCAGCATGTCCCACACCGTCATCAACGTCGGGAGCGTGACCAATTACTGGTTCTACGGCTACCGTCTCCCATAACCGGGGACAGTGCTCTTCAAGCGCCCCCGGCTCCACCCTGCCACCAGATCGTCGACCCCGTATTCCCCGCACGGCCGCAAACCGGCTAACATGATGGCGCACACCAGCAGACCCATCCAGACAAGACTATCCCCGGCACGCCACCCCATGCGACTGAACAAATACATCAGCGAAACCGGCGTGTGTTCCCGTCGTGAGGCGGACACCTGGATCAGCCAGGGACGGGTCACCCTCAATGGCAGGCGCGCCGTTCTCGGCGACCAGGTCAACGAGGGCGACGAGGTGCGCGTGGACCAGCGCGTGGTGGGCGCGCGCAGGAAGCGCCATGTGTATATCTGCCTGAACAAGCCCGTCGGCGTCACCTGCACCACCGAACGGCATGTCGCCGGCAACATCATCGACTTCGTCGACCATGGCCAGCGTATCTTCCCCATCGGGCGCCTGGACAAGGACTCCGAGGGTCTGATCCTGCTCACCAGCGACGGCGACGCCGTCAACGGCGTGCTGCGCTCGGAGAACAATCACGAGAAAGAATATATCGTCACCGTCGACCGGCCGGTCACCGCGGAGTTTCTCGCCGGCATGGCCCGCGGCGTGAAGATCCTCGGCGAGCGCACCAAACCCTGCAAGGTCACCCGCATCGACAAATTCGCCTTCCGCATCATCCTCACGCAGGGACTGAACCGGCAGATCCGGCGTATGTGCGAGGTATTCGGCTACGAAGTGAAGCGCCTGCGGCGAATCCGCATCATGCACATCCAGCTCGGCAACCTGAGGCCCGGCCAATGGCGCAATCTGACGGAACAGGAACTGCGCGGGTTGAAATAGACTGCGACGTTATCCGGCATCCCCGGCGATTGCCATCACGGCGGTGCCACGCCACATCGATTGATCCAGTCGCCAGCCATCAATCTCCATATTGATGGCTGGCAGGACCGGCTGGGTCGTCTACAACTCCTGGGCGGGATCCCACCTCGCCGTACCCTTGGCATCGTAGGGCATGAGCTTGTCACGGACGTGCACCAGAAAGGCGAATACCAGCAGGACCAGCGCCACCGATACGCCATACTCAATCCATGGGTTCAGATGCTGGAGATTTTCCAGCATCGTTGAGATGCGCCATTCAACAACGCTCAACGTACCTCCGAGGTAATGTGCAGCCATGACACATGCCGCCAGGATCATCGTAAGACCGGTAAATATTACAATGTCCTGGGTCAACGGTTCTCTGATCCTCTTGATAAGTTTTCTCATGTTGCACCTCTGCGTCTCATCGTTGATGTCACTATGGACAGTGCAGATACGGTGCCAGTTTTCTAATCACCACGATAACAGCCGGTTGCGCCCGCCCCGAAAACGATAGTCGTCGCATCAGGGTGATACGCCCCACAAATGGGTTATTTCACCCTCGCGGTGAAACCGTTACTTTTAAAGCTCAGGAATATTTTTGTGTATTGCTCACGGCCTGCTGATAAGTAACGCGCGAATATGTATGCGGAACCTTGGGAAGGTGGTGACTTGACACGCTGCTGCGAGTGTTTTCACGCACAAGACCAGCGCACACCCACGGCCGGATTCATCATCGCCATGATATGGGTAGTATTTTCTACTGGCATATTAATTGCTGATTACGAGAAGTGGCGCAGCGTCCTGGATCAATGTTTCGAACACGGTGACAGACATGAACCACGCCTGATTCCTGCATTACGATGCTTCGACAGAAGAAACTGCAATCAAGGAGGATAAATCATGCGCCAAAGAACTGACCTGCGCTTTCCTCTCGAACTGCCGGTAATGATCCTGAACTACCTGGACTATTCTTCCTATCAGATTTTCGAAGGAAGAATCAGGAATATGAGTTTCAGCGGGATGTTCGTTGACTCCATCGCCGTTACCGCTGCAGACAGGAGCTACATATACGCCTGTATTTCGGATAATTCAGGCGGAAAACTCAATCTCGGTGGATTTGTGATGCGTCATGAAGATCACGGGGTCGGGATCCTGTTTGATGATTACGACAGTGATATAAGCCTGCAGCTGGGCGGAATTCTCAGCCAGCGCCTGGATGGCCGCCGGTATCGAATATCCGCGCTCGCGAGCGACGACCATGGAAGCTTCACGAACCACTGATTTCCACTTCTGGCTGGATTGACATAATCGATTTGCACTGGCGGACGATCTCCGGACGATTGATTATCCTGCCCTCTTTGGATATTTCAATGTTAGCGATCTCGTATCGCATGATACTTCCATCGAGATACGGGAGTATCGGCATCGACAACGAGGAGACAGCCGCCATGAATATAAAACATACAATCACCGGATTCTTTATCCTGCTGGGTTTTCTGTGCAGCCCTTCCGCCTTTTCCATCGACAAGGAGAACATCAACAATGAAGCAACACAGACACTGAGGGAACTTTATGGGTTAAATCCGAAATACAAACAGGCAGCGGAAGACTCTGTCGGCATGCTGATCTTCCCGAGCGTAACCAAGGCCGGCCTGGGTGTGGCGGGCGAATACGGCGAAGGCGTCCTTCATGTACACGGAAAGAATACCGGATACTTCAAGATCGTATCCGCCTCAATCGGTTTGACTGCGGGCGTCGTCAATCGCAGGGAGGTCATCCTGTTCATGACCCAGGATTCGCTTGATCAGTTTCTGAATAAACAGGAGTGGAAGATCGGGGTTGATGCGGGTATCGCACTGGTGTATCAGGGAGCGAGCGGTGAGTACGACTTCGACAAGGGGGATAAGCCGATCATAGGTTTCATATTCAGCGAAACCGGCCTGATGGGCGATCTGTCGCTGGAAGGTTCCAGAATCACCAGGATCCAGGATTAATGTGCTGAATATGCTTGCGCATCCGCCCCCGTGGAGCCGATCCCGTTCATTATGACAACAGCTCCGGTGCGCGCTCATACTGTTTCTCCGGCGCGCTTCCCAGTAATTCAATGCGCCACTGCGCTTGAATTCGGCGAGTACCGTGCTCACGCTCTCGGTGGTGGAGCCCAGGATAGCCGCCATTTCCTCGCAGGTCAGCAACCTGACCTTCATCGAGCCTTCCCCGTACTCGACCTCGGATAGATAATTCACCAGATGAGCCACCCTCGCCCGGACGCATCCGGTTGCGAAGCGCTCGATCCAGATATCCGCCTTTCTGAGCTGGCTGAGCAGGGTCTCGAGCAAGGTGTCGTAGTGATGGATGGCGCCGACCTCCCGCAGCGGATAGTCGCCAACCGGGATGCAGATGACCTCGACAGAGGTGACCGCCATGGCAGTATGCTCATGCGATTTCTGCATGAAACCGGACAGACCAAGCCAGTCATGCAGTCCGTTCAGGCGAATTATTCTCTGTTTACCGCTAGCGAGATATGTCACCAGCTTCACCAGGCCGCTTCTCACTTCATAGACCTTGTCCGCCGGATCCCCTGCGTGATAGATGACATCCTTAGGCATGAAACGGAGCGTTCTGACACTGGTCAGATTTTCTAAGCGGACGCCGCACTGCGCTTCATCCCGCCCGGCACGAGAGGCGCCTCGTTCATGGCCGTTTCCCTCTTCACTGACTTTATTCTGAATTGAGTTCATGGGCCCTCTCCAGTTAGTCCTGATGTGATATCTGTATTGCCGGCATGACGCACCATTACTCCTGTCATGCCTTGCAGCAGTAATGCCAAACAAGCATTCCCTGGGCAATCAATCAGTTGGAGTTTCCATGGCGTAAAACGGACTGAACCATTCGGGTGATATGACCCGATGACGGTGAACTGCCCCGCCGCGGCGCCGGCTGTTTTCAAGTGATCAGACAGATCAGGCCAGACCCAGTATCCCGATGATGATCAGATAAATGGCGACAATATAGTTCAACAATCTCGGGATCGCCAGAATCAGGATTCCCGCGATGATCGCCACCACTGGCTGCACAAATACCATACTCATAACCCTGCCCTCCTTCGATCAGGACCCGGCGCATCCCGTCACACGGCTACGGAAATCGATTAATCAATGATCCGTGCGTCAATGCCCTGCCGTCCATTAAATTCATTAATGACGTTTACGCCCGAATCCAGGAGCTCATGAGTTCAGTGCCGTTTGTCTGCTCGATCATGAGCGTTTTTATTTCCTCAATGCCGGCGGCGCAAGAGTATTTCATGATCTGCATCGAATACAGGTTTTTCATTGGAATACCTCAATCCATGAAGGAGTATCGACATGAAACTGAAGAAACCAGTGCTGTACGGAGGAGTATTCGCCATCGTTCTCGCGTCTCCCCTCGCAACATACGCAGACATGCCAGGCATATACCTGGGCGGATCATGGGGCGCCTACAGCATCGATGAGAGCGATCTCGACGATCATGACGATATGCTGAAGGCCTATATCGGAGGTCAATTCAATCCATGGTTCGGAATCGAGGGATCCTGGGTTGACTTTAACCGGTTGAACAATTCTGGCGGGGATAATTTCGAGTCTGATGGAAAAGGTTTGGCGGCGGTATTTTCCTTCCCGTTCTCGGATACATCCTCATTCCATGTGAAGGCTGGCGAGCTCTGGTGGACCTCCGATTCCACTCTGGGTGGCGTGGTTGCCGATGACGATGGCAACGATGTGTTTTTCGGCGCCGGAGTCGATCTCGGATTCACCGACAGGCTAGCCATGCGCCTGGAATGGGAGCGCTATGACGTGGCGGACGTAGAACTGGATACGGCATCCGTCGGCCTGCAGTTTACGTTCTGAGCGAATTACCCGGGAGGTTTTCCGGCATATCACCCCGTTAGGCAGGAGGCAGACCCATGAATCGCGATCGCATCGAAGGAAACTGGAAGCAGATCAAGGGCAGGATACAACAGAAGTGGGGAAAGCTCACCGACGACGACCTTGACGTTATAAACGGCAACCGGGAGATGCTGCTCGGAAAGATACAGGAGGTGTACGGCATGAAGAAGGAGGCCGCGGAAGAGGAATTGAAGCGGCTGAAACTCTGAGATCCGGTCGGCGTACTCGAAACCCTTCGTGGATCTGATCCGGCGTGATTGCGCCCGCCGCGCAGGCCGGCAGCGGTACCGCCGCAATATGGAACCTCAGGAATGATTCGACGATACGTCGTATTTCAGTCCGTATTTCTGGATGCGGTAGCGCAGAGTATCTCGCGACGTTCCCAACGCGCGAGCCGCGGCCGCCACGTTGTAATTATGGCGGCTGAGAGCCGTCTCGATGATGACCCGGTCCATCTCGTCCAGACTCAGCGAACCATCCAGGGGAATGTGAAGCATATCATCGCGGCCGGCATCAACCACCGCCCGGATTTTTTCATCCTGGCCCTGAACGTCCGGCGACGAATCTGGGCCGGACTCGGACATATCCTCGAGCTGAAGCCATTTCACCGGAAATACCTCCGACTGCGAGAACATCACGCAGCGCTCAACCACATTGCGCAGCTCCCGTATATTGCCGTTCCAGCGATGGCCGCGCATCTTCTCCCACACCTTATCCGGGATCACCTTCACGTTCTTGCCCAGTTTGGCGTTGAACTCTGCCAGCAGCAGGGGCAGGAACTCGTCCAGATCCTCAATGCGGTCACGCAGGGCGGGAAGATGAAGATGGAAGGCGCTCAATCGGTGATATAGATCCTCCCGGAACGTTTTCGCCACCACCCCGCCCGCCAGATCGCGGTTACTTGCCGTGATAATCTGCACGTCCACGAAGACCTCGCGCTCGCCGCCGACCCGGCGGAAACTCTGCTCTTCAACGACCTTGAGCAGCTTGGATTGGAGCAGCAGCGGCATTTCGGCGATCTCATCCAGAAACAGCGTCCCGCCGTCGGCCTGCTCCATCAACCCGCGCCGCTTACCTGTCGACCCTGTGAACGATCCCGCCTCGTGACCGAACAGCTCGGATTCCATGAGTTCGGCCGGTAATGCCGCGCAATTCACGTCGATTAATGGTCCCTTGCTGCGCAGGCTGTTGTGATGCAGTATCTTTGCCGCCACACCCTTTCCCGTCCCCGTCTCGCCGCTGATGACGAGCGCCCTGAACGGAGCCGCGCTCAGCCGCAGGAGGAATTCCTTCACCTCCTTGACCAGAGCGCTCTTCCCGAAGAATGAATCGAACGTGTAGATCTGGCTGGCCTGACTTGTCGCGTCGTTCAGACGGCGGTTGGCCCGCACGCTCCGCGCTGCGGCCGCGACCACCATATCAAGGCGGGAAAATTCAACGGGCTTCTCCAGATAATCGAACGCCCCCAGGCGTAGCGCGCACGGAATCCGCGATGGTGCCGTAACCGGTCAGGAAGATCCACTCGCACTCGCCTGCGCCGAGCTTCTCCAGAAGATCAAGCGCGTTACCGTCCGGCAGCGTCATATCGGAAATGACGATCATCGGATTTACGCCCTGCACGCTCACCATCTGATCGGCATCCGCCAGGGTCGGTGCTATAAAGATACGCCACCTGTCACGCCTGAAATGTCGGGCCATCTCCTGCGCCAGCAGGTCTTCATCCTCAATGATCAATATCGAGTTTGCCATCAGTCGCAGCCTCCAGATAAAGAACTCATCAAGGAACGATGCAGTCCTGGCGGGACCTGCTCCACCCTCCGGAACGGGGAACCCTCATTCACGAATTATCAACCAGGCACGGCAGTGTCATTACAATCCTCGCCCCATGCGGCTCTTGGTTCTCCAGCCGCAATGTACCGCCGAGATCGCCCACGAACCGGCGCACCATCACCAGGCCGAGCCCCGTGCCCCCCTTGCGCCAGGAATCAAAGGGACGCACGCCGGGTCCCAGCACCTGCTGCGGAAATCCGGGTCCATCGTCCTCGATCACGAGTCGCAGCTGATTCCCGGCCAACCCGGCCTCGATCTGGATGAGGCCCGGCCCCTCCCCCAGCAGTTGGCAGGCGTTGATGAACAGATTGAATATGCACTGGTGGAACTGCATCTCCGGCAATGAACACACCAGGTCGTCGGGCGCGTCGATGGTAATCGTGATTTCCTCGCTGACCTGATACAGGATCAGCGTGCAGATCTCTTTCAGCAGCGCCGCGACGTTGACCAGGACCAGGGGCTCGGGTACCTGTTTTGCACTGTCGAGCAGGAGGTTCAGCTGGCGGTTCATGCGCTTTATCTCATTGATCACCAGATCGATCCGGTCAACGTGTTCCGGTACCTCGATCTCCTGGCGGAGATTCTGCAACGTCATATGAATAGCTGTGAGCGGATTGCGCAACTCATGGGCTACGCTTGCGGCGATCTCGCCGACAGCCCCCAGACGCTCGGCCTGTGCGACACGACGCTGCTGTTGAATGAGTATGCGTGTCGCGCGGCGGACGGACCCGGACAGCAATTCCTCCCGGCTTTGGTGCGCCTGCTCCAGGAACACCAGCTGGTTCACCATCTGATTATAGTTCCTGAACAGAGGCTGGAGCATGGGATCGAACACATCGACACAGGCGGACACATAAGACTGCTGGGTCATCAGGGACATCAGGAATTCCATGGTCTCTATCGGCATCGAGATGCGTCGACGCACCAGTATCGCGAGCGGTAGCGATATGATGAGCAGGCCGACGAGAAGGCCAAGCGCGATGAATTTGTCGGTCTGGGCGAGTCCCCTCTTCTGCTCGATCAGGAATTGATGCGCGGCGAGCTCTTCCAGCATGACCTTGCGCATGGTCTGCAAGGCCTCCATGAGCAATCCCAGCATGTTGTCGTGCCCTGCCTGGTCTTTGCCTTCAGCGAACAGCTTCAGTCTCTGCATGACCATCGTGATCTTACCGTTGGTCTCTGGATACAGGCTCTTGTCGAAGGTCAGAAGATCGATCAGCCGGTCATTAATCGCGCCCACCTTGGCGGCGTCTATCGGAGCAGGATAGGCCACCACGTATTCCACGATCAGGCTGCGCAATGCGTCATCGATACCCTGAATATCAGCGAGATGAGTCAGGTGCCGCTGGATTGGCTCGAGCTCCCTGTCATGCCGCCACGAGCTGTAGAAAAGCAGGCCGAACGCCACCAGCAGCATCAGCGCCACGCTCCCAGTCAGAAACCACACCGGCTTGCGTAAGAAGCCCATTGGGATATCTGTTGAATTTCAGGCGGTCCGGAGAAACAGTTATTACGTTACCGCAAAATGACCGGCAAGGCGATTCGTTGTTCGCCCCGGTAAATCCGCCGACTGCCCTGGCACGAATGACGCTGGAAAAATATGGAAATCCATCCATACCTGCCATCATGACGATCGAACCACAGACAGGATCACATATGGCGCCAGCCAGGCGCGCGGGCATGGCCGGGCTCTGCCCATTCAGGACAAAAATGCAGCACTAGTGCGGCCGCGGAGCCCGTTACTGCTCTACGGCATCCTCCATCTTTTCGCCGGCTTCATCCATCTTGTCGCTGGTCTTATCTACGGTCTGATCCACCTGCTCGCCGGCCTTCTCAACCGGGCCATCGTTATAATCGCATCCCGCAGCTCCGAGACCGAAAGCCGCCATCAATACCGCAATGATTGCGAAGTTAAGGTTAAGCATGATGTCCTCCTCCAGACATTTCGTTTGTAAGCAAACATTCACCACCGGTAATTATCTGCCTCAATGCAGTAATGAGGCCATTGTGCATAATCGCCGCTGTTACAGCATTTTACGCCTCACGTCCCGAGGCCCGACCGGAACAACCGGGGGTAATGCCCCACCTGCAGGGTGAATGCACCAATCGGGTATCACCGCTCCGGCCCGGAGTTCGAACACCAGACCGCTACACCATGGGCCGGCGCCGGCCGACGATCAGCGATATGACGAACATGACAAGGAATACCAGAAACAGCACCTTCGCGATGCTGGCAGCGACGCCGGAGATTCCGACGAAACCCAGCAGTCCCGCAATCAGCGCTATGATCAGGAAAGTGACAGACCTGCTCAGCATGACTCCTCCTTTTCACGTCCATACCGGGCCGCGGCCCATACGTCGTGATCTCTTGGTTGAGATGCATAGCCTGGACGGGATATGAAAATCTGTAATTAATATTTCTCAATCCCGCTGTCATCACCGGAGACTTATCCACCCTCGGTTATTTCGCGCCGCGCCGTCCAACCGGGATTCATCTATTTCAATTACACCACCGGTTGTCGCGGCTAGGGTAGAGGCGTCGCTGGGCAATTTCGCCTGCGAATTTAAAACCTCCATCTCAATACAAGGAGTATCAAAAATGAAGACGTTCAATGCAGCCGCAATCCTGTTTTCGGTCGCCGTCGCATTTTCTGCCACGGTTTCGGCGGACGCGATCTCGAAAGAGACGTATAAATCGGAAAAGGATCGAATCTCCGACGATTACAGAACCGGCAAGGATATGTGCGACAAACTCGCCGGAAACCCCAAAGACGTGTGCACCGCCGAAGTGAAGGGAAGAAAGGACGTCGCCGAGACCGAACTGGACGCGAAAATGAATCCTGGCCCCAAAGCGGAATACGAAGTCCTCATTGCCCGGGCGGAGGCGGACTACTCCGTGGCCAAGGAACAGTGCGATGCCCGGGAAGGTGATGCCAAGGATCAATGCCAGAGGGCGGCCAAGCAGGCGCTCGAATCCGCAAAGGCCGACGCGAAGATCCAGCTCAGCCACGAGAACGATTGAGCATCACGCCTGAGCAATCTGCCCGGCGCCCCGGATATCAGCACACCCCACACCGCTATCCGGGGCGCCGGGGAAATGGCGGATGGATCCCGTTCGCGCCCGGCCTCAATCCCCTTTGACTGCTTGTCCAGTCTGGCCTTGAGGTCAGCGAAGGGATTGAATGTCGCGCCGGCACCCTTCGTGCCACCGGTGGACGTATTTCCCCGCTGTGCTTCCAGCTGGCGCTGGTGCTCGTTGTCGTGGCAATACAGGCACAGCAGCTCCCAGTTGCTGCCGTTCGGGGGATTGTTGTCGTGATTGTGGTCGCGGTGGTGGACCGTCAGCTCGCTCAGGCCCTTGCCTTCGAATGCCCGCCCGCAGCGGCCGCAGACATGCGGATACATCTTCAGCGCCTGCTCGCGGTAACCCAGCTCGCGCTGATCCCGCGACTTGCGAGCCTCGCCTACCAGCTTGTCCAGCTTTTCATTGTCATTAGCCATGGTATATCGCATTGCTCTGCATCAGGATGGATATTAAATCCGGCCCCGTTCTGTCCACGATACTTTAATGGGACAGACTTGAGTTTGTCCCCTGGAACGTTCAAGCCCGCCCCCACAATGGTCGAATCCGACCCGGATCCTTAATAACTCTCCCGCTGCCCGATCGTAACGGAGTTACTTGTCCCTGGCGACGTGACCTTGACAGATCGCAGGGAACACGAACATTTCGTCGTGTCATGGACAGATTATTATAATCGTGTTCTCCAACTAATGGCATGTAGACAGACTTCGTAATCTGTCCCCGCTGCATGATGAAAGATTTACAATGCAGTGTGAGAATTATACCGTTGATTACATCCTGAACTATGCTTACACGATTTATTGAGGCCCTGCCGGCCCCGCTGCAGAGATGGACGCGCATCCTGATCGCCGCCGGGCGGAATTGAACGCCAGCCGGGCCGCCACCCAGGCAGCGGGGCTGAGCTTCTATACGCTGTTTTCGCTCGCGCCGATCATGATCGTAGTCGTGACAATGGTCGGGCTCGTGCTCGGGGAACGCGCCGCCCACGGCGAACTGACGGAGCAGTTGCAGGCAGCGCTGGGAACCGAGGCCGCCGGGATGATCAACACGGCAGTGGTCAACTCGCGGATCGACCACAGCGGCATCTGGCCCACACTGCTCGGTGTATGCGCGATCATCATCGGGGCCACAACCGTCTTTGCCCAGATGCAGCAATCACTGAACAGGATCTGGCAGGTCGTGCCGCGGCCGTCGCGCAGCAGCCTGTGGCTGCTGATCAAGGCGCGCGTGCTGTCGTTGACTATCGTGCTCGCGATCGGCTTCGTGCTGCTGGTCTCGCTGCTGCTGAGCGTCGCGCTGCAAGTCATCGTGGCGTATTCCTCACAATGGCTGCCGGTGCCCGCCGGGCTCGTGACACTGCTGGAGATCTGCGTATCGCTGACGGTGATCACGCTGCTGTTCGCCGCGATCTTCCGGATCCTGCCCGATGTCATCCTGTCCTGGCGCGATGTGCTGCCCGGCGCCTTCATCACCGCCCTGCTGTTCTCGGCCGGCCGCTACCTGATCGCGCTCTATCTGGCGAACAGCGCCACTGCATCCACCTATGGCGCGGCGGGCTCGCTGGTGTTGTTGTTGCTGTGGGTCTACTACTCGTCGCTGATCATGTTCTACGGCGCCGCCATAACACGCGCCCATGTCGAGGCGCGCGGCCTGCCCATCCGCACCCGCAACACCGCCGTGATCGTCCAGCACCACCTGCTCGAAGAATAAGCCCAGGGGCAGATCGGGGACGGATATCGCCCTTTCGGGGGCAGATTTATTTAAATCTATGCGTAGGGGACAGATTTATTTAAATCTGTCCCCATACATACCATGAAAAATAAATCTGTCCCCAACGTCAGTGGATTGACGTTGGGCGGTTGTATTACTCGCCCGTGCTGACGATGCCTCCGTTTGGCAGGAAGACGGCGCTGGTCGTGCCGTCGGAGAAGCCGCTCGCGCCGAGGATGCGCGACTGCCAGGTATTGCTGCTGTTGCCCTGCGACTGGGCGGCGAGCTGCGCCAGGTTCCACAGCGGCGCGCCGCCTTCGAATCCGGCGAGGCCCTGCGCCGTGATGAAGTAGCGGCCGGGCATGATCGGGCCGGTGATGCGCTGCAAGGCCAGCGCGTCGTAGAGGTGCAGCTCGCGGCCGTTGACGAAGACCTGGGTCTCGCCGTCCGACGCGTCCGCCTGCAGCGGCCCGCCCAGGTCGAGGCCGGGCGCGATGAAGCCGAGCGTCGGCCCGCCCTTCACGCCCCACGCGCCGAGCACCCTGTCGTACCAGTAGTCGGCATCGTCGATGTGGATGCGATAGGCCGCCTCGATCCGGGCAAGGTCGCCGCCGCCCAGCCGCTGGCCGTTGATCAGGACAGTCCGTTCACCGTCCGTGGACGGCGCCGGCGTATCCGATGCCTCCGCGTCCACGCGCCGGAAGGTCAGCCGGTCGCCGACACCGTCGGCGCCGATCTCGAGGATCAGTGAATCACCCTCGATGGCCGCCGCCAGCGGCAGGCTGTGGGCGCCCTGGCCCGCCGTCCCGGTGAAGCCGTCTCCGCTGCGCCTCGCCGACAGCGGCATCACCGATCCGCCCTCGCCGAACGTGCCGCGGATCTCGCCCGGCGGCGACTCGCTCAGCGTCAGCGTGACGGAGGGTTCCTCCAGCGCGACATAGCGGCCGTCGAGACCCGCCGCCCCGCACCAACCCGCCAGCATCATCGACCCGAGAGCGGCCGGCCAGACATATACGCGTTTCATTTGATGCATCCTCCAACCCATAACAGGGGACGGACGTTGAAGCAATGGGGACAGATTTAATTAAATCTGTCCCCGGCCCGGGATTTCATTTATTTCCCGGCTCACTTCCTGAACAACTGCTCGAGCCGATCGCGTGCCTGTTCCTCGGGACTGCGGTCCCCCGCGGCCGGTGCGGCGCTGCCGCCAAACAGCGTGTCCAGCTGACTGCGCGACGCCACGGCTGCAGCGCTTGTCGCGGCGAAGGCGTTCGGCATGATCTGGAAATAGCCGCAGAAATTCGCGCGCTGCTTGTCGGTGACGAGGTCGGCCACCGGCTCGCGGCACTGCTGCGCCGCCCTGGTATCGAAATACCGGCACATCCGGCACACGTGCAGCTGCGCCCGGCACTGCGGGCACTCGGCAAGCCGCGCCAGCGGCAGCAGCAGATCCCGCTGTTCTGCACCGCATTTCCAGCACACATAGGCATCAGCCGTGGTAATAGCCGCCTCCGACTCACAATACGGGGACAGACTTAAGTCTGTCCCCTTCACCACAGAACCCCACTATCTGGGGACAGATTTGTAAATCTGTCCCCGCACTACCTCTACTTGCGCAAGCCGGGGACGGACTGGAAGTCCGTCCCCTTCACTTACCGATAGGGGACAGACTTAAGTCTGTCCCCACCACCACGGGGACGGATTTCAAATCCGTCCCCATACCGCCTAAAAATCCGTCCACACACACCTGGCCGGCCGCTATTCCTTCCCGGTCGCCCCGTTGATGAAGGTGATATCGATCCCGAGCAATCGGTTGATGAAGCCGATCAGCGATGAGGTATCCTTTGGCGTTGACGTCATCGTGACGATGTCACTCCCCTCGGGCACCAGCTCCATCGCGCGCTGCTGCGTGTCGCCGCCCGGAATCTGGAGAAACAGGATATTAAAATTCTCCGCGTGCGCGGAATAGGAGTGATCCGTCGTCCTTATGCCGGAACACGCAGTTACTGCCAGCAATGCCAGAACCATCAAAGCCGCCTTGACCATGCCCAACCCTCCCGTCGTCGAATTATTCTCATGACAGCGGGGACGGACTGGAAGTCCGTCCCCTTGTTAAGTCTGTCCCCATCGCCATAGATCATCACCCTCAAATCCGTCCCCTGACCACCCAACCCCGCCCCAATATAATGCATTACAACAATCCCGATTCCCAGAATCTGATACTCTCCCCTTCTGCCAAAATACCCTAGTCATTCCCATGGCCGCCTTCCTCAACCTCCTCGCCAACCTGTTCCCCGTCTGGGTGCTGACCTGCAGCGGGCTCGCGCTGGTCTTTCCCGCGTGGTTCACCTGGTTCAACTCGACGATGATCGTCTGGGGCCTGGCGGTAATCATGATCGGCATGGGCATCACACTGAGCTTCGAGGACTTCCGCCGCGTCGCGCGCCTGCCGCGGCAGGTCGTGATCGGCGTCATCGCGCAGTTCCTCATCATGCCGTTCCTGGGCTGGGGCATCGCGAAAGGACTGGCGCTGGAGCCCGCGCTCGCGGTCGGCCTGATCCTGGTCGCCTGCTGCCCGGGCGGCACGGCCTCCAACGTCGTGAGCTACATCGCGCGCGCGGACGTCGCGCTGTCGGTGCTGATGACCATGTGCTCCACCTTCGCGGCCGTGGTGATGACGCCGCTGCTGACCCAATGGCTGGCCGGGGCCTATGTCGAGGTCAACGCCTGGAGCCTGTTCGTGAACACCCTGCAGGTGGTCGTGGTGCCGGTCACGCTGGGCGTGCTGCTGAACCGCTACGCGCCGCGGGTGGTCAGGCTCGTGCTGCCGGCGGCGCCGCTGGTGTCGGTGATCTTCATCGCGCTGATCTGCGCCAGCATCATCGGCTCGAACGCGCAGACCGTGCGCGACTCCGCGCTGATCCTGTTCACCGCGGTCGCCCTGCTGCACCTCGGCGGCTTCGGCCTCGGTTATCTGATGGCGCGGCTGTTCAAACTGTCCGAGATCGCCAGCCGCACCGTCTCCATCGAGGTCGGCATGCAGAACTCCGGCCTCGGCGCCGTACTCGCGCGCACCAGCTTCCCCGAACTGGCGCTGGCCCCGGTGCCCTCCGCCATCTCGGCGAGCTTCCACTCCATCATCGGCAGCGCGCTCGCGGCATGGTGGCGGGTGCGCACTGACAGGGGACAGACGTCCCACCCATCGCACCTTTAGGGGGACAGACTTAAGTCTGTCCCCTTTTGCTGAGTCTGTCCCCGTACTGATCGGGTGGATCGGGGACAGATTTGAAATCTGTCCCCTACTCCCATACGCATCTCTCATTTCCTGGATCCCCGCGTGCGCGGGGATGACGGAAATCAGGTCCCGGTTGCTGTGGGTTAACGGTGAATGAGTAGCAGCTGTCGTTGAATTAACGGTCAATAAATATCATCACGCCTTTAGCGTCATCCCCGCGCACGCGGGGATCCAGGTTATACGATATCCTCATAGAGATCCCGCCAGTCAGGGTTAGATTCCTCAATCAGCTGAAGTTTCCACGCGCGATTCCATTTCTTGAGTTGCCTCTCACGACGGATTGCGGACTCAGCAGATTCATGCCCCTCATAATAGACCAGCATGTCAACCTGATACTTCTTGGTAAATCCAACCACTACTTTGTTCTTGTGCTGCCACAGCCTGCCCGGAAGATCCGAGGTAACACCCACATACAAGGTCCCGTTCCTCTTGCTGGCCAGGATATACACGAAGAAATGCTTATCCATAAGCATATTCCCTGGATCCCCGCGTGCGCGGGGATGACGAGTAAAACTGAAATTCGCTTTTTGAACTTATTCCTGTCCAAGCCACTGGCCGGGGCCAGACCTCTAGCGTACCGGGAAAAGACTTAAGTCTGTCCCCGATCAGACGATGGGGTCAGATTTGAAATCTGTCCCCTTATCGACTATCCCCCCACGGCCCGAAACCGATCGGCCGCTTCTTTTTCGGTTCCGGCGGCGACATCAGCTCGCGGATGGCGGCGATGACGACCTTGAACTGCGCATCGTATTTGCGTTCCAGTGCATCAAGCTTACGGGCCAAGCTCTCATGAGAAGCTAACAGTTGTCGCAGACGAACGAAGACGCGTACAACATACACGCTCATATCCACCGCTCGCTCCGAATTGAGAACGGATGCCGCCATGATTGCGCCATGCTCCGTAAACGCCAGGGGCAGAGTGGGCGAGTACTTCAAGCGGTCGAGGTGGTCGCAATTTGCGACCACCTCGACCTTTTCCTCTTTAGTCAGCTGAAACATGAAATCTTCGGGAAACCGCCCCGGATTACGCCTGACCTGCTCATTCAGACGCTTGGTGGTCACACCATAAAGCCTTGCCAAGTCAGCATCCAATATCACCTTTTGCGCGCGGATTAACAAAATTACCTGTGCAATGTTCTCTGCAGGCGTGATGGTTTTTCCACGCTGCCGCTTTCTGGCATCCATGCCGTACCCCCCTCCTTGACGAACGAACGTTCGTTCGCTAGCATAACGCGCATGTCAAACGACGCGCAACATCTCGCCACGCTGCAGGATTACTACGCCCGCCACCGGGTGCTGCCCTCCTACGCGGCGATCGGCGAGCTCATCGGCATGAGCTCGAAGGCCTCGGTCGCGGGACTGGTGCTGCGCCTCAAGGCCGAGGGTTACCTCGAGAGCGCGCCCGGCCAGCGGCTCAAGCCCGGCGTGCGCTTCTTCGAGCGGCCGCTCGCCGAGAGCGTGCCGGCCGGCCTGCCGAGCCCGGCTGCGGACACCGGGTCGAACAATCTCACCATCGACGAATACCTGGTGAAGAATCCGTCGGCGACGGTGCTGATCCGCGTCAAGGGCGACTCGATGATCGACGCCGGCATCCACTCGGACGACATTGTCGTGGTCGAGAAGCGCCGCAACGCGAAGGTCGGTGAACTCGTCGTCGCCATCGTCGACAACGAATTCACGCTGAAACGCCTCGCCCAGGAAAAGGGGCGCTTCATCCTGAAACCGGAAAACAAGGCCTATCCGGTCATCCGGCCGCAGGGGGAGCTGGAAATCTTCGGGGTGGTGGTGGGGCAGTTCAGGAAGTACAAGTAAGGCCTACTGAAGGGGACAGATTTGACGTGCAACAGTGGGGACAGATTTCAAATCTGTCCCCATCCCGCTTAGAGGATCGGGGACAGACTTAAGTCTGTCCCCTTACTAATTATTAAGTAGGCTCCTTCAACTCCTCAAGCCGCTTGCTGGCGTACTGGCCGTCGCGGCCCTCGGGGTCGGTGCTGACGGTCAGCTCCAGGTAGCGGCGGTAGGACTCGTCGTCGGCGTCGCCGTGGGACACCAGCGCCTGGGCCACGTAGACCGCCGCCTTGTAACCCGGCGCCATCGCGTCGAAATCGGGGTGGGTGAGGATCTTCTGCAACAGCTCCCGGCCCTGCTGGTAGCGGTTGAAGAAGGCCGGCAGGTGGATGCAGGTGTTCGCCGCCACCAGCATCGTGTCCAGGGTGTGCACCGAGCCCGGATCCGGCTTCGCCATCTGCATCTCGAGCGCGCGGTCGAGCACGCCCAGGCCCTCCTCGGTGATGCGCCCCTTCTCGATGTTGTTGGGCGCATCGCGCCCCTGCAGGGTCATGGCCGCGCCGAGATACGCCTGAAACACCGGCTCCTCCGCATGTGCCCGGCTCAGGGACTTGAACCGCTGGACCGCGTCGCGCACAGCGCGCTTGTCGCCGTCCACCCCGCGCAGGAAGACCGCGCGTGCCTCGGTGAGCTCGTGGCCCATATCCCCCGCCTGCACCGGCCAGACCACCGCCAGCAGCAGGAGCCATACGATCCGTCTCAACGCCATACAATTCCTCCAGACCAGTTCATCAGTGTTCCTCCCGTGACTATAGCGCGTGATGCATCTCCTCCGCCACCCTGAGCCAGCCCCGATCCTTATCCCGCCGTACCGCTCCGCAGTACGCCGCGGCCTTACAGACAGGGCTTGTCATAGCCGGTCGGCGGCGCGTCGCGGTCGCGGCGCCAGTCCTGGCCGGCGCTCCGCATCCTCAGCGCATGACCGGCAAGCTGCGATTTCAGTGTGTCGTTGAAGAGGTTGAGGTAGCGGTAATGCGTCTTCCGCGGATTCCAGGTCTCCATCCAGGCCGCGCCGCTGATGCCGTTCATTTCATGGATATCACTGCGCGCGACGCACCACTTCAACAGATGATGCGTCAGCAGAATACCGGGGCAGTTGCGCGCATGGGCCTCGTCATAGGCCACCTTCGGCCACCACAGCGTCCCGTGGCTGCGCAGGCACAGGCCCATGGCGGCCGGCCGGCCGTCGATGCGCAGGGTGTGCCACACGGACAGGCCGGCGCGGGACGCGCTCGCAACGAGTTCGCGGTAAAAGCGTCCCAGCGCCGCCCGGTGCCTGAGCGAGCTCTGGTTGCCGCCCTTCCAGCCGGAATCCTCCAGGGCGAGGAACTCCTCATAGCGCCGCGCGTTGAGCTCCGGGTTGGAATCCTCATCGCAGACGTACTCGACCACCCGCTCCGTGCCGAGCCGGCGCGCACGGCGGTCGATCTCGCGCCGCTTCTTCCCGTCCAGGCCCTTCAGGAAGGCCTCCTCGGAAACCGCGGTGTCGATATGGAAGCCATAGCCGGCCCATTGCCAGGCGTAACGACTGTTCATGCGGCGCAGACACCGTTCCAGGGCATCGAAACCGGCCGGGCCCAGGCTCCTGAAGACGACATAGAGGCAATCCTGCTGCTCGACCTGCAGCGCGCCGATCAATCTCTCCAGAACGCGATCCCCGTCCTGCTCCGCCAGCAACGGATCGGCATGGATCTCGAACACCGGCAGTGAGAGGCGCATGACCTTGCGGTATTCGCGCCGGCCATACAGGCACCCGGCCAGGGCCCCGTCCTGGTACGCGGCAATGCAGCGCCACGCGCCGGGTGTGCCGGTCGCGGCGTCCGCGAAGACAAAGGGAAACGAGGATTTGATATGCGGCCGCCCGCAAGACCGGAAGAGCGCCTCATACGCACCCTCGATGGACTTCAGCTCTGCAAGATCGGAGATGATGCGGATCGCCATACTCAACTGCCTCAATTGATATTACGATACTACCCCTGCAACGCTCATGCCTGCCACACCCCATACCCCGCCTCGCGCAGGCCGATCGCCAGCTCCACCTCCATCTCGCGCGCGCCCTCGTAGGGCATCGGATTATAGACCTCGTACAGTTCTGGCATCAGCCGCAGCCCGTATTCGCGCACGAAGCGGTTCGACTGGATGCCGGCCTTGTGCTTGTCGAAGCGCACGTCGGGGTCGAGCCCGGTCATGCCGACGTAGACGCAGGGCTTGCCGTAGTCATAATCCGGGTTGGCCCGCTTGAATTTGGGCTCGTACAGTACGTCTTCCGACAATTCGATGACGTAGACGTGATAATGGTTACGACGGGCCATGCGGGCTATTGCAATCAGACAACTCCATTAAATTCGATCCGATACCCGGAACTGCATCGACATCATCTTAAAACCGCCATGGCGAATGAAACCACCGTCACCCTCGCGACCACCACCATCCCCGCGACCACAGTCATCCCCACAACCGCCGTCATCCCCGCGAAAGCGGGGATCCAGTGGTTTCACCTGTCGATCAGAAGTAGACACTGGATTCCCGCCTGCGCGGGAATGACAACCCGAGCTGACACTCGAACCTATCCACCCCTACTCCCCCACCACCTGCACCCGCACCGTGCGAGCGCGAGGGCCGTCCAGCTCGACCAGCATCACCGACTGATACTGCCCCAGCCCCAGCGCGCCATCAATCAGCGGTATCACCTCGGAACTGCCGAGCAACATCGCCGCAAGATGGGAGTGCGCGTTCTCGGGCTCGTCCGGCGGACAGTCTCGCAGCGCGATGTCGTTGTGCAGATAGCGTTCGTTGGGCGGGATCAGCCGGGTCAAAAACCGCTTCACATCCTCGCGCAGGCGTTCTTCATCCTCGTTGATCACGATAGCCGTGGTGGTGTGCTGCGAGGTTACGGTGACGAAACCGTTTCTGATGCCCGAACCGGCAAGGACCTCCTTAAGCTCGGGCATCAGGGAATGAACGGCTATCCCTGTGTCTGTGTCCAACTCAATCTGTGTGGAATAGATTTTCATTCTGGAACCGAGCTCAACAACGAAAACACATGGCTGCGATGAAACATCGGGTCGTCATTCCCGCGAACGCGGGAATCCAGATTTTCAAACGATCTCATCATAGAGATCCCTCCATGCAGGATTATTCAGCTCTATCAGTTGAATCTTCCACGCACGGTTCCATTTCTTTATCTGCTTCTCGCGCCGAATCGCAGACTCTGCTGACTCATGCGCCTCGAAGTATACGAGGCTTCCAATCCTATACTTAGCCGTGAAGCTGTCTACTACTTTGTTCCTGTGTTGCCACACCCTTGCCACAAAGATTCGATGTAACGCCCACATAGAGGGTTCCATTCCGCTTGCTGGCCAAGAGGTAAACGAAGAATGTCTTCCCATGATCAGACATACTGGATTCCCGCGTTCGCGGGAATGACGCGATAAATAGCGCGGACAATTTCCCCCACCAGCCCCCGACCCTGGTCCGTGGTCAGCGCCTCGGCCGCTACCGCCTTGTATGCCAGGTCGAATCGCCCCTCCGGGCTGATGTTCTCGTTGCGTGCGTCTTTCAGGTTACGCTTCACCGCAGCCAGCAGCCGTGCGATCTCCTCGCGCGAAGGATCATGCCGCGCCAGCTTTCCGATCCGGACCAGATTCTCCAAGGTCATCTTCCCTCCCTAGAATGAACAAACGGGGGCGCTCCAGCACCCGTGACAGAAATGCGTCCTTAGCCCGACGCTTCTTCCTGAATTCGTCATGGCTGTAGACATTCGGATTGATCTCGCGGCGCAATCGCTCCTGGCAGGGATGCAAAGCCCGCACGATTTCCTCGAAGGTGGCCGAACCGACCACCAGCACATCGACGTCGCTCGCGCGACGCTCTCCGCCGCTCGCGACCGAGCCGTACACGAAGGCCGTGGTGATCCGGTCGCCGAGCGGCGCCAGCGCATCCCGCAGCAGATCGACTACACCGGCGGTCTTTTTCAATATCCCGCGCAGCTCTTCGTAAATCGGGCATGCCGGATCGGCGCGGTAACGCACCAGGTTCCCCATCCGCTCGCGGCTCAGCACACCGGCCTCGGCCAACTGCGCGAGCTCGCGCCGCAAGGTGCCGGGCTGGGTATTAGTAATGCGCGCGATCTCCCGCAGGTGAAATGACTCCTCGGGATGCAGCAACAACAAGCCCAGCACCTGCCGGCGATAGGCGCCAAAAAACAGGGTTCCGAGATCAATAGATCGTTGTGTTTTCATTTAGGCGACGAATGTAGCCTTATTTGCCACACGCGTCAAGCGCAAATAGAGCACCACCTCGCTGCCCTCGAATTCGTCATGGCGGGAACCTCGACGTGCCATCCGGGCGTAGGTCAGCGCATGGGGTGAACCTAAAATTAGGTATGGTCATTATTTTAGGTTTGGTCAATAACGTATATCAAAAGCCTGTCATCCCCGCGCAGGCGGGGATCCAGTGTTTTGAGCCTGTTGCTAAGTGGAAATCCTGGATTACCGCCCACGCCCTCGCGGGGGCAGGCTCGAGTTACGCGGGAATGAGGATATGGTGGTTTGGCGGAAACGGAACACGTCATTCCAGAACTTGAGATACCAGCCATGACACGGGCGGGTCTATCCGAGCATTCATGCAGCCAGGACCCCTGCAGCACGCACATCAATTCAAGGCGCAACCATCTCCACCAGTCTCTGGGTAAACACCGTATTCCCGCTGGAGGTAATCAACAGTTGGGATTTGGCCCGGGTCATGCCGACGTATAGCAATCTCACCTGATCCACTTCTGATGCCCGTGCTGGCAACGGCTGCACTCAGAACGACCATGAGGTTATGTATCGAGATCCCCTCTCCCGTCTCCAGCTCAATCAGCGATGAAACGATTTTCAAGCGGGTATTCCCCTAAATGAATACTAACAACATAGTATCATTGACAGCTCAGTCAACCGCGAACCCCATACCAGCGCCCCTATCCACCATGAACAAAGCGCTCGATACCGTACTGGCCTACCACCTGCGCACCAAGCACCATTTCCGCCGCTATGCCGCCGGGCCGGACGGGCTGGACTGGGCGAACCAGCCGGACCCGTTCCGCACCTTTGCGGGCAGTCCCGCGCTGGAGTTGCCCTTGCTGCCCGAGGGGCCGCAGCCCAGTTATGCGGATCTCTACACGCCGGGGCGGATCGCGCCGCAGGCCCTGAGCCTGCACACCCTCGCCGCCCTGCTCGAACTCTCATTCGGCCTCTCCGCCTGGAAGGAATTCAAAGGTTCACGCTGGGCGCTGCGCTGCAATCCCTCCAGCGGCAACCTCCATCCCACCGAGGCCTACGTGGTGATCGAACACTGTCCCGGCGTCGCGGACGGCGTGCATCACTACGTGAGCCGCGACCACGTGCTGGAACACCGCTGCGAATTCGCCGCAGCGGCCAACGGCACCGCATCCCGGCTGCCGCCCGGCGCCTTCCTGGTCGGATTGACCTCGATCCATTGGCGCGAGGCGTGGAAATACGGAGAACGCGCCTATCGCTATTGCCAGCACGACGCGGGCCACGCCATCGCGGCCGTGCGTTACGCCGCGGCCGCGCTCGGCTGGCAGGCGCATCTGCTCGGCGCCTGGGGCGACGCGGAGATCGGCGCCCTCCTCGGTACGGATCGCGCACCAGACTTCAACGACGCGGAACGGGAACACCCGGACCTCATCCTGCAGGTGACCACCCAGCCCAAGGCGAACAACGACGAACCCGCACCCGAAGCACTCATCCGCGCCACACTCGAACGACACTGGCGCGGACAGGCCAATCGACTGGCGCGCGACCATAAATATGAATGGGCGCTCATCGACGAAGCGGCCGACGCCTGCACCAAACCGCACACGCAGGAAACACGCTGGCAGCCACTCGCATTGCCCGCGCCCCTCGCCAGCCCCTGCCAACAGAGCGCCGTCGAGATCATCAAGCAGCGCCGCAGCGCGCAGGAATTCGACGGCGTCACCTCGATCACCGCCGCCGCCTTTTACCGCATGCTGGACCTGACCCTGCCGCGCGCCGGCACCGCGCCGTGGGACGCCATCGCGTGGCCGCCCCGCATCCATCTGCTGCTGTTCGTCCATCGGGTGGAAGGGCTCGAACCCGGGCTCTATGTCTTCCTGCGCAACGACACCATCGAAGCCACCGCGCGCGCGGAATTCTCCCCCAAGTTCGAATGGCTCGCCGTGGCCGGCTGCCCCGCCCATTTCAAACTGTACCGGCTCATCAGCACCGACACGCGCAATGCCGCGCGCGCCGTGTCCTGCCACCAGGACATCGCCGCCGACGGCGCCTTCAGCCTCGGCATGCTGGCCGAATACCAGAGCAGCCTGGCCCAAGGGCCGTGGATTTACCGCCAGTTATTCTGGGAGGCCGGCATCCTCGGCCAGGTGCTCTATCTGGAGGCTGAAGCAGCCGGTGTGCGTGGCACCGGCATCGGCTGTTATTTCGATGACGCCGTGCACGATGTGCTGGGGATGAAAGGTCAAGTGCTGCAGAGCATGTATCACTTCACTACGGGTGGGGCTATGACCGATACGCGTCTGCAAACTCTGCCGGGGTATGCGCATCTGAGAAAGCCGGATTAGAGAGACACTTTTAATCCATCTCTGGCCCGGATTTACTCTATTATTTTTACAAGCCCTATTCTTCTATAGTCTGTGGCACGTAAATCTTTTTAAGTGGCAATACGCCTTTATATTTTGCATCAAACTGTTCATAGTACTCAAAAATCAGATTCACTAAATCTGCGCCATCAACGAGCCTCAAATTGCTTTTGCTGTTGGCAAATGTAACCGCGTGAGGCGTGAATTGACCCAGCGTTACCAGCAATCCATATTCGCCTTCACCAACTTTTCCATATAAAGCGGAAACATCCTTATCTCCTATCTTCCCATCTGAACTCTTTACTTGAACTTTAATGATTGGTGGCTCGAATCCGAGATCATCTTTATGCGCAATGATATCCACACTCGGCTCGTTGACTCGACTCAAGCGAGCGTGATATCCCATCTTTTCAAGTAGATGGGCCACGAACTCCTCCAAAGGCAATCCCTTTAGTGTCTTGGACAATTGCTTGATGACGTAATCGCGCGTCTGCTCTTCAATATCGGAGGCATTCGTTGGCTCCGCCTCTTCACTCAATATTGGAACTTCATGACCAGACAGAACAGCCAGAACCTCATCGGCATAATTTTAATTTGGAAAGCTCAATGCGGAGCCAGTTTCATAAAGCGCGCCTTGTGTGAATACTGCATGCGTGGCACATGTTTAAGCCACTTAACTGCCCGTATTTGTGGATAGCCTTCCATAAGATCGGGCCGATACTCGAAATTTCCGACTACTTCACCAATGTGAATCTGACGATCATGCTTAGACGGATAAACTACAAGATCACCAATTTTCATCTCATGGACAAAGCGGAAAAGCTGGCCAGCTGAACTGTATATTTTCCCCGGTTTCCACTCGGGAAATCTCGTGCTTACTTGTTTTTTAAAATCTTCTCGATCAGGTTTGAATTTTCCGATATCACGCATTTCAACCCAGCCCAGCGCTATCACATTCTTTTTCAAGAATAGTGAATCAGCATCTCCTGTCTTACCGGCATGGATACCCCATATCGTCTTTTCCGTCACTGAACCTCCTCTACAATGTCCCCGCCCAAATCTCCCGCTATCTCTCTGAACTGCTCCAGCGCCGCCTCCAGATCCTCCACAATCTCTCGCGCGATCACATCCGGACCGGGCAGATTGTCCGAATCCGACAAAGATTCGTCTCTGAGCCAGAAAATATCCAGGCTGAGTTTGTCGCGGGCGGCGATTTCCTCGTAGGTGTAGGCGCGCCAGCGGCCGTCGGGGTTCTTGTCGGACCAAGTCGCCTTGCGGCTGTGGCGGTTCTCCGGGTTGTAGCATTTGACGAATTCATCGAGGTCTTCCCTCTTCAAGGAATTCGTCTTGAGCGTAAAGTGCATGTTCGTCCGCAGGTCGTAGATCCACAGCTTCTTGGTCCACGGCGTTTCGGAGGCGGGCTTCTTGTCGAAAAATAAAACATTCGCCTTAACCCCCTGGGCGTAGAACAATCCGGTGGGCAGGCGCAGCAGGGTGTGGACGTCGCACTCATGCAGGAGCTTGCGGCGGATGGTTTCGCCGGCGCCGCCTTCGAAGAGCACGTTGTCGGGCAGGACCACGGCGGCGCGGCCGTTCTGCTTGAGCAGGGTTTTGACGTGCTGGACGAAGTTGAGCTGCTTGTTCGAGGTGGTGGTCCAGAAGTCGCCGCGCTCGACGATGTCGCGCTCCTTGCTGACCTTGCCCTCCTCGCCCACGATCGTGGTGCTGCTCTTCTTGCCGAAGGGCGGGTTGGTGAGCACCAGGTCAAAGCGGTCGCCGGGGTCGGCGGCCAGCGAATCGGATACCACGATGGGCTCGAAGTCCTGGCTGCCGATGCCGTGCAGCAGCATGTTCATCGCGCACAGCCGCGCCGTGGCCTGCACCAGCTCCCAGCCCTTGAAGGTTTCCTCCTTGAGCCGGGTCTTTTGCGGCTTAGTCAGGTTGGGGTTGTGCCTCACCACATAGTCGTGCGCCGCGAGCAGAAAGCCGCCGGTGCCGCAGGCCGGGTCGCTCACGGTCTCGCCGGGCTTCGGGGCCATGACATCCACAATGGCCTGGATCAGCGGGCGCGGCGTGAAGTACTGGCCGGCGCCGGACTTGGTGTCCTGCGCGTTTTTCTCCAGCAAACCTTCGTAGGCATCGCCCTTCACATCGGCGCTCATCGACACCCAGGTTTCCTTGTCGATGAGGTCCACGATCAGCCGCCGCAGCTTGGCCGGGTCCTGGAACTTGTTCTGCGACTTGTTGAAGATCAGCCCGAGCAGGCCCTTCTGGTTGCCCAGTGCCTCAAGCGTGTGGCGGTAATGGTCGAACAGCTCGTCGCCGTCTCTCTTTATCAGGCTCGGCCAACTGTACTTGTCCGGCACCGGGCTCTTCTGGTTGTACGGCGCCTTGGTGCGCTCGTCGGCCATCTTAAGGAACAGCAGATATGTGAGCTGCTCGACATAGTCGCCATACGACATGCCGTCGTCGCGCAGGACGTTGCAGTAGTTCCAGAGCTTTTGGACAATAGTCGATGTATTCATCGCCTTGTTTCTTCTTGGTCGCCTGGTTGTGCAATCGAACGCATCCGTCGTATCAGTTCAGGAAGTCGCGCCTGACTTGCTGCATCACCGGGAAGCTGTCCGGGCAATGCAAGCTGAAAGTCGCGCTCATCCAACAGCCTTTTCATCTCAACCGCGAGGTAGTTCCGCAGTTCGCTGCCTGAATCCCGGATTTCTTCGAGCAATTCCGGGCGACCATCGATTACCGTAAGCAAATCTTCGAGATCGTGGCTCGCTATATAATCCTTATTGCCACGGCCATGGAAAGCCTCGAACTTCGTTGCCACAAATAGTGGCGCGGTAATCAGCTGAATTACCCAACCGCCCGGTAACGAAACCCTCATGGCGGTTTCCACAGCCAAGGGATACCAACGGTTATGAAATCCCAGAACGCCGGGGCCACTGGGCAGCAGATCCAGCAACACACCCTTCCATACCCAGCGGCAGATTGGCGCCTCGGGCGTGATATCGTGCTTGAATCCGCGCGCCGTAACTTCTCTCTCTATCGCATGGTAATCTGCGGCGGTCACAGCTTCCACTATGACATCCACATCTGCTGTCGGCCGAATCGCCTGCGCGCGTTGCGCAGTTACCAGCAAACCCGTTGCGCAACCGCCGACGAAGACCAGAGACTCGCATAAATCCCCCAGCGCTTGCGCGATCGGAACCAGAATCTTCAGGTTCGGGTCATCCATGACACTGCCCCCTATTACTGCAAGCGTTCCTCAAGAAATTTTTTCGCCAACTCCCGTTCCCTTGTCTGCCCGGCTCGCAACGCATCGAACAAGGCCAGCAACTCATAAAGCGCAGGATCATCCATCGCAGCCAGGGGCAAGGTCTCATACAAAGGTAACAGCCCTTGACCCTTGGCTATCCCCTCGGGATGCGGCCAGACCGGAGGCGGCTCATTGGGAGACGCCATAATTTCCTTAAGCGGAGCAACTCCATGAGCAGTCGGAAAACCGATGGTCATTTCGCCGCGCACGGCGGGGTAGACATACGGCGCCCCAAAGATTACGAAAGACCTCAAAGTAGCCAGCACCGGTCTGGGCGGACCATCGACTTCTGCCACCAGCCGGGCAGCCATCAGACGCTGAACGGCGGCATGCGCCTCGAACTGGGACAGGCGCATGGCGTTACCCAGACTGGCATAGGGTAGCCACTGCCCTTTCAAGGCCACCAATTTCAAGGCAACCGCCAGATCCTGCGGCTTGAGCACCCATTGGCGGCTACTGGCCCGCTTCATGGCAACGGATTTCTCGGATGATTTAGCTCTATTCATATGCTGTATGCATATAGCATATATCGGGCCAAAATGACAAGCGCCGTATGCTATATGCATATTGCATACGCGTACGGCTGTTAATCACACAACCGCGGATCCCTCAGCGTAAACTCGCAGGGCGTCTTTTCCCGCCAGGCATGCCGATCCATCGGGGCAGTGCAGGCCACATCCTCCAGCAAGGCGCGGTCATCTGTCTTGGAACAGACCAGCAGCACGGCATAGCTGTCCTGATGCAATACGCGCAAACGATAGCCGTCAAATCGCCGGAGCAATTCGGGATCATGCCGGGTGGACTGGACGAGCAACTCCCGATCACTGATCCCTTCCGGGAGATCCTCATAAGCAACGGTCACGTCCACCGCACTGCTAAGCTTGGTCAACGCGGAGCCGAGGGTCTGCATCGCCTGCTCATCTTCCATGAACGGGCTGTGCACAGCACAGGATGAAACACCCAGCAGCAACGAAACTGCGAGCAGATGCCCTGCCGGGACATTACGCCCAGAAAACCAAGCGGTCATTCTCGTCCTTTCCCGTATCCAGATTCCATTGGCCGATAGCCTTCACATCCTCGTCATTTTTCCTCAGCACCGCATTCGCGACCCAGCTCCATACCGTCCCGACGTTCCTGACCGCGAGATCGAAGATCTCGTCATAACTGCGGTCGCGCCCGCGCGGACAACGCAGGCTGTCGAGGTAGGTACGATCCAGCTCCGCCACCAGCGGATAAACCAACCCGGCGACATCCGCCGCGACATGGCGGGCGATCTTTACCAGCCGATAGCCCTCCTCGGCGATATTGTCGACGGTAGTGGTGAACCGGCTATGCCATAGATCGATGTCGGGCGGATTCTGCACGAACTCGTCCGGATGCACCCGCCGCATCATCTCCGTCCAGACACTCGATACTACGGGGTCTATACTCTTGGGATCTCCAGCACGCCCGCAGGCGCAGATGCTGGACGACAGGAATTCCGCCACCCCGATATCCAGATTCATCCGCGTCTTGAAGATATACACGTCCTGATGCATCTCGCATATGCGGTGCTCACGCTTGTTCTCTTCGTATTTCCCCACCTTCAGCTCGATCACCGGATGCACCGTGACATCCGTGGCCACATGCGCGCAATAACCGAGCAACCAGGCCAAACCTTTGTCCTGATCTTCGCCAGTGATACCCTGAAGATAATCGACACCCGCCCGCACCATGTCGCCGACTCGGGTGTAATGCATCGCATCTGCCCACTTCGTCGCATCGACATTGCCCAAGGCAAGATAGGGATAGTCTGGGCTGACGGCACCCAATTCGCAGAACTTCTGATATTTGGCGATAACTGCAATCGCGGGACGTGGGAAACCTGCAATCTTCTCAAGCCTGCGCCGTTCCTTCAGGACATTGACCAGAGTCAGGTGAGCAAATGCGGCGGGCATGTTATCTGCTTGTTAGGTAAGCGCCGAATCGGCCCTGGAACTTGTTCTGCGGCTTGTTGAAGATCAGCCCGAGCAGGCCCTTCTGGTTGCCCAGCGCCTCCAGGGTATGGCAATATTGATCGAACGGTTCATCGCCGTCTTTCTTGATGAGGCTCGTCCAACTGTATTCGTCTGGCACCGGACTCTTCTGGTTGTACGGCGCCTTGGTGCGCTCATCGGCCATCTAAAGAAACAGCAGATAGGTGAGCTGCTCGTTGTTAGCCTGCCCGGACTTGATCCGGGGTAGTCGCCGTACGACATGCCGTCGTCGCGCAGGACGTTGCAGTAGTTCCAAAGTTTTTGGACGATGGAGGATGTATTCACGCTCGGGTGCTCAATAAGTCGCGAAGACAATGGCTTTCCAGAGTACTGAAACTTTCTGGCCAAAGTAGCCCTCTCTCCTTGAACACCTTCCACAGGTTACTTCTGAGTGTGATAGGCAATGAAGCTGTTGCAGCATCTTCAGCGCCGCTATCAATCGATGTGCAAGAATATGGAACTGTTCGAGCGCAACAACTTTGTACTCCTTTGGCGGATTCGTGCTGTCAGTTACACCGATGATCGGACCAACAAATATTGGAATAATTTCCTTACTGCCAATCTGATCCTTCACCCATTGAACATGGTCGCTTAACTGACCAACATCCTCCTTACGGTAAGGGGTTGTAGACTTCTTGTCGGTCTTGACCTCAATGCAAAGTGCAGATTGCCCATCAATCACCCACAGCACGTCCGGCCCAGTGCCAAATTCATGATCTGGACTGGTAGATTGGAAACCAAGATATTGCCCTAAGGCCCGCAGTGACTCCTCGGTCTGACCTGCAGTGCCACTGCCGTCTAGATGTGCTAAGTCCGCATCGATCCTTTTTGGGAGTATGACTGCTCCATCAGCCAAGATTTTCAACTGGCTATCGACTTCCATTACCTGACTTGGGACAGCCTCATACTCTTTGCCTATTTCTCTCGGATAGGCTGGAATATTTAGTTGATTAGAATGTGCTCGGGAATACATCTCCTGCGCAGATCCAGCATCGCCAAGTAGCTCTAGCGCATGCCCCAACCACAAGCAGTGCCACGCACCGGTGCTGACGCTCAGTGAAAACGCCTCTTCCAATGTTGTTGATAGTACCTTTGCGGCTCCATGGTAATCACGCCGCCATATCAGTGAGGCATAGTCAGATTCCGATCGCGCCAATCGTGTGAGCAGCTCCGTGTCTACCTCACTGCTATCAGGTTCCGCAGTTTTCATATATTCGTTGTAAGTGGCAAGCCAGTTCTCGTCTCTCGCAAGACACTGGTCTGCGGCCGCGTAAAGTTCTTTCACTTCATCAGCATGCGCGGAAACCTCATAGCCCAGAACGATCTGTTTTTGTAGAAATGGTGGCAACACCGCTCTGTTTCGTGGGACCAGAACCCAATCTACAAGGCGCTCACCCGTTAGAATCACAACTCCATGGTCACTCATGCCTCGCGAAATACGCCCAAAACTTTGCACGATACGAGATGCAATTGCTGTTCTAAGAGTATTCGATAGGCTCAGATACTCCCACATGTATCGCTCTAAGGGCCCTACCCCCATGGGCAGGTCGTCAATTACCATCACGCGGCACGTATCGCCTGGAAAGTCGACGCCGTCGTACCTAGCAGCCAACAGTAGTTTCGGAGTACCTGGATCGGCTTTAAATGCACGCACGTACTCAGATACGCTTTCTTTGGGTGGTGGCTCTGCTACCCCTTGCCAATTGGTCGCTCGTGCGTAGGTTGGTACCAGAATTAACGTCTTTCGATCCTTGATCAACTCCCTGGTGATTACTGTGTCCTCCCTGTCCACCTCAAGTTGGGAGGGAATCAAAATTAATCGCTCGCACTCTCCAGCCGTCGTCGAAGGGGCAGCAACCGCGTCTGGCACTCTCCCAAAGGTTCTAGCGAACGCATCTGGTGCCACTAGAGTCGCGGAAAGAGACACACGACGAGTCTCTCTTCCGAAATATGGAAGAGAAAGGACCGGAACAAATGGTGGGGTAATAGTTATTTCTGCGCCTGATACCAACATGCAACAAAGATCTATATGGTCATGAATGTATTCCCAAGCAAACATTGTTTCACGGTTATCTTGGAGAGCAGAAGCACGTAGTATTCTCAACAGCTCACCCTGTTGAGCATGAATCTCAAAAGGCGGTACCAGAAATAACCGCCGGCATTGTGGATCTTCCAACTCAGAATAGCTTCCTGCCTTACCTACTTTTTGGTAGTAGGGATTGAACAGAGCCGCCAATTCGGCATAAACGCCGGGGAAAGTATTTCTATTTAGACGCAATGAGAAATGATCGCGCAGCAGATGCTCGGCCGCATGAGCATCATCAAATACAATTGCTGATAGCTGTTCCCTAAAAAAGACAGATCGGCCATTGAATAGTGCTTGGTACGTGGTGACGCAAGGCGCCTCCCCACGAACAAATAAATCACTACTATATTGGCCGCGAAAGTACGTCGTTACGTCTAATCCGTATCCTTTGGCCTTTTCAGCGGTCTGCTCTACAAGCTGAATGGAGCTGCAAGCATACAGAACTTTCTCACGCGTTTCGTTAACGAGGGACTGCGCAACTAGCAGGCCGACCAATGTCTTGCCAGCGCCAGTATTGAGAACTATACCAACATCTCTCTTAGTACGATTTTCATGCCACTTACGAAGCGCATCACCCTGGGCCAGCCATAGATCATTGATACTCGGGTCCGAAACCTTTAGCTTCTGAAAAAGCTCTATCGGATCGACAGGCAGGGTCTCTTTCTTCTTCGACTTGATCTTTGAAAAATCAAACGTCATGTTATATTGCTCCTGTCATCTCTCCAGAAAAAGATGCCTTCAGGATAGATTGGCGAAGGCGATATGCGCGAAGACTATTAGTATCGACTTGAGACTCCACTTCGCGGACTATGGACAAGCGGAGCTCAACTTCCGCTAATGTGTGCTCTTGCTCTTTAATCGATGGGATTGGCACCAATAATTCTTTAAAGCGTCTTTGCGTTAGATTTACGCCACTGTCGCTAATTCCTGTTTTCAATTCATTGAGCGCGTCGACCACTTCTGGCGAATTGAGAACCAGCTCCAAAAATGCAGGCAAAGCGACATTCTGCTTAGTGCGCAGTCGATACACCTTGTCACACAGCATGATCCGGGGCCTTGTTGTCTTAACCAAGCAGGCTACGCCGACCCGCGAGCGAGGTCCTGCGCGTGTTATCAACAAATCTCCCGGCACAAGTTCAAGGTGTACTCTTGGCTTCAATTGATCAGGTAGTCTCTTGTTCTCGGCTTCAAGATATTGAAGTGGTTGCACGGCTGTTGTCTTTATTACTGCCCAATCATCGTCTCTTTGAGTTGATTCGCTTTCACACTGCGGGCTCCATCCCTGGTCAAGAGATTCAATAGCGACGCCTATTGGTTTTCGATCCCATTTCGATATGACCAATGTAGCGCCATCCACGACGAGGCGGCCTTCGACGGCGGCTTTGAGGACGGCGGCTTTGTAGCGCTTGAGGTTGGCCTTGACGCGCTTGAGGTTGGCGACGGCTTCGTCGAGGCGGGAGAATTGTTTTTCGATTTCGGCGACGATGCGTTTTTGTTCGTCGAGGGGTGGTACCGGCAGTGCAATCTTTGCCAGATTGCCACGCGAGATTCTTTTTCGCGTGCTACCACTCTGCATTGAGGCAACCGCAGACCGGAACGCAGGGGCGTTTACGAAATACATTAGCCAACGATGATCAAACTCGCCTGCTGCGGAGCGAACGATCGCAACATCTACAACAGTTACGGCGGACTTCGCG
Organism: Gammaproteobacteria bacterium; assembly: GCA_016712635.1. NCBI lineage: Bacteria > Pseudomonadati > Pseudomonadota > Gammaproteobacteria > Gammaproteobacteria bacterium. The sequence continues at coordinate 200,162 of JADJQS010000007.1, read as the reverse complement.
TCTCCTGGAAATATACATGCGCGCCCTAATGGATCGGGCATGCGCGCTATTAAGACGTCGCCTTTCTTTAGAAAGGTACATCCAAGCTCAACAGCCTTGGCATGCGTTAGGAAGCGTTCGGATTTATCCCGATACTCCCCATCGCCAATGTCGGCAAGCTGAATTAAGCGGACGTCACCTTCCGGATCTTGGTCTTTGCTTTCAACCCAATCTCCGTCTATGAATACTCCACCATCTTCAACAAGGTCATCTATTGTGGCAAGCGTCCAGCCCGAAGGGAAGAGTATCTGGTTCCGCTGTTTGTACTATCTCTATTACCGCGCTCATACCACTAATGTCTCTTTCAATTCTTAAATTATCGAACTCATGTTCTCTCGGACCACGGCCCGAAACCGATAGGTCGTTTCTTCTTCGGTTCCGGCGGAGTCATCAGTTCCCGGATGGCATGTATCAGACCGGCGATGGCCTGATCATGCCCTGACAGCTTGCGTTCCAACTCGCTCAGCTTCTGGCGAATCTCCTTGTGGGCCATGGTCAGCTCACGCAGCTTTACGAAAGCGCGCACCACGAACACGCTGACCTCGACCGCCCGGGGCGTATTGAGCACGGAGGCCGCCATTATGGCGCCGTGCTCAGTGAATACCCACGGCTGATAGCGCCGCCCGCCACGGCCGTGAAGCGGGTCGTTTGAGGTCGCATTTTGCGACCTCAAATCCGCAAACTCATGATTAGTCAATTGAAACGCGAAATCCTCCGGGAAACGATCGACGTTGCGTCGAATCTGTTCGTTGAGTCGCTTGGTCGTCACGCCGTATAACCTGGCCAAGTCCGCATCCAGCATGACCCGCTTGCCGCGTACGGTATATATCCGGTCTTCAATCTGTCTGCCCGGATTGGCATCCTTGCCGTTTTCCATGTTTCCCTCCCTGGATAATTCTCCTGTCTCCTTACCCCATTCCAACGTTACGCAAAAACGATATGGTCGTAATTTGCGACCATTCTTGCCGCCATATGTAAGGGCAAAAATACTGGATTCCCGCCCCCGCCTTCGCGGGGGCATGCCTGATTCACGCTGGAATGACATATTCGAGACCGATGGCATGCATTGTAAATTGTCGCTCATGCGGCCAGGGTCTCGTTCAGGTCTTCAATAATGGCGTTCAGCTTGTCGCCGAACAGTTGGTGTACCTTGCCGAGTCCGCCCTGCTGGATAAACGGCGCGTAGTTGAAGTCGTCCGGCTCGATGCCGAGGTTCGCGGCGATGTGGTCGCGGATCATTTCGAGCCATTTCATTTGGTCAGCTGTGAAAGGCTCTGGATTCCCGCCTGCGCGGGACTGACGACCTTGGGTAGCAAGCCATGCGTTGAAGTTGGCGTTGACGCGCTCGGGGAACGGGATGAGTTCGTTGTCCTGGTGGATGGCGAAGCGCACGAGCGAGACGAGGTCGGTGAGGATGCGCTTTCCGCTGGCGCCTTTGACCTTCGATTTCTCCAGCGCGGCATAGGCGTTCCAGAGCTGGGATTCGTTCCACAGGTAGGGCGGCTTCTCGATGGCGTCGGCGAGTTCTTTGACGGCCTCGAAGGTGAGGCGGTGTTTGTAGGGCCGGCTGTAGAGCACCTGCAAGGCGGTGATTTCGTCTTTGTGGTCCTTGATGAATTGCTCGAAGGACTGGACCAGGCCTTTGGCGCGGGCCAGGGCTTCCTCCGAGAAACCGGCGAAAAGGACTTCGTCGGGGCTGACGTGGTCGATGGTAATTTCGGATTTGGCTTTCAGGTCGATGAGCAGTTGGCGCAACGCCGGATCGTGGAGGGGTTTGACGGCGTCTTGCACGATGGTGTTGCGTTGCGCTTCGCGGTTGGGTGCCTGCGGCACGGGCTCCCGGGCTTCGCGTTGCTCAGCCCAGGCTACATTCTCAACCCAGGGTACATTTTCGTCGAGGGCATCGGGGTTCAGGGATTGAACGATGCGGTGGGCGAGGTCTTTGAGGCCCAGTCCGCCGCTGGCCTGGCGGATGCGTTTGTCGTCATCCTTGCTGATGCGGTGTTCCATTCTGGCGAGGCGACCGGCGAGGGAGGTGAGCACGTCGTCTTCGGTGTTGCCGAAGGCGACGGCCTGCATGAGTTTTTCGAAGCTGACGGTGGGCTTCTGCTCCATCGGGCGGGAGTCGGTCTTGTCCTGCTCGCAGACGCCGACGGCGTCGACGATGACGAAGTGGTCCTTGGCCTTGGCGTCGGGGGTGACGCTTTGCAGGTCGTCGGCCTTCATGACGCGCACGCCGCGGCCTTTCATCTGCTCGAAGAAGGCGCGGGATTTGACGGCGCGCATGAACAGGACGATCTCCACCGCCTTGATGTCGGTGCCGGTGGCGATCATGTCGACTGTGACGGCGATGCGCGGCATGGGGCTGGTGCGGAATTCGTTGATGAGGTCTTTCGGTTTCGCGCCGGTGGTGCGGTAGGTGATCTTCTGGGCGAAGTCGTTGCCCTTGCCGAATTCCTCGCGCACGATCTCGACGATGTTTTCGGCGTGGGCGTCGTCCTTGGCGAAGATGAGGGTCTTGGGCACCCAGGTGCGGCCGGGAAAGATTTCGGTGAACAGCTTGTCGCGGAAGGTGCGGACGATGGTGCGGATCTGGTCCGGGGCGACCACGTCGCGGTCGAGCTGGTTGGGATCGTAGCTGAAGTCGTCGTCGAGCTGTTCCCAGCGCTTCTTGCGCGTGTCGCGCTCCTGCACCTGCACCGAGTAGCCGGCCTCCACCTTTGAGCCCTGTTCAGTGATGACGGTGCGGATGCGGTAGACGTCGTAGTTGACGTTGACGCCGTCGGCCACGGCCATTTCGTGGTTGTATTCCATCACCAGGTTCTGATGGAAGAAGCCGAAGGTCTGCTTGCTGGGCGTGGCGGTGAGGCCGATGAGGTAGGCATCGAAGTACTCCAGCACCTGTGCCCAGAGGTTGTAGATGGAGCGGTGGCATTCGTCGGTGACGATGATGTCGAAGCTCTCTATTGGGATGTTTGGGTTGTACTCGATGGGCTCGGGCTGTTTGAACAGGCTGCCGAGCTTGTCGATGGATTCTTCTTCGAGGTCTTCGGGCAGGTCCCGGCCCTTGAGCATGGAGTACATGCGCTGGATGGTGCAGATGCAGACGCGCGCAGTGGTGTCGAGCGTGTTGCCTTGCAGGCGCTGGACGATGTACTCCTCGGTGAACTTGAAGTTGTTGTAGGGCGAGGCGTATTGCTGGAATTCCTTCAGCGTCTGGTCGCCGAGGTTGCCGCGGTCGACCAGGAACAGCACCCGTTTCGCGCCGGCGAATTTGATCAGGCGGTAGATGAAGCTGATGGCGGTGAAGGTCTTGCCAGAGCCGGTGGCCATTTGGATCAGGGCGCGGGGGCGGTTTTCCTTCAGGGATTGTTCGAGGTTGTTGATCGCCGTGATCTGCGCGGGCCAGAGGCCGTGCGTCTCCAGCGCGGGTATGTGCTGGAGGCGGGAGAGGAAGGTGCTCGTATGGGGACGGAATTCAATTCCGTCCCCGGTAACAGGCGATGAGCCCGGGGACAGACTGGAAGTCTGTCCCCTACCTGAAGTGGCGTAAACGTTGCGCGTATCGGCGGCCTTAGGATAGGCCGCTTCTCCCATTCCATCTCCGCCGGCATCAGTCAACCAATCGGCCAGTGTCTCTGGCTTGTGGAAGGCAAACACCGGGCGCGAACGCGGTTGCGGATCGAGGCCATTGGTGAAGCGGGTTTCGACGCCGGTGGACTGGTATGCGAACGGCAGCGGCTTCTTCCACGCAGGCAATCCGTCCGGGAGTCCCTGGGTGTATTTCGCGGATTGGATTTCGACGCCAGTTAACGTGAGGCCTTCCTTCTTGGCTTCGATGACGCCGGCCGCCTTGCCATCGACGTAAAGCAGATAGTCCGCCTCGCCGTGTCCCGTCTTGAGCGGGAACTCCCGAATCGCCACGCCGCGATGCGCGGTGATATGCGCCTTATCAACGTCGCACACAACCCAGCCGGCCTGCGTAAGCAGCCGGTCGATGGTCTCGCGTGCTTGTTGTTCCGGTGCGGGCACTTTCTTATATGTTTTTAGTTCTTATGAGGTTAGAGAGGGATGCTAACACATATATATAGAGTGCTGAACCCTAGGACATTTTGGTTAGGCGTTAGGAGTAAGGGGTAAGGCGAAACGAAAAACACCAGGTCAGAGAGGGAGTTCTGTAACCGGTGCCTGAAAAATTGTTACATTGGTCACACATCCCTCTCTGACCCCGATTCCTCTATGTGCGGACGGCTGAACATCGCGGCCCCGGGGCCGAAGCTGGTCGAGGCCTTCGATATCGTGCGCGATATCGAGCTGTTCGACGCGCTGGCGCCGCGCTACAACGTGGCGCCGTCGCAGCGCATCCCCGCGATCCGTCTGGACAGCGGGCAGCGCGCAGCCTGCCTGCTGCGCTGGGGGCTGGTCCCCTCCTGGGCGAAGGACGAGAAGATCGGTTACAAGATGATCAATGCGCGCGCCGAGACCGTGGCCGAGAAGCCTGCCTACCGCGCCGCCTTCAAGCGTCACCGCTGCCTGATCCCCGCGACCGGTTTCTATGAATGGCAGCAGTCCGACGGCAAGCAGCCCTACAACATTCGTCGTAAGGATGCTGCGCCGTTCGCGCTAGCCGGTTTGTGGGAGCACTGGGAGCGTGAGGGGATGGTGATCGAGTCCTGCACCATCGTCGTAACCGAAGCGAATGATTTGATGCGACGAATTCATGAGCGCATGCCGGTGATCCTGCACCCGAAGGATTATGACCTGTGGCTTAACCCGGAGGTTGGGGACCCGGAACGGCTACTACCTTTGCTCATCCCCTATGCGGACGAGGACCTGGAGATGTATCCGGTGTCGAAGATGGTGAACAGTCCGAAGAACGATCGGGTGGAATTGATCGAGGAGATGGTTGAGGGGGGAAGGGTTTGAAAGCTGTTCCCTACCGCCGGAGTAAAGGGGACAGATTTGAAATCTGTCCCCGTACTGTGGTTGAAATCTGCCCCCAGCACGGCGTCGCTGCCGGTGGGTAGATGGGGACAGACTGGATGTCTGTCCCCTAACGTGAGTGAAGTCTGTCCCCTGGCGTAAGTGAAGTCTGTCCGGGCTACGATGCGGGCCGGGGCATATTGGTTTACGGCCTGCCCTCAACCCTTAATCGATTTTCGTCAACTCATACCACCCTCCAGACCGGCATATAAAATGCTATAAACTTTCATATTACGAAAGTTTCTGGTATTTTTGATTGGGTTGGCGAGGATGAGCAGTTGGCAGACATGCAAACTTTAACTACTAAAATCATTGATTTGGATTTATCCAACCGGGTTTTAACCGAAGCCCAGCTGAGCAGGCTGCTGGATGGCAGCCCGCAGCGGCGCTACAACCTGGTTAACCGGGCGTTGAAGTCCGGGGAACTGCTCCGGCTGCGCCGGGGAGTCTACCTGCTGGACCAGAAGTGGCGCGATTACCCGAGCCACCCCTATGCCCTCGCCCAGGCACTGGTGCCGGGCAGTTATGTGTCGTTCGAAACTGCGCTGTCGCACCATGGCTGGATCCCCGAGGCGGTATACACCACCGCCAGTGTCACGCCCGGCCGCAAATCGTTGAACTTCGAGCACGCGAGGTTCGGCAGCTTTTCCTTTTATCCCCTCGCCACCCAGGTAGGTTATTTCCTCGAGCTGGTCGGACGCGAGCGAGTCTCGGAACAATCCATGCTGGTGGCCGAACCCATCCGGGCATTGATAGATCTGGTGTGCCTGAGAAAGGTTGAGTGGCAGGGAATGGGCTGGCTGTTGGAAGGCCTGCGCATCGATCACGAGCATCTGCGCGGCATTAGCCGCGCGGACATCCGGATACTGGAGCTGGTCTACAAGCAAAAACGCGTGCAGAATTTTCTCAGATCACTGGCCAGGGAGTCAGGCAATGATTGAGTTGATCCAACGACGACTGAACGACTATCAGGCCGCCAGTCCCGTGGAAGAGGATCAGGCGATCAAGGAGATCCTGCAGGAGATCGCGCTATACGCGCTGTGGCGGGCGGGTTTCTTTGAAGTGGCCGCGTTTCAGGGCGGCACTAGCCTGCGCATCCTGCACAAGCTCCCGCGTTTCTCCGAGGATCTGGATTTCATCCTGAAAGTCCCCGATCCCGATTTTGAGTGGATAGCCTATTTGCAACCGCTGCTGGATGGTCTGCGGGAGTTTGGCCTCAGAACCGAGGTGCTGGACAAGGGACACATGGACCAGAACATCCGGAAGGCGGTTCTGAAGGATGACTCCATCAGCAATCAGTTGGCCTTGAGCTTTTACCGGAGTCCCGCTGGAAAGAAGCTCAACATCAAGCTGGAGGTCGACATCAATCCTCCGGAAGGATCAGGCTTCGAATATTCCTATCTCGATTTCCCGCTCGATTTCGAAGTATGCCATCAGGACCTCGGCAGCAATTTCGCGCTGAAGCTTCATGCCCTGCTCTGCCGGCCTTACCTGAAAGGACGCGACTGGTACGATTTCAACTGGTATGTGAAGCGGGGCGTACCACCCAATCTCACACACCTGCAGGCCGCACTGCGACAATACGGGCCTTGGGCCGGAGAAACGGTTGCGGTTGGCAGCGCCTGGCTACGAAATGCCTTGTTGGAAAAAGTGGCCGCCATTGTCTGGCGGGACGCCGCCGCGGATGTCGAGCGGTTTCTCAATGCAGCGGAGAGACAAGGTCTGGAACTATGGAGCGAGCGCTTTTTCCGGACGAAGGTTGAGAGCCTGCCAGAGTAAGGGGCACAGGTTTGAAATCTGTCCCCGCACTGTGGTTGAAGTCTGTCCCCCCATGATGCGTGTCACCCTGCCTTCTTGAGCTCTTCCCGTATCACCTTGCGCAGTACTTTTTCCAGCGATTTATCATGCGCCTTGATGTGTTCCCTCAGGGCGTCATTGATCAGGGTCTGGTAGTTGCCGCCCCCGGCGCCGTGAACAACACTTTTGAAATGCTCGATGATGTCGGCATCGAGTCGGATAGTGATGCGATGATGAATTCCCCGGATTCCGCTGCGCTCCATCCGGGCTACGATGCGGGCTGCTCCGGGAAGGGGACAGATTTTAAATCTGTCCCCGTACTATGGTTGAAATCTGTACCCCACCGCCGGAGTAAAGGGGACAGACTGGAAGTCTGTCCCCTGACGTGAGTGAAGTCTGTCCCCGGGCGGGCAGTGTGCTCAGCCGGGCCAGGGCAATGAACCGTTGACGCGAAACACTTCCACCGGAAAGTCGTAGCCCTCCGGGCTGTGGACGGCGTTGAAGCGGACGTGGTGGCCGGAGAGTTCGCACAGCCAGGCGTCCTGGAACAACGGCCGGGGGCTGGCCAGCGCCGCGGGCGTGAACAGCGCGACGTTGATGCCGTGCTGCGGGTCGCGGGCGGAGGTGTATTCGAAGGCCTCGATGCCGGCTTCGCGCATAGTCGCGCCGAGTGCCTGGCTGCTGCTGTAGTCGCTGGTGTGGGTCAGCATTGCGGCGTGTTCGGCAAAGGGCGCATGCTGCAGTTGCAGGCCGCGCTCGGTCTTGTAGTCGACGCCGAACAGCGTGTGCTGGGTGTCGAGCTTGCCCGGCGGCGGCACGGTCATGCCGTACCAGAACACGAAGCGGTAATAGGCCGCCTCGGCCAGCGCCGTGCGCGTCTCGCGCGAGCCGTAGAACAGGCTGGGCTCGCTGCGCCGGCCGAAGCGCGAACCGAATTTCAGCGGCGGATAGCGGAACGGCGTGGACAGCAGGTAATGCAGCGACTCCGTGCCCGGCCGCAGCCGCGGCTTGGTGCGCTCGAGCATTTCTTCCAGCACGGACTGGCGCGCGAGCGAGGCGACCAGTTGATTGGTGGCGACCTGCTCCTGGCTTTCCACCAGGCGCTGCAGCGTGCCCGCGAGCGGGACAGGCGGCGCGGCGGCGAGTACGCCGTTCCAGTCGGTCATTCAGAGTTTTCCGCGGATGGCGTCGAGGTATTCGAGCACGTTGATCAGCCCCTGCACGCTCTTGACCTGCTGTCGCCGCCGGTCAGGGCATACAGCGCGCGGTAGCAGCGGATGAACAGCAGCGCGAGCTCGCCCGCCTTGCTGTCGGGATCGATGCGGCCGCGGCTGATGGCGGTGCGGTCCTTGCCGACGACGGCGCCCAGCTCGACCTGGTTCATGCCCAGATGCCGGCCGGCGCTGACCAGCGCCTCGGCGAGGACATCCGCCTTGTCGGGGGTGGTTGCGGTGGCGTTTTTCATCGGGAGGGGCTCCTTCTGCGCTTTATGCACAATATACAGAAATATCGTGCTATTTGCACAGAATATTAGCGTCCATCTTGGGAGTGGGGACAGACTGGAAGTCTGTCCCCAGCGAGTAAATGGGGACAGATTTGAAATCTGTCCCCCTTGCCCGAGGCCGAAATCCGTCCTCGGAAGTTCACCCTGCCCACTTCCCCCTTCCGGGAGGCGAGGGCGACGGACGATCAGGCCGCGTAGGGATGGACGCGCCGTTCCACCTCGGCGCCGACGGTGCGCTGGGCCACGCGCAGGTCGTAGTCAGCCTGCAATCCCATCCATGTCTCGGGCGAGACGCTGAAGTAGCGGCCGAGGCGCAGTGCGGTGTCGGCGGTAATGGCGCGGGATCCGTTGACGATCGCGCTGATGCGACCCGGCGGCACGACGATGTCGCGCGCGAGGCGATTGATGCTGATGTCCAGCGGCTTCATGAATTCCTCGCGCAGGACTTCGCCGGGGTGGATGGGATCGAGCAGTTTTTTCTTGGCGGGCATGTGTACTACCTCAATGGTAATCTACGATCTCGACATCGCAGGCGTCGCCGTCTTTCCAGCGAAAGCAAATCCGCCATTGGTCATTGATACGTATGCTGTATTGTCCCGCGCGATCGCCTTTCAGCACCTCAAAGCGGTTACCGGGTGGTAGCCGCAGATCCTGAAGCAGTTTCGCCCGGTTCAAATACAGGAGCTTGCGGCGTGCAACACGCTCAATCGCCTGGAAGCGCGGCACATCCTGATCCCCGAACAGCGCCTCAACTTCCGGGTCGCGGAATGAGCGGATCATCGGCATCCAGCCTATTACGTTCCGCGTAATATGTCAAACAGCATGGCAGCACTCCCTGGCGGCCCGGACGGTTATCAGTATAGCCATGCGAACCATGGCTGTGACTGCCACGGATGGATTAGCGATTATGTGCTGTGGTGGTCGCAGCCCGGATGCAGGCGCGGAGCGCCGTAAGGTTCCCGGATTATGCTGCGGCACTCAACCGGGAGACGGACTGGAAGTTCGTCCCCTGGCGGCGACCGCGCCGCTGCACCTGCCACTGCAAGAGGGGACAGATTTTCTCAATCTGTCCGCGGGTATGAGGCTGCGCTACACCATCGGGAGACGGACTGGAAGTCCGTCCCCTACCTGCGTATTCCGCGATTTATCTTGCACATTTTGTGCATATTTAGCCATGAGATGCGGCGGTCCTTAAGGTTCATCAGGCTGGCAATCGCGGGGGCACTTTGGTAACGTGAGGCCAGTCATTCGCATCCTTCCCGTGATTCCGCAGTGATAGCGGAACTGGCGTAAAACCAAAGGGATTTCCATGGAACCCACTGCCAGGCGCCGTTCGCGGCGATACGCCGTATTCCTTTGCACCGCGTTCGCTTTTGCGCCGTGGGGGCTCGCGGCCGCGGTGGATCTCGCGAAGTGCGGACGCTGCCATGCGACGCCGCCGATTGTCGCGCCCGCGGGGCCGGCGTGCGCGAGCTGCCATTCCGCGGAGCAGGACCTTGCGCACGCGGCCTCCGTCGTAGCGGAGCCTGCGGCCGGTCCGGAGGAAACCCCGGCCGGCACAGCGGCGCGCGCGGTTCGGCCCGCGCCCGACAGCACCGAGCTGCTCGCCGGCATGAGCGTGCCGCTCTACTACGAACACACCCGCATCGGCACGCACCCGAACGAGATGGCCCATATCCCCGCCGGCAGGTTCACCATGGGCACCGACGACCGCCTGCCCGATGAGGGCCCCGCGCATATCGTCGATCTGCCGGCCTATGACATCGATGTCTACGAGGTGACGAACGGCCAGTACAAGACCTTCATGGAGGCAACCGGGCACCGTTCGCCGCCGCAGTTCGAGAACCGCACGTATCCGCCCGGCAAGATCGACCATCCTGTCGTCGGTGTGACCTGGAACGATGCGAGCGACTACTGCACCTGGGCGGCAAACGCCTGCCGAGCGACGCGGAGTGGGAGAAGGCCGCGCGCGGCACCGATGCACGCCGCTACCCCTGGGGCAACGAGTTCGGCATGCATCGCGCGAACACGCCGCTGTACTGGAATTCGCTCGGGCGCGAGGGCGATACCAGCCCAGTCGGCGCCTTCGCCGACGGGCAGAACGCCTTCGGGCTCTACGACATGTCGGGCAATGTGTGGGAATGGACCGGATCCTGGTACCGCGCATATCCGGGCAACACGCACCCGAATGAAAATTACGGCGAACTCTACAAGACACTGAAGGGCGGCTCGTGGTGGGATTGCTCGTTCTACAAATGCGGCATCTCGGCGCCGAGTTTCAATCGCGCCTTCTTTCTCCGTACGACGAAGAACAACAGCTTCGGTTTCCGCTGCGCGAAGGACGCGCCATAGGAGGTTTCATGCGCTACGTGAATCATGAGATGACGCGCCGCGCGGCGCGGGCATGCGGCGCCGCGTTGATCGCCCTGCTCTGCGCGCTGCCTGTGCAGGCGGCAGAACCCGCCGTCCGGCCCGCGGCACCGGCCGCCAATATGGCGCTGGTCCCGGCCGGCGAGTTCGTCATGGGCAGCGACAAGGCCGAACATGAGGGCGTCGCGGGCGAATTCGGCAACACCAAGCCGTGGTATCTGGACGAGCATCCGGAGCACCGCGTGCGCCTGCCTGCCTACTACATCGACCCGTACGAGGTCACCAACGCCGACTATCGCGCGTTCTTCGCCGCGGTCAACGTCCCGCCGCCGGACCACTGGCTCGACCGCGGCTACATCCTCAGCCTGAAGCACGACAAGCTGACCTCGCTCGATGTCGAGAAGCTGCGCCAGCTCGCGGTGAAGACCTTCAAGCTCGACCTCGACACGCGGGCGATGACGAAGGACGAGCTGCTGGCGGCGATCGGGAAGAAGTTCGAGCTGCAGGGGCGCGAGCCGGTGATCTACGTGAGCTGGAACGACGCCGATGCCTACTGCCGCTGGGCCGGCAAGCGCCTGCCGACCGAGGCCGAGTGGGAAAAGGCGGCGCGCGGCGCCGGTGGCCAGGAATTTCCCTGGGGCCAGGAGTGGAAGGACGGCATGAGCAACGCCGGCGAAGAGGAATGGGAAGACGGTGTCGCGCCGGTGGGCTCGTACTCCACCGACAAGTCGCCGTACGGCGTGTTCGACATGGCCGGCAACGTCTCCGAATGGATTACCGACTGGTATCAGGCCTACCCGGGCTCGGACTACACGAGCGACAACTTCGGCGAGAAATTCCGCGTCGTGCGCGGCGCCGGCCGCGGCGGCGAGGGCCATTACGCCCTGCACCTGTTCCAGCGCGGCGCCTACCGCTTCAACCTCCCCCCCGACTCGCGCTTCAACGACCTCGGCTTCCAAAGCTGCGCCGCTGACGCATCGCCCCGAAGGCCGCCAGCCTGGAGTGATCCTCCAATAATCCGGGAATTAATGACGTTGGGGACAGATTTATTTTATTGATGCCCGCGCCGTCTGCCTGACCACCCTCCGGCCCCTGCCCAATCGGCACGGAAAAATAAATCTGTCCCCAACGTCAAAAGTTTGCTGTGCCTGCCAGGCGTGAAAATAAATCTGTCCCCGATGATGGGGTATAGTATCTGCGCCATTTTGATCATCGTTCCACTGACTGGAGGGAGTCGCCGCGATGCATTTGAATAACAAGAACCTTCACATTTCACTGCCGGTGGCGCTGGCCTTGTTGTGCCTGGGTGGCTGCCAGACCATGTATTACGGCACGATGGAGAAATTCGGCGTCGAGAAGCGCGACATTCTGGTCAAGCGCGTCGACAAGGCGCGCGAGGCGCAGCAGGAGGCGAAGGAGCAGTTCGCCTCGGCGCTGGACAAGTTCATCGCCGTGACCGGCTATGAAGGCGGCGATCTGGAGGAGCAGTACAACATCCTGAAGGATGAAGACGATGCCAGCCTCGCCCGCGCGGAGGACGTCAAGTCGCGCATCGTCGACGTCAAGGATGTGGCGGACAGCCTGTTCGCGGAATGGAACGAGGAACTCGGCAAGTACACCGACCCGAACCTGAAGCGCGCGAGCGCGCAGCAGTTAAAGAGTACGCAGGCGTCCTACAAGAAGCTGGTCGCGGCGATGGATGCGGCGGAGAAGAAGATCCAGCCGGTGCTGAACGCCTTCCAGGACCGCGTGCTGTTCCTGAAGCACAACCTCAACGCCAGCGCGATCGCCTCGCTGCGCAATCAGAAGATGAGCATCGAGAAGGACATCTCGGCGCTGATCCGCGACATGAACACGTCGATCGCCGAGGCGGACAAGTTCATCGACTCGATGTCAAAGCCGGAGTAAATCTGCGTGGACAGCATCAGAGACCGGGGACGGTCTTGAGTCCGTGCCCGATGATACTTCGGGGACGGATTTAAATCCGTCCCCAATCAGCCAGCAGTAATCTAATAAATAAATCTGTCCCCGACAGCGGGATTTTGGCGCTTCAGGGTTTGACGAACTTCAGCGTGAAGCGGTCGCTCTCGCCGATGGCGAGGTACTTCGCGCGGTCCTCGTCCTCCAGGGCAAAGGTCGGCGGCAGGGTCCAGACGCCCTTCGGGTGATCCTTGGTGTCCCGGGGATTGGCGTTGATCTCGCTGCCCTCGACGAATTTGAAGCCGGCCTTCTCCGCCAGCCTGATCGCGTGTTCCTGGTTGACGTAGCCGGATTTCGCCTTCGGATCCTGCGGCACCGCGGGATTGCCGCGATGCTCGACCACGCCGAGCACGCCGCCCGGTTTCAGCGCCGAGAACATGGCGGCGAAGATCTGGTCGGCGGTGCCGGCGGCCATCCAGTTGTGGATATTGCGAAACGTCAGCACCATGTCCGCCGAACCGGGCGGTGCGATGGCGGTCTTGTCCGGCGGCGCGAGCACAGTAGTCTTCACCTTGCCGTAGAGGCCGGGGTCGGCATCCATCTTGTCCTTGAAGGACTTGGCCGCGCGGCGGGCGAAGTTCGCGCTGGAGTCGGGATCGAATCCGGCCGCGTAATAGATGCCCTTGTCCCTCAGGTAGGGCGCGAGGATCTCGGTGTACCAGCCGCCGCCGGGGAAGACCTCGACCACGGTCATGTCGTCCCGGAGGCCGAAAAAGGTCAGTGTCTCGATCGGATGGCGGTATTGGTCGCGCGCCTTGTTCGCCTCCGAGCGGTGCTCTCCCGTAAGGATGCTTTCCAGGGCCGTGTCGGCGGCAAAGGCCGGCGCGGCGCAGAGTAGCGACAGCGCGACGGCGAGGTGGGTCGTGGCACGAACGATTCTGTCAGTCATCGATATTCCCCTCTTTAATTAGCCAGGCTGCCATTTGGGGACAGATTTATTTATTCCATAAACAGGGGGGGACGGATTTAAATCCGTCCCCATCCCCTCTGAATAAATAAATCTGTCCCCGATAAGACAAAAGTATATCGCCGAATGGGACTATTTGTGTCCCACCGCCAGCAGGAATTCGTGCGGGATGACCAGGCCGTGGTCGGTCTGGAAGTCGCGCGCGAAGCGGGCGATCTCGTCGCGGACGCTGGCCTGCTCGGCGACGGGCATGGCGTTGAACTGCTGCCTGAGGATCTCGGAGGCCTCCATGGCACTCCAGTAGGCCTCGAAGGATTCATACTGGTAATCAAAGCGGTGCGGCGTGACGCTGAATTGCGCGAAGCCGGCGGATTTCAGCATCCCGTCGAGCACGCCGGGCCGGCCCAGAGAGGTGACCTTTTCGAGCGGCGGCTGGTGCTCCTCGGGCACGCGGCCCTTGAACGCCCGCGCAGCCCAGCTCATGGTGGTCATGGACTCCGGCGTGCCCCACACGGCGAAGGCGAAGGCGCCGCCGGGCTTCAGCACACGGTGGATCTCGCGGCAGCCCTTGAGCGGATCCTCGAACAGCATCACGCCGAAACGGCACAGCGCCTTGTCGAAACTGGCGTCGGCGAAGTCGAGGCGCTCGGCCGGCATGGTCCGGAAGCTGATGTTCGGCAGGCGCTCCGCCGCGACCTTCTTCTGCGCGACCCGCACCATGCCCTCGGCGGCGTCGATGCCGGTGATGACGGCGTGGGGCTGGCGCCGCGCCAGCGTCAGCGCCGGCTCGCCGGTGCCGGAGGCGAGGTCGAGCACCTTGTCACCCGGCGCGACCGCCAGCGCCCGCAGCAACACCTCCCCCACCGGGGCGATCTGCGGCAGGAAGACGTCGAACTTCTCCGCGATCTTGTCCCAGTCGGGCTGGTTGCCTTTATTGCTCATGGATACCCCTCTGTGCCGGCTCAAAGGGCTCATGATAACGCATTGCTTCGCGATCGGGGGCGGACTGTCGTGATCAGACGCAATCGGGGACGGACTTAAGTCCGTCCCCTTGGAAAACGGGGACAGATTTGCAAATCTGTCCCCGAACTGTCGCAGGAAAATAAATCTGTCCCCAACGTCGTTGGATTGACGGTCAGGATAAATAAATCTGTCCCGGATTGGGGTGTAACCGATTTGTAAGAATTTGCAAATATTCTGTCGGCGTTGAAATAAATGCCGGATGTTGCCTTGTTGATTAGCATTTTTGTTCCGACACTCTGCCGCCCGGGCGCCGAACGATTCCCGCGCCGCGCCATCCAATCCAGTAGGACTTCGATCAGGACTTCCGCCCGCCCCGGGCAAAGGATGGCGCCCCGATGCACATAACGGACATCACCATGTTCTACGCCCCGCAGAGCGGCGGGGTGCGGACCTATCTCACGGCGAAACACCGCGCGCTTACGGCCATGCCGGGCGTGCGCCACAGCATCGTGGTGCCGGGCGCGGCGGACGGAGAGGCGGACGGTATCCACACGGTGGCGGCGCCGCCCATCCCCTACGGAAACGGCTACCGCTGCCCGCTGCGCACCGGCGCGTGGCGCCGGCGCCTGGAACGGCTGCGCCCCGATGTGATCGAGGCCGGCGATCCCTACCGCCTCGCATGGGCGGCGCTGGCGGCGGGCGACCGGCTCGGCGTGCCGGTGGTCGGCTTCTATCACTCCGACCTGCCGCGGCTGGTCGGCGCGCGCTTCGGTGACGCGTGGGGCGGGCTGGCGGCGGCGTACGTGCGCCGGCTCTATGCGCGCTTCGACCTCACCCTCGCCCCGAGCCGCGTGATGGCAGACTACCTGGAATCCCTCGGCGTGCCCCGCGTCGCGGTGCAGCCGCTCGGCGTCGATACCACGCTGTTCCATCCGGCCAAACGCGACGCGGGCCTGCGCCGTGAACTGGGGCTGTCCGGCCGTACCCGGCTGCTGGTCTTCGCCGGGCGCGGCGCGCGCGAGAAGAACATCCCCGTGCTGCTGGAGACCCTGCAGCGCCTCGGGCCGCACTATCACCTGCTGCTGATCGGTCCCGGGATGCCGGTGCGGGACATCCCCGCGAATGTCACGGTCTGCCCGCGCTACCACGACGGCGCGGCGCTGTCGCGCTGGCTCGCGAGCGCGGACGCGTTCATCCACGCCGGCGCGCAGGAGACTTTCGGGCTGGTGGTGCTGGAGGCAATGGCGAGCGGACTGCCGGTGATCGGCGTCAACGCCGGCGCGGTCGCCGAGCTCGTCGCGCCGGGCACCGGCCTGCTGGCGCAGCGGGCCGACGCACCCGCCCTCGCCGAGGCTGTCGAGTACCTGTCCGCGCTCGACCTCGCCGCGATGGGCCGCCTGGCGCGGGCGCGCATCGAGGCGCACTGGAGCTGGGACTGCGTGTTCCGCCAGTTGCTCGCCCGCTACGCCGGCCTGATCAGGAGCGGCGCCCCGCGGGCGCTGGCCCCGGCGCACTATGCCCGCTGACGCCGGCAAGGCAATGGCCGTCGTGCTGCACGACGTCGCGCCGCAGACCTGGCCGCTGTTCGAACCCTTCATCGCCGCGCTTGACGCGATCGGTAACATCCCGCTCACCCTGCTGGTGGTGCCGGACTATCACCACGGCGGCGCGCTGACCGGGCATCACCGCTTCCGCGCGGCGATCGAGGCGCGGCTCGCACGCGGCGACGAGGTGGCCCTGCACGGGTATTTCCACAGCGACGACCGGCCGCTGCGCCTCGACCCGCTGGATCTCATCCGCCGCCGCGTGTACACGCGCGAGGGCGAATTCGCCGCGCTGGACCTGGAGGAGGCGAGCCGCCGGCTCGGGCGCGGCCTCGCGCTTTTCTCGGATCTCGGCTGGCCGGTGGCCGGCTTCGTCGCGCCGGCCTGGCTGATGAACCACGCGGCGCGCACGGCGCTCGACCGCTTCCCGTTCCAGTACACCAGCACCCCCGCGGGCTGGTCCGCCTGCCGCAGTGGCGGCCGCTCGCCGCGCCCACGCTGGTGTGGTCCACGCGCAGCGCGTGGCGCCGCCGCGTCTCGCGCCACTGGAACGAACGGCGCCTGCGCCTGGGCGCGGACCAGCGCCTGATCCGCCTCGGGCTGCACCCGATCGACATGCGCCACGACGAGGTGCGCGCGTTCTGGCTGCAGACCGTCCGCGCGCTGCTGCCTGCGCGGCGCGCCATCACTAAGGGCGAGTGGCTGCGGCTCGCGGCATGAAGGTCCGCGCGCTGCTGATCGTCTTCTCGGTCCTCGCCGGCCTCGCGGTCGCCTTCGCCTACGGCGGCCTCGAGGCCTTCGCGCGCATGGCGCAACTGCCCCTGTGGCCGCTCGCCGCGGGGCTCGCGATGATCGTGCTCGGCTGGCAGGTGAACGCCGCGCGGCTGCGCCTGCTGGTGCGCGGACTCGGCCAGAGCCTGACGCAGCGCGAGGCCTTCCCGCTGGTGATGGCGACGGAGTTCTCCTATGCCGCCACGCCGGCCGGCGCCGGCGGACCGCTCGCCTGCATCTACCTGTTGACGCAGCGCGGCGTGCCTGCCGCACAGGCGGCCGCGCTGTGCACCATCGACCAGTTGCTCGACCTGGTGTTCTTCCTCACCCTGCTGCCGCTGCTCGCCGTGCTGCTGCTCAGCGGCTACGCGCCAGTGCAATTGCAGCACCAGCTCATCCTGCTCGCGCTGGTGCTGGCCGGAGGGCTGGGACTCGCGGGACTGGTGCTGTGGAAATACCGCCGCGCCCTGCTGCTGACCAGGCGGTTGCTGCGCGCGCTGCGCATCGCGCACGCCCGGCGCGTGCGGCTGGCGCGCGCCTTCGTGCGCTTCCGCCGCGGCATCCGCCTGATCCTCGCACTGCCGCGGCGGCGCCTGCTCGCGGTGTACGCGCTGTGCGCGACGCACTGGCTGCTGCGCTACAGCGTGCTGTTCGTGCTGACCGTCGGTGCCGGTGCCGACGTGACCTGGTCGACCCTGATCCTGGTGCAGATGCTCGCGCTCACCGCCGGCCAGATCAGCCTGCTGCCGGGCGGCAGCGGCACGGTGGAGCTCGCCTTCGGCGTGCTGATGTCGCGCTGGCTCGATCCCGCCACTGCTGTCGCGGTGATGCTCGAGTGGCGCTTCGTCCTGTACTACTGGTACCTGCTCGCAGGCGCGCCGTTCTTCACCGCGCTGATCCTGCGCCGGAAGCAGGCGGACGACCTGGAGATAAGCCCGCGCCTTGCGTCCACCCGCAGGGCGGATTAACGGCGCGGGCACGCAGACTGCCGGGATCGGCGGGGCCTGGGGTATGACTGAACCTATCTCAAAATTGGAAATGCATGTGTGCAATGAAAGATATATTCGTCATTCCCGCGAAAGCGGGAATCCAGTGTCTCTGATTTTCAACGGCGTAAAGTCACCGGGTCCCCGCGTTCGCGGGGACGACGCCTGCGATTTCCGCCCATAATCAATTTTGGGATAAGTTTTAATGAAACGGGTTACATGGGGACAGATTTATAAATCTGTCCCCTTCCCGCCCATTAACCTGTCCCCTCTCCCTGTTTGCACACGGCTTGCCAGCTTCCGGGAACTTTCTCGCTGTGCTTTTTTCCTGCTATCCTGCTGTGGCGGCTTCAGGCGCGTTTCGCCGCCAATGCATCAGGTAAGGGACCGGATCCAGAAACCCGTCCCCGCACATTTTCCCATGGAGGTTCACGGATGAATGCAGTTCGCAGCACCCCGCTCCGGTTCCTGCTTGCCGTATCCGCCCTGCTTCTGTCCTCCGCCGCGCTCGCGGACGACAGGCGCACGGTCATGGCGGGCGACTTCGACGAAGACGTGTATATCGCCGGCGAGGACGTGACGGTGAACGCACGGGTCGCGGGCGACGTGATCGCGGCGGGCGGACATGTACTGATCGACAATTTCGTCGGCGGCGACGTCGCGGCCGCGGGCGGACAGGTCGAGATCGCTGCGCATGTCGAGGATGACGTGCGCGTCGCCGGGGGCCGGGTGCGCCTGGACGGCCACATCCTCGGCGATGCGATCGCGGCAGGCGGACACGTCCGGCTGACACCGGACGCGATGGTCGGCGAACGCGCCTGGCTGGCCGGCGGCACGATCGAGGTCGACGGCGGCGTCACGGGGGAACTGCGCGCGGCCGGCAACGAGGTCATCATCTCCGGCGCGGTGGACGGCGACGTGCGCGTCTACGCGAAGACGCTCAGGGTGCTGCCGGGCGCCCGCATCGCGGGCAAACTCGATTACTACGGGCCCACCCAGGCGACGATCGCACCCGATGCGGTGATCGGCGCGTTCGCGCACCATGCGCTGCACGAATCCGCGGACAGGGACGGCGGCGGGGAACGCGGATTCGCGCTGGTGTTCTACTTCGTACTGGGCATCACCGGCATCGTGCTGTATCTGATCTTTCCGCGCTTCGCGCTCGATGCCATGCGCGCGCTCGGGACGCGGCCCGGCGTGAGTTTCGGGCTCGGCCTCGCGGCGCTGTTCACCATTCCGCCGGTCGCCGTCCTGCTGATGATGACGCTGGCCGGCCTGCTGCTCGGCGTGGTGCTGTTCGGGTTTTACGCCCTGCTGCTGCTCGCCGGCTTCCTCACCGGCATGCTGTTCGTCGGCGACCGACTGCTGCGGCTGCTGCGCCACGGCGAGGACGTCAGGTACAGCAAGCGCCTGCTGTCGCTGATCGCGGCGCTGCTGATCCTGTGGCTGATCGGATTCCTGCCGCTCGTCGGCGGCTTCGCGGTGTTCCTGCTGCTGGTGTTGGGCATCGGCGCAGTGGTGCTGCAGATGTGGCGTGCCTACAAGGGCGCCGGGGCGACGGTCAAGTCCTGAGGGCGCTGTATCGGGCTGTATCGGGGACAGATTTTAAATCTGTCCCCTTCCGACTGATAAATCTGCCCCCTTCCATCGCCAACGTTCAGCACTACACCAGCAGGACGCTGATGATCGCGAAATAGATCAGCACCGACAGCAGGTCCTGGATCACGGTCGCCAGCGGTCCGCTGCCGAAGGCCGGATCGAACGACCGCGATTCAGCAGCCAGGGCAGCAGCAGCGCCACGAGGCTTGCGGTGGAACAGGCAATGAAGATCGCCGCCCCGACGCTGAGCGCGACATCGGCATCGTCCCAGCGCCACCACACCAGGGCGTCGCAACCAGCGCCAGCGCCAGACCGATACCGAGCCCGGTCAACAGCTCGAGCCAGATCACTCGCTTGATGCCCACGCCAATCGAAAGCCCGCGTACCACCACGGTCTCGGTCTGCGTGCCGACCGCGTCGGACAGGTAGACGATGCCCGGGATGAAGAAAGCCAGGATGAGCTTTTCACGAAGACTGGCCTCGAATGACCCGATGATGTCGGCGACGAGCATGGCGCCGGCCAGCCCGACCAGCAGCCACGGGATGCGATGCCAGTAGCGGCGATACACCGGCTCGATGGTGGCCAGCCGCGCGGCCGAGGATTTGCGCATAAAGCCGCCGAGCCGCGCGATGTCCTCGTCGTGCTCCTGCAGCAGCACGGCGAGCAGGCGCGCGGGCGGGATGATGCCGGTGAAGCGGCCCTGTTCATCGACCACCGAAAGGGCCGCCTCGCCGGATTGTACCGCGTGCCACGCGGCCTTCTCCTGATCGACGCCGGGCCGCACCCTCGGCGCATCGGCGTCCATGAGTTCGGCCACCGGCCGTTCCGCGGGCGCCGCGAGCAGGTCTTCGATGCGCAGCACGCCAGCGAAGCGGTCGCCGTCGCAGACCACGATGTGGCTGGCGCATTCGTAGGCGCGTCCCTGCATGATGCGCACCACGGCGCCGGCGCGGTCCTCCGGCCGCACCACCGGGACTTCGCGCGTGGCGTGCCGCGCGGCGATCTCGAAGACATCGCGCTTGCGGCGCGTGCGCTCAGCCGCGCTCATGACAGGCCCTGCTACAGCATCGGCGGTGTATTCGCATCGGACGTCACCACGCGGAATCGACGGGTGATAGCTTATATCAGGACAGGAAGCTGCGGGGATATTAAACGGGGACAGATTGATTTAATTCGTGCTCGCGATGTTTCGGGGACGGACTTCAAGTCCGCCCCCTTACTGCGTCGGTGGGGAAAATTAAATCAATCTGTCCCCGTTTCCGGTTCGGTGTCAGCGCCCCCCTCGGCCGGCGCGGGGACGATGGACGGCGCGGCGGCGCGCAGCGCCCTGAGCTGCGGATGCGCGCTGATGAAAGCCATGCCGACGGCGGCCAGGTAGGGCAGCGACTGCACCAGCATGACGCAGGCAAACAGCTTCAGCTCGACGCTGCCCGAGACGTCGACGTACAGGACGGCGGCGGCGAAGCCCCACAGCAGGGACAGCAGGACGAGCTCCTCCGGCACCGACAGCAGCGCGCGCGACAGCGCCGAGGCGCGCTTCATCTTTGGCGTGCAGATGAAGGGCTGGTCGCGCGTGACGGCGCCGAGGATCACCGCCTTGGCGATGGCGTGGGACAGCGCGAGGCCGGCCAGCGCGGCGCCGATTGTGTCGCGCCAGCCGGCGCCGATCGCGCGGCGGTACAGGTGCAGCAGCTTGGAGATCTTGAACGCGAACAGCGCGAGCGGCGGCAGGCCGAAGATCACCATCGGCGGATCGATGCGGATCGGGTCGTACAGCAGCGCCGCCGCCCACGTCAGCGCGGCGAGCGTGAAGAAGAAGTTCACGCCGTCGGCGATCCACGGCAGCCAGCCGGCGACGAAGTGGTAGCGCTGGCCGGCGTTCAGGCCGGTGCCGGCGCCGGTAAGCAGTCCGCGCGCGTGCCGGCGCAGGATCTGCATCGCGCCGTACACCCAGCGGTAGCGTTGCTTCTTGTAGTCGATGAAGGTGTCGGGGGTGAGGCCCTTGCCGTAGCTGCGCGGCGTGTAGACGGCCTCGTAGCCGCGCTCGAACACGCGCAGGCCGAGCTCGGCGTCCTCGGTGATGCACCACTCGCCCCAGCCGCCGACCTCCTCCAGTACGGAGCGGCGGATCAGCGTCATGGTGCCGTGCTGGATGATGGCGTTGCGGTCGTTGCGCGTGACCATGCCGATGCGGAAGAAGCCCTGGTACTCCCGGTAGGCCATCGCCTTGAACGGGTTCTGGCCGGCGTCGCGGTAGTCCTGCGGCGCCTGCACGATGGCGGTCTTCGCGCGCGCGAACTGCGGCACCAGCTCGCGCAGCCACTCGGGATTGACGGCGTAGTCGCTGTCGACGACGGCGACGATCGCCGCGTCCTGTGCCGTGTGGCGCAGCGCGAAATTGAGCGCGCCCGCCTTGTAGCCGGCGAGCCGATCGACGTGGAAGAAGCGGAAGCGCGGACCGAGCTGCGCGCAGTGCGCCTCGACCGGCTGCCACACGGCGGGATCGCGCGTGTTGTTGTCGATGAGCAGCACTTCAAAGTCGGGATAGTCCAGCCGCGCGAGCGCGTTCAGCGTCTCGATGACCATGGCCGGCGGTTCGTTGTAGGTGGCGACGTGGATCGACACCTTGGGCAGGGTCGCTTCGGCGGGCACGGGCGCGAGCTCGCGCCGCCGCACGGACACCCACAGGGTCTCGGCCCACTCGTGCGCCTCGGCGAACAGCACGGCGAGGATGGCGATGAGCGAGAGGACGAACAGCACGCCTACGCCGACACTGAGCGGTGTCCAGTACTGGTCGGCATAGGTATCGATGATCCACGCCAGGGCGGTGGCGGCGCCGAATGCGACGGCGCCTAGGAACACCAGCCCGCGCCGGCGGAACGCGCTGCCGTCGATGGAGAGCAGCAGCAGCGCGATGAACGCGAGCGCGGCGCCGGCGCCGGCGAGCAGCGGCCAGTGCCGGTTCGGGACGATGTCGCCCTCGAAGGCGAATTTCGGCCTGCGCTCGACGTCGTATACGCCCCAGTAGGCACCGACGTCGCCTTCGATGGCGCGCTTCCACGGCTGGTCGAAGGCCTCCATCAGGTAGTAGGTATAGCCCTCCTTCTGCGCGCGCGTGAGGAACTCGCGCAGGAACACCGCCTCGTTCGCAACGGAGGCGACCGCGCCGTGGCGCGTGCGTCCCTTGCTCGGCCAGCCCACCTCGGCGAGCATGACCGGCATGCGCGGGAACTCGGCCCGGAGCTGCTGGTGGCGCTGCACGACGTAGTCGACCGACTCCCCGACCGGCATGCCTTCCCAGTACGGCAGCACGTGGGCGGCGATGAAATCCACGTGGCGCGCCAGACCCGGATGCCGGAGCCAGGTGCTCCAGATGTCCGCCGTGCTGACCGGGATCTTCACCGCCTTGCGCGCGCGATCGAGATATGCGGCCAGCTCGGCCTCGGTCAGGTCGCCGCGCAGCAGGACCTCGTTTCCGACGATCAGGCGGTCGATGTTACGGTGGGTGTGCACGAGATCGATCGCCCTGGCGAGCTCCGTCTCATTGCGCACCAGGTCGCCGCTCAGCCACACGCCGAGCGTGACGGCGAGGCCGTGCTTCTGCGCGAGTGCGGGGATCTCGGCGAAAGTGCTTTCCACCGAGTAGGTGCGCACCGAAGTGGCGCCGCGCGCGAGCAGCGCAAGATCGCGGTCGATCTCCGCCGTGGAGGGATACTTGTTCTCGATGAGATTCTGGTCCGCGCGCACCGGCGAGAACGCGAAGCCATGGATGTGCTGCGGCCAGTCCGCGACCTCCTGCGGCCGGTTGAAACCGGCCCACAGTGCATAGCTCAACAGTACCAACAATGCCGCCGCGGCGATCGCCCGAGTCTTGCTCATGGAACGCGGAATACCTCTCGCTGTCGTGTGGCGCCTGCCGCGCAGGCGCATGTGCGCATCCTTCGCCCCCTCCGGCGAAACGGTATCAAGGGATGAAATCCAGGCTACCTGGATGCGCGGATTTGCCCGGACCGGCGCATTCGCGCCGCGGTTCTCGGGCGGCGGGAATTATAGACACTCCCTATGGGGTCGTAACCTGTCGCGAACTGACGACATGAAAGGAGGTTTATTTGCTAATATAAACAATTAGTTAAATTATCTTCTCGCATGGGCCTCTCACGCCGTGAGAAAACCGTCTGGCCGGAATCCGCCCTGCAGACCTTCACGGGCGGGAAGAGCAGGCGTGATGGCAGCGTATCCACCGATCCGGTAACCTCGGCGTTATCCGCGCCGCCGAACCCCGCGCGCGGCACACACGCCGAACGGTGAATCATGAGATCTTCCATTACGACAGGCATGTTTCTCGTTGCGCTGTTCTCGGCGGACATCTCACCGGCGGGCGCGCGGGAGCCCCTGAACATCGCCGTGGCGGCGAACGTCCGCTATGCCTTCGACGAGCTGGCGGCTGCGTTCCGGCGCGAGACGGGGATCGAGACCGCCGGCGTCTACGCCTCCTCCGGCAAGCTCACCGCCCAGATCATGAACGGGGCGCCGTTCGACGTGTTCCTGTCGGCCGACATGGAATATCCGGACAGGCTGCAGCGCGAGGGATACGCCGTCGATCCCCCCGTGATCTACGCCTACGGCGCCCTGGTGGTGTGGACCCTGACCGGCCTCGACCTGACGCCGGGCGTGCGGGCGCTGGCCGCACCCGGGGTCTCGCGGGTCGCGTACGCCAATCCGAGGCTCGCCCCCTATGGCCGCGCGGCGGAGGAGGCGCTGGCCCATTACGGCGTTCTCGACGCCGTGCGGGCCAAGGCCGTGTCCGGCGAGAGCATCTCGCAGGTGAACCAGTACATCCATTCGCGCAACGTCGAGGCCGGCTTCACCGCGAAGGCGGTGGTGCGCTCTCCCGCGATGCGCGGCACGGGCACATGGATCGAGGTCCCGCGGGATGCCTACCGGCCCATCGCGCAGGGGGTGGTGGTGCTGAAACACGGCGCGGACACCGCGGCAAGGGACTGCGCCCGCTTCGTCGAATTCCTCGCCTCCGACCCGGCGCGCGCGATCCTGGCGGACTATGGATACACCCTGCCGTGAATGCCCGGCACGTGATCCTCAGTCCTCAGCCCTGAGTCCTGATTTGTCGCCCGCCATGTGCACCGTGATCTGGCTGAACGGGATGACGAAGCCGTGGGCGTTGCAGGCGTCGACCGCGAGCCGCTGCAGCAGCCGCTGCAGCAGGAAGTAGTTCGCCGCCGCCGCGCCGTCGAAGGCGGCGATGGCGGCGAAGTCGAGTGACGAGGCGCCGGCCTCCTTGAACTCGACCGCAAGGGAGTTCAGGTGCGGCGCGTCCGCGCTGCGCGCGAGGCCGTCCCTGAGCGCGTGCTCGAGCTTTTCGCGCACCTCGCCGGTGACCTGTTCCTGGTGCGCGTAGTCGAGCCCGAAGGTCACCACCAGCGTAAAGCCCTGCAGCGAAAGGTCGCGCGGGTTCTGCGCCAGGAAGGCGGCGACGCCGTAGGTCTTGACCGCACCGAGCACCTGGAGCTGCACGCACTCGGGCGTCTGCGCCAGAACCTGGCCGTAGGTGCCGTCGTCCAGCATGACGTAGTCATCCGCCCGCGCCGGGAACCAGGGTTCGCGCTCGTGGTAGGCGCGCGAGAAGTGGTCCACCAGCCGGCGCACCGGCACGCGCAGCGTGCCGCCCTGCAGCAGCGGGTTGACGAGCGTCGCATAGAAATTCAGCGCATCCACGCGCCACGGCAGGCCGTCGTAGACCAGCCGCTCGCCCTCGCGCACCGAGCCGAGGTTCAGCATCAGCCTCGCCTCCATCAGGTAGGCCGGAAGCGATTTCTGCAGCGCCCACGCCGCGCCCACGAGCAGAATGATGAGCAGCCCGAGCAGCAGCCAGTCGCCGCGCACGTACAGCACGGCCATCGCGGCGAGCAGCACCAGCACGGCGGTCAGCAGGTAGAACACCAGGTTGATGACGCGCGCGGCGAACACGCCACGGCGGCGCGCGCGCGACATGACGCGCCGCTCGTACACTCCGGCCAGCAGGCGCAGCACGAGGAAGACGAGGACCGCCGCGAGCACGGCGAGCGCAAGATTGAGGATGCGCCCGGTGAACAGCTCCTTGAGCGCCGCAACCGGGTCGCGCTGCGGGCGGGCGCTCGGCGACAAGGTCTCCTCCAGCTCATAGCTGGTCAGGCCGTAGCGATTGTTGATGTCATCGCGGCGGCGCTGCCAGCGCTGCTCGATCGCGCCGAAGGCCTGCTTCAATTCCGGGGTGGGCGCGTTCTCGCGGTTCCTGGCCACATTGCGCAGTGCGTCCTCGGCGACGTCAAGGCGCTCCTGGTAGTAGGCCTGGTCGTTGCGCAGGCGCTCGATCTTGCGCGGTCGCTCGGTCAGGCGCCGGAGCTCGACCAGTACCGGCTCGAACACCGACTGGAGCTCGGCGCGCCAGTCGAAGGCGGCCTGCTCCCGGACTCCGAACAGGCTGAGGTCGGCGCCCTCGGTGGCAAGCATCTCGAGCGCGGTCTGCAGCGACTCGAGGTCGAGCGTGAGGCGGTCGATCTCCTTGTAGATGCGGGTACGCTCGCGGTCGTCCACCGCCGCGGACAGCGCGGAGCGCTGCATCCCGAGCTCCTGGCTGGTGTTGTTGATCGTATCGATCAGGGTCTGCAGGTGGTGCCAGCTCTCGGCGCTGCGCGTCTCGGCCTCGGACGGGGCCGCCGCACTCCCCTCCGGCGTCGCGGCGCCCGCTGCGCCCGCCGCCAGCAGGAGCGCGCCGGCCAGGAAAGCGGAAAGTCTGCAGGGCTGTGTTAGGTTCATGGCGGTTTCATCCGTTCAGGACGCGAGCGCCCGCTCCAGGCGCTTGCATACAGTCTGCATGATCTCGACGCGGGCGTAATTCTTGTTCTCGGCCGGCACCAGCACCCACGGAGCCTCGGCGGTGCTGGTGTGTACCACCATGTCGTCGACCGCGGCCAGGTAGGCGGCGCGCTTGTCACGATTGCGCCAGTCCTCGGCGCCGAGCTTGTGTTTCTTCCACGGCAGTTTCCCGCGCTCCTCGAAACGGCGCAGCTGCTCATCCGCGCTGATGTGCAGCCAGAACTTGAGCAGCACGATGCCGTGTCCGGTCAGGCGCTCCTCGAAGTTGTTGATCTCCTCATAGGCGCGCGCCCATTCTGCCTCCGAGGCGTAGCCCTCGACCCGTTCAACCAGCACGCGGCCATACCAGGATCGGTCGTACAGGGTCATGTAGCCGGCACGCGGGAGATGGCGCCAGAACCGCCACAGATAGTGGTGCGCGCGTTCCTCGTCGGTGGGCGCCGCGACCGGGATCACCTGATAGAGCCGGGCGTCGACGGCGGCGGTGAGGCGCTGGATGGCGCCGCCCTTGCCGGCCGCGTCCCAGCCTTCGAACACGAGCACGCAGGAACGGCGCGCGTCGTAGGCGCGCCAGGCGAGCTGCGCGAGGCGTTCGCGGCAGTGCTTCATCTCGCGTTTATAGGTCTCGTCCGCGAGCGCGGCCGTGAGGTCGACGCGATCGAGGACCGTCGCCTGCTTGCGCCGCGCCGCGGCGGGCAACGCGGCCGGGGCGACGGCGGCCGCGGACCGGTTCAGGCGTTCCTCCATCAGCGCGCGCAGGATTTCGCCGGCACGCAGGTCGCGGTACTGGGCGTCCTCGGCGTCGATCAGCGACCAGGGGCAGGCGGCGGTGTCGGTGTGGCGGATCATCCGCTCGGCCGCGCCCAGGAAGTCCTCATATTGGCTGGGCGTGTCGCCCTCTCCCGCCACGCCCGCGATGTGGCGCTGCACCTCGCGGCGCTTTTTCAGGCGCTGCGCATGCGCCTTGCGCGGAATGTGGAACCACAGCTTGACGATCAGCATGCCGTCGAGGCGCAGCATGCGCTCGAGCTCGACGATGCGCAGGGCCTCGCGCTCGAGCTCAGCCTCCCCGATGTCGCCGCGGACATACCGGTGGAGCGGATCCCAGTACCAGCCGCCGAACATGACGGCGATGGCGCCGCGCGGCGGCAGGCGCTGCCAGAAACGCCAGGCGGCGGGACGCTCGTTCTCCTCGTCGGTGGCGTCCCAGAAGGCGTGCGTGCGCATGCCGCGGGTGTCGAACCACTTGTGCAGGCGCTGCACCGCCTCGCCCTTGCCGCCGCCCTCCACGCCGGCGACGACAATCAGCGTCGCCACACCGGCCTCGCGCAGGGCGCGCTGGGCCTCGAGCAGCGCCGTCCACAGCCCGGGCTCGCGCTGCTTGAACTCCTCCCTGGAGAGCTTCTGTCCGAGTTCGACGGCCTCAAACATGGCGGTCTGCCTGTTTCGATGCAATTAGGCGCGGAGACGGATCTGAAATCCGGCCCCATTCTTCTTCAGATTTCGAATCCGTCCCCGATCAAATGGACAGGGGTCGGATTCATCAACCAGCGCCCGTTCTGCGGCGGGGACAGATTCATGATCTGGCCCCTCATGCAGCGGCAGGCGGGCGGAACGGCGGCGTGGCGCGCCGCCTCAGAGATATTCGATATGCGACACGTCTGCCATGAAGTCGCGGTAGTCGCAGGTCATCTCCTCGCCCGCCTCGATGTCGCGCATGGCCCAGCCCTTGCCGACCTCGCTGAAATTGACGTTCGGCGCGCGCGAATGGTTCATGTACTTGCCCATGGTCGATTCGTAGTACAGATCGCCGCCCTCTTCCGGCTGGTACAGATGGATTTCGATCTCCGCCCGGCTGGACGGCGGCAGCGCCTCGAATTCCTCCTCGGAGAGCACGATGTCGAAGATCGGGTTGAACTCCCACACCCTGGTGCCCTTCGGGATGAACTCCTTGGCGAAAACGCCGAAACCGTGAATCGGACTCTTTTCGAGATAAGTCGGTACGATCAGCATGGGTCTCCTCGTGAACAGATGCCGGACACAAACGGCGTCATTGTGGCAGCGTCGCGCCCGGTTGTGAAGGCGTTCCCGGCGGCGCTTGACAAAAATCCGGGCGCGTCGATATATAGCGCGCCATGTCCCACCGTTATTCCAAGGATCCCCGTGTCGACAGCGCGCTGCGGCATTCGATCAAGGACGGGGTGTCCTACTCGGTGATGACCGGCGCCGGCGAGAGCTACTTCGCCGCCTTCGCCCTCTATCTCAAGGCCAGTACGGCGCAGATCGGCGTGCTGGCGAGCCTCCCGCCGCTGCTCGCCTCCTTCGCGCAACTGCTCTCCTCCTGGCTCGGCCGCCGCTGGGGCAGGCGCAGGAACATCATCGTGCTGGGGGCGAGCGTGCAGGGGGCGGCCCTGATCCCGCTCGGCGTGCTGCCGCTGCTGTTCCCGGATCAGGCGCTGCCCATCCTGGTGGCCTGCGCCGTGCTCTATCTCGCCGGCTCGAACCTCGCCGTCCCGCAGTGGGGCAGCCTGATGGGCGACCTGGTGCCGGAACGCCGGCGCGGGCGCTACTTCGCCCGCCGCACCCGCCTGTGCAGCGTCGCATCCTTCTGCGGCCTGATCGGCGCCGGCGTGATCCTCGACCTCTTCGACCGCAACGCCTGGACCATGGCCGGCTACCTCGTCATCTTCGGCATCGCGACCGCGGCGCGTGCGGTGTCGATCTACCATCTCCTGCAGATGCATGACCCGCCCGGCCATGTCGCCGCGCTCGAATCGCCCTTTGGCGTCGGCTTCTGGCGCCGCGTGCGCGGCTCCTCCTTCGTCCGCTTCTCGGCCTTCTTCGCCGCCATTTCCTTCGCGGTCTCCATCTGCTCGCCGTTCTTCGTGGTCTACCAGCTGCGCGACCTGCAGTTCAGCTACCTGGAATACACCGTCAGCATCGCCGTCGTGGTGCTGGCACAGTTCCTCACGCTGAACCGCTGGGGCCGCATCAGCGACGCCTTCGGTAACCGTTTCATCCTGGTCGCGACCGGCCTCATCATCCCGTTCCTTCCCTCGCTGTGGCTGGTATCAACCAACTACCTGTACATCCTGCTGCTGCAGGCGCTCGGGGGGCTGTTCTGGGCGGGGTTCTCGCTCAGCGCCGGCAATTATCTCTACGACCTGATCCCGGGCAACAAGCGCGCGATGTATCTGGCTTTCCACAATGTGCTGGCGAGCGTCGCAGTGTTCTGCGGGGCGATGGTCGGGGCCTACCTCGGCACCCACCTGCCGCGCGAGGCGGTGCTGTTCGGGACGCACTACGAATGGCTGAGCGTACTGTACGGCGTATTCCTGATCTCGACGCTGGCGCGCCTGCTGGTGGCCGTACTGTTCCTGCCGCAGCTGAAGGAGATGCGCACGGCGCGGGCGGCCTCGGTGGGCGGGGTGATCTTCCGCGTGGCGCGCCTGCAGCCGCTGTCGGAACTGATCTTCGATATCATCAGTCCGCGCAGGCGCAGGAAGACACCGTCGGAGGCTATGATCCCGGAGCGGCAGAAAGACGGGGACTAGGGCAGAGATTCATCGTAGCCCGGATGAAGCGGCAGCGGAATCCGGGGAGCGTGGAGTACTCCCGGATTCCGGCGCTGCGCGCCTGCATCCGGGCTACATGCCATGGACCGCATGGATAGCGCGGGTTGGGCTGAGCACAGCGAAAACCAACGTTTCTCCGTTCAATCCAATTGGGCTTCGCGGCGGCGTCAGCCCGCCGCGCGCGAGGTACGCTTGCGCTCGTGTTCCTTGAGCGCCTTCTTGCGCAGGCGGATGTGGTTGGGGGTGACCTCGACCAGCTCGTCGTCGTCGATGAACTCGAGCGCCTGCTCGAGCGTCATGCGGATCGGCGGGGTGAGCAGCAGGTCCTCGTCGGTGCCGGCGGCACGGATGTTGGTGAGCTGCTTGGCCTTGAGCGCGTTGACGACAAGATCGTTGTCGCGCGAATGGATGCCGACGATCATGCCCTCGTACACCATGTCGCCGTGGCCGATGAAGAGGCGGCCGCGCTCCTGCAGGTTGAACAGCGCGTAGGCGAGCGCCTTGCCCGGCGCGTTGGCGATCAGCACGCCGTTGATGCGCTGGCCGAACGTGCCGGTCTTCATCGGACCGTAGTGGTCGAATACGTGATAGAGCAGGCCGGTGCCCTGGGTGGAGGTGAGGAACTCGGTGCGGAAACCGATCAGGCCGCGCGCCGGCACGACGTAGTCGATGCGCACCCGGCCCTTGCCGTCCGGCATCATGTTGCGCAGCTCCGCGCCGCGTGCGCCGAGCTTCTCCATCACGGCGCCCTGGTGCTGTTCCTCGACGTCGACGGTGAGCTGCTCGAAGGGTTCGTGCTTCTCGCCGTCGACCTCGCGCAGGATGACCTCGGGGCGCGACACGCCGAGCTCATAGCCTTCGCGCCGCATGTTCTCGATCAGGATCGACAGGTGCAGCTCGCCGCGGCCGGAGACCAGGAACTTGTCGGGTGCCCCGGTATCCTCGACGCGCAGCGCGACGTTGTGGATCAGCTCCTTCTGCAGGCGCTCGCGGATCTGGCGCGAGGTGACGAACTTGCCGTCCTGCCCGGCGAAGGGCGAGTTGTTGACCTGGAAGGTCATGCTGACGGTGGGCTCGTCCACGCTGAGCGGGGCGAGCGCGTCGACCGCGGCGGGGTCGCACAGCGTATCGGAGATGCGCAGACCGTCGATGCCGGTGAAGGCGATAATATCGCCCGCCTGCGCCTCGGGGATCTCTGTGCGCTCCAGCCCCATGAAGCCCAGGATCTGCAGCACGCGCGCGTTGCGGCGCTGGCCGTCATGGTCCACCACCACCACCGGGGTGTTGGTCTTGATGCGACCGCGCACGATGCGCCCGATGCCGATGACACCGACATAGTTGTTGTAATCGAGCGAACTGACCTGCAATTGCAGCGGGCCGTTGCGGTCGACCTCGGGCGGAGCGACGCGGTCGACGACGGTCTGGAACAGCGGCGTCATGTCGCCGGAGCGCACGTCGGGGGTGAGCCCGGCGTAGCCGTTGAGCGCCGAGGCGTAGATGACCGGGAAGTCGAGCTGCTCGTCGGTTGCGCCGAGACGGTCGAACAGGTCGAAGGTCTGGTTCAGCACCCACTCCGGACGCGCGCCGGGGCGGTCGATCTTGTTGATCACGACGATCGGGTGCAGCCCGCGCGCGAAGGCCTTCTGGGTGACGAAGCGCGTCTGCGGCATCGGGCCGTCGACGGCGTCGACCAGCAGCAGCACCGAGTCCACCATCGACAGCACGCGCTCGACCTCGCCGCCGAAGTCGGCGTGGCCGGGGGTGTCGACGATGTTGATGCGGTAGCCGTTCCATTCGATGGCGGTGTTCTTCGCCAGGATGGTGATGCCGCGCTCCATCTCGATGTCGTTGGAGTCCATCACGCGTTCCTGCACCTCGCCGCGCGTCTTGAGCGTGCCGGACTGCTGCAGCAGCTTGTCGACCAGCGTGGTCTTGCCATGGTCGACGTGGGCAATGATTGCGATATTACGTATCTTCTCGATCACAGAGTGTCACCGGCTGAATGAAAACGGACCATTGTACAGGATATGCACGGAATTTGTATGTCGTCCTCCCGCGCCGGGAACCGTACATGGGGTTGGATGGCGGAAATGCTCGGGAAATTAGGCGGTAGGAAGATTGGTGCCTACGATTGAAAAGGCGTAAAATGCCCCCTTGCAGTCCCGCCCGGGCGATTCCCGGGCTACAGTACTAGACGGTCCCGGCGGGCCGGACACACCGTGCGGACCCCATCCCATCCACCCTATCGCCAGGAGTCGCAACCATGACCCAGCAAACCCTCATCGCCGGCCTGCTCGGCGCCCTGCTCATCACCGCCTGGCCGCTCGGCGCCAGCGCGCACACCCACCTGGAAAAATCCGATCCCGCCGACAAGGCCTCCCTGTCGGCGGCGCCGGCATCTGTGCAACTGTGGTTCTCCGACAAGGTGGCGGCGGAATGGAGCAAGATCGTGGTGACCGACGCCGCCGGCAAGCGCGTCGATCAGGAGAAGGTCGCCGTAGACGAGACCGACCCGAAACACATCCGCGTGGACCTGAACCCGATCACCTCCGGCAAGTACAAGGTCGACTGGAACGTGATCTCGGGCGATGGCCACCGCGTCAAGGGCAGCTTCTCCTTCAGCGTGCAGTGACCGCGCGCCCTTGACGTTCGAACTGTTTCCCTTCGCGGTCACCGCCCTCGACCGCGCTGCGCTCGCGCTGGTGGCCGGCGCGGCAGCAGTCTGGATCTACCTGCTGCCGGCGCAAGCCGGGCGCGGCGGCGCGGGCGAACCTCTGCCCCTGCTGTTCCTGGCGCTCGCGCTGCTCGCCGTAACGGGCGCCGGCGATCTGCTGTCACGCACCGCCTCCCTCGCGGACGTCAGTCTCGGCGAGGCCTGGCCTTACCTGGGCCGCGCCCTCACGAACAGCGATTACGGCGCCTTCTGGCAACTGCGCGCGGCGGCCTGGGCGGTACTGCTGGTGCTTGCACTGATCATCGCGCGCCGCGGCGCAGGGCCCCCCGCGGCCTGTGGGCTTGCGGCCGGCGCTGCGGCGATCATCTTCGCGGCAAGCGCCACCGGCCATGCCGGCGACGGCGGCGCCTTCACCCTGCCCAACCTGGTCAATGTCGTGCATGTCGCCGCCGCCTGCCTGTGGGGCGGCAGCGTCGCTGTCTACGCCCTGCGCGTGCTGCCTGGCCTGTGCCGGCCCGGTACACCTGCGCAGACCCTCGCTGGCAGCGCCGCGCGACTGTCCATGCTCGCCGGCGCGGCGCTCGCCGCGGTGCTGGCAAGCGGCGTCTACAATGCCTGGCGCCAGCTGCCGGACTGGCCGGCGCTGTGGGAAAGCGATTACGGGCGTGCGCTGCTGATCAAGCTCGCGGCGGTCGGCGTGATGATGGCGATCGGGGCCTGGAACCGCTTCCGCATCGTGCCCGCGATCGAGGCGCGGGCGCGGCGGCCGGAGGCTGGACCGGACGACGGCGCCATCCCCGCGTTCCGCTTCCTGCGCGTGCTGCGTATCGACACGGTGGTGTTCCTCTGCGTGCTGGCCGGGGCCGCGCTGCTGGGCATGCAGACGCCGCCGGCGCATTGACCTGCGCGGCTGTCCCGGCCGCGCGCGCATACGCATGATTCTGGAGATACCGGAGACCGCGGCGCAGCGCGGTTATCCCGCAAACAAAAACCCCCGCTTGCGCAGCGGGGGTTTTTAAAGGACTACATACAACACATTTTAATTATTTATCTAGCTTGACCTGCGTCGCCTGCAGTCCCTTGGGTCCCTTCTCCACCTCATACGTCACCGCCTGACCTTCGGCGAGTGTACGAAATCCATCGCCGACAATCGCGGAAAAATGCACGAACACATCCGCACTGCCGTCCGAAGGAGTGATGAAACCGAAACCCTTGGATTCATTGAACCACTTCACTGTTCCTGTAGCCATGCAAATATCCCCTATCACTATCAACCATATAATTTACAAATCATGCGAGGTAGTTGACAGAAAGACCACGAAAACGCGCCTCTGAACCGAACCTGGATGAATTGTAATGCCGGGCAATATATCCCTTTTATTATTTGGAGCACTACCAAATATACGCGATAGAAACCGCTAGGACAAACACCCGAGATGAAAAAATTCGAGTGCACGGCGCATCGAGTCTGCATTTTGACACCCGGCGCGATACCCCTGCACGCGCTAGTCCGCGCGCGCGCCGGGCCGTCCGCGCAATAACTTGGTTTTCCCACGAAGTTTTTTCTGGTCCAGGCGCCTTTCCCGGGCGCCCCGGGTAGGCTTGGTAGGCACACGTTTCCTGCGCGGCGCGGCGACGCTGCGGATGAGTTCGCCCAGGCGGGCGAGCGCCGCCTCACGGTTGCGCTCCAGACTGCGATGCTGCTGGGCCTTGATCACCACCGTGCCCGCATTGCTGATGCGGCTGTCGTCCAGCTGCAGCAGGCGCTGCTTGTAGCTGTCCGGCAGCGACGATGCCGCGATGTCGAAGCGCAGGTGCACGGCGCTCGCCACCTTGTTGACGTTCTGCCCGCCGGCGCCCTGCGCACGGATCGCGCTGATCTCGATCTCGTGCGCGGGGATGGTCACCTGGGCGGAGATCCGCAGACCCGCGTCCATCCGCCTCGTCCGCAGTCCCGCGGATCCCGATCAGGCCTGCCTTAGCATGGCGTAGAGCTTGTCCTTGAGCAGCAGACGCTTCTTTTTCAGGTCCTCCGTGTAACCGTCGGATGGCGTCTCGATCTCCTCCTCGATCCGGTAGATCTCCTTGTCGATGTTGACGTATTCATCGAACAGCTTGGCGAAACGGTGATCGTTCAGCTTGAGCTGGTGGATCTGCTGTTTGAATTCGGGAAACTCTTCGTCAAGCCGATGGTGCTCACCAAACATAACTCTCCTCCTGTGCGGAATCATAAACCTTATGAAGCCTGATGATATCGCTTCCGGGGCCAAAGCAAAACCGGGCGCTCGCCATGCGGCCTGCGGCGGCGTTCATTGACAGCGGAATCCGGCGGGTGTCACACTGCCTTTCATGAGGTTCCGCGCCGGCACATCCGCTCTACAAACCCCCGCCCTCCCGCTGTGGGTCGTACGATGCGCCGCGGCTGCACGCCGGAGGTGCGGACTGACGTCTTGATGCATTAGCAGATACACAGCCACATGATCAGGGCCGCAGTTCCGCAGGGAACCGCGGCCTTTTTCGTTTTGCCAGGAGCGCATGCGGACATGTCGATACACGCCGCCTATCTCGGGATCATACTGATCTGGTCAACAACGCCGCTCGCGATCAAGTGGAGCGGCGAGGGTCCGGGCTTCCTGTTCGGGGCGTCCGCGCGCATGGTGATCGGAGCGGTGCTGTGCCTGCTGATCCTGCGCCTGCTGCGCATGCGGCTGCCCTGGCACGGCGCCGCGGTGCGCAGCTACCTGGCGGCCACCGTCGGCATCTACGGTGCGATGGTCTGCGTCTACTGGGGCGCCCAGTATGTGTCCTCGGGAATGATTTCCGTACTGTTCGGGCTGACGCCGATCGTGACCGGCGTCCTCGCCGCCTGCTGGCTCAGGGAACGGGCGCTGACGCCGGCGAAGATCGCCGGCAGCATGATCGGCCTCGGCGGTCTGTGGCTGATCTTCGGCGGCGAACGTATCGGCGCCGAAGCGGGCCCCGGCCTCGCCGCGGTGCTGGCCTCGGTATTCCTGCATTCCCTCAGCACGGTGTGGGTCAAGCGCGCCGGCGCCGGGCTGCCCGCGTTGACGCTGACCACCGGCGCGCTGCTGTTCGCCCTGCCATGCTATCTGCTGACCTGGCTGCTGCTCGACGGCCACCCGCCGCCCGAGCTGCCGCGGCGGGCCGTCCTCTCGATCACCTACCTCGGCGTGTTCGGATCGGTGGCGGGTTTCATCTTGTATTACTACGCGCTGCAACGCGTCACGGCGGCCCGCATGGCGCTGCTCCTGCTGGTGACGCCGGTGATCGCGCTGCTGTTCGGCCATTTCCTCAACGGCGAGACCTTCGGCGCAAGGGAGATCGCCGGCGCGGCACTGATCCTGTCCGGACTGCTGTTCTATGAGACGGG
The DNA here is from genome assembly GCA_016712635.1 of Gammaproteobacteria bacterium. NCBI lineage: Bacteria > Pseudomonadati > Pseudomonadota > Gammaproteobacteria > Gammaproteobacteria bacterium. The sequence continues at coordinate 164,205 of JADJQS010000007.1, read as the reverse complement.
AGAGCGGTGGATCAGGCGCCCGGCAACAACGGACCCTGACTGACGGCGAACAGAAAGCTGGGCGACAGGACCAGCAGATAGAGGTGAACCGGTTGTTTGACCATGGCCTGCTCCTCGCGACATCTTCTGTTATTTACCCTCTGATGCGGGGTTGAATATCCGCCCCCGGCCTCCCCCCTCGGAGGGGGAAGAGGAGAGGTGGGGGGGAAGCCGGGACGGATAACCGGTACGCGACCCGCCCCGCCGGAGGCGGGCCGCGGAATTACGTGTTGTGCTGCGCGATACTGCTCACTCCTCCGCGGCGGATTCCGCCGCAGCGACGATGATGTCCGAGGCGGCGAGACAGCCGGTCAGTTCAAAGCGGCCGTAGACGTCCGCCGCCAGGCCGTCGCTCAGTTCGTCGAGGGCGACGGCATCGCTGGTCTGGGCCCCGCCGCCGTCAGTGCCGGTCAGGAAGATGTCCGCATTGTCCTTCACGCGCACGCACACGTCGCCCTGGGCGGTGCCGAGCAGGGTGAAGGTGCCGTTCGCGCCGTCGAGCGCGCCCAGGGTGCCGCTGAGTTCAGTCTCGGCGCTCGCGGTGTCGTTGACGAAGACCACCGCGGCCTGCAGCTCCGGCGTCGCACCGGTCGGCACGCCGAACACCTTCACGCCGAAACCGGCATTGATGTCGTCCAGCGCCAGCTCCGTGCCCGAACGGGTGAACACGCGGGCGCCGTCCAGCGCCGTGACCGTGATGTTGGCGCCCGTATCGAATCCGCCGCCGCGCGTGACGTCGAGGGCGAATTCTCCGGTGCCGGCGTCGTACTCCGCGGTGACCGCGCCCCTGACGCTGGCGAAGTCCTCGTCTGCGCCGACCGCGATGACCTGCGCCTGCATCGTGAAGGCGTCGTCACCGGCGCCCCGCACCAGGCGGCCGAACACGGTAACCTCGGCGGCGTCGGCCACAGCGGCGAAAGTCGCCGCGCCGAGCGCGGTGAACACCGCGGCATCCGTCGCAGCGGCCACGTCGATGCAGCGCGACTCGTCATCCACCCCGACTGCGTTGTTGCCGTTCGACCGGTCGCCCCGGCCCCATTGGCCCCAGCGGCCGTTGCGATGGTGGCGGAAGGTGGTGCGCGTGCCGCACAGGCTGAAGGTCTGCGCGTCGGAATCGACCGCGGCGATCGTGCCCTCGAGCCGCGCATAGCGGCCGCGCACCGCGCCCGAGACGATCTCGACGAATACCACCGGGCGGAAGCGGTACCTGCCGTTGCCGAGCCGGATGGCCTGGATGGATTTGTCCGCGTCGAGGTCGAGCTGCAGCACCAGCGGTTCATCGCCCGAGACGATGAAGTCCATGCGCGGATTGAGGTCTACCGTGCCGTTGGCGGGCAGTTCGGGTTCGACCGTCTCGACGACCGCGCCCGACTCGTCCAGCCTGACCAGTTCGAGCGCGGTGATCGTGAAACGGATTTTGTGGTAGATGCCGGCCGGGGCGTCGACCAGGCTGAATACCTCGGCATCGTCGCTCAGGTCGAGCAGGTCGACGGTGCGCTCACCGGAGAACACCACCGCGGAGGCGCCGTTGTCGCCGATCAGTTCGATCTGCGTAATGGTCAGATTGACCTGGTCGTAGTTCGAGGCCGGCCCGTCGGTCAACAGGACCGCGACGCTGCCGACGCCGTTGCTGGACGCCGCATCCTCATCCGATCCGCCGCCGCAGGAGGTGATGAACATCCCCGCCAGCAGTGCCAGCACGGAGATCCACGCCAGCGTCCACCATTGTTTTGCCCTGATGCGCATGTAGCTGTACAACCCCTTGAAATTTATTGGCTATGTCCCGGCCGGCGGCCGCCCCGCCCTGCGTCATCGGCAGTTCGTGCGGCGCGTCACTCTCTGGGTATAACGCAACGCGCCGGAAAAGGGTTCCCGGCGCGCGACGGGTGGAATGCGCGGGCCGCAGGGCCGGGTGTACGGGCAGGCTACGCCAGGCGCCGGGCGCCCGGGCGCGAGGGAAGGCGATCAGTCCGCGCCGGAAAAGGACAACAGGGTGGTGAACAGCTCCCGGTCGAGCAGGTTTTCGATTTCGTCCAGCGCGCGCTGGTGGGCGATCCCGGGATCCTGCGCCGAGGACTTGATATCCCAGCGGTGCGAACCGCGCACCCGGCCTTCCGGATCGCCAAGGACGATCTCGAGACTGCCGGTGATCCAGTACCATCCTTCCCGCAGTCCGAGGTCTTCGAGTTCGAGCACGGCCGCCAGCGCATAGTCGGCCGCACCCTCTTCCACCACGGTGAAGCCGGCCTCGCCGAGGGCGCCGGAGAGGGCGACCGTGACCGCCTGTGTCTCGTCACCCGCCGCGCCGGGACGGATGCGCAGCCGGGCGATGAGGGCGTTGCGGTCGTTGCGCAGCAGCGCGAATGACCGCTGCGCCGGCATGCCGTGCCCGGCGGGATCGACCGTCTGCAGCAGCCGCTGCACGGCATCGCGCTCGAGCTGGCTGCGCATGGCGCGGTCGGCGGCCGCGATCGCCGCGAGCGGGTCGCCGGCCGCGCGCGCGTGCGCGATCCCGGCACCGACGGCATCGTCGAGCATCCGGAGATCCGACTGCAGGGACTGCATGGCGGAGGCGCGCGGCAGCACCGCGAGGGCGTGGTCGACGGCGCCCGCGGGGTCGCGCCAGGTCTCCGCGATCTGCACCCCGCGCACGATCTGATCGGCGCGCGTCGTGATGCTGCGCGTGACGTCGAGCCGCATGCGCTCCTCCGCGGCGCCGGGCGCGCGCGCATCCGGACGGTCGAGGGCAAAGGTCTGCACGTCCGAGGTCTCGACCCTGATCTCGACCGCGAGACCCTTGGCGAGGTCGGCGCGCGCGCGGTCGATGGCGTCGTTCAGGTTGTCCGCCGATCCGCGACCGAGCAGGTAGGCGTCTGCGGGATAACGCGCCGCCGCGCCGCTCACCCAGTCGGGTGGCGCCACGGGCGCGGGCGGCGTCGACGCGCACGCGACGAGCGCGGCCAGTCCGAGCGCCGTTAGTGTCTTCATCACGGTAGTCATTGCACTCTTCTCCGTTCGATTCGGTAGGGCGGCGGGTCGAGATCGCCTGTGCTCACCCGGTGCAGCGAGATGAAACGCTTCTCCCCCGGCGCCAGGTCGACCGCGAAGTCGCGCGCCGCGGCGGCGCCCGCGCCGTCGAGTTCGACGCGCACCTCGTGGCGACCGGGGGCGAGCGGCAGGCGCGCCAGGTAGATGCGGTTGGGCAGCGTCGACCAGCTGCGCGTATCGGCACGCTCGCTCACCACGCCGGCGATGTTCACCATCACGCCGAGGGCGTCGTTTTCCTTGTCCGCCTTTTCGCTCGCCTCGTGCTTGAGGGCCGCGCGGGCGACGGCACGCGCGAGCATGAGCGGCTGCTCGCGCTCCAGCGCGGCCGTCGCGGCGGCGGCGACGTCCACGCCGAGCGCGGTCACGGCGGCGCGGCCGTCCGCGCTCAGACGCGCCCCGGTCACGCGTGGCGCCCGGTATTCGTAATAGGGCATGGAGACCGTTACCAGCAATCCATCTCTCGTCGTCGCGCCGACCAGGGTATCGCGCTTGACCGGCGCGAGCCCGCTGTGGAGCAGGAAGATCAGCTCGCCATCATCGTCCCGCGGACCCGGCGACTCCTCCGCCAACCCGAACTCGGCGCGGTATCGCCGCAGCTCGTCCGCCATGCCGCCCACGCGGGCGGCCATCCGCACCAGGTCGCGGCCAAGCGGGGCCGGGACCGTGCCGCCGTCGCGGTGGTAGGCGGCATAGGCCTGGCGGTAGGCGATCATGGCATCATCATACTGCCGCAGCGATTCGAAGATCATCCCGCTCAGATAGCGCGCGAACCCGGCGCAGCCGCGGTCCTCATCCTGTCCCAGCAGGACATCGAGCTGGAGGATCTCCACGCGGGCATCCTCGGGCCGGCCCAGCTCCAGGTAATCGAGTGCGGCATAGACGTGCAGCAGGACACGCTCGTAGGGCGCGCCCGTGTAGCTGCGCATCATGTCGTTGACGGCAAGGGCGCCGGCCTGCTCGCTGACGCTCACCGCTTCCATGCGCTCGATCGCTGCCTTGGCGCGCTCAAAGGCGGCGCTGCTGCCCGCGAAGTCGCCCGCCATGCGCTGCAGCATCGCACGGTTGAGATCGTACAGCACCGCATCCCGCGCATTCCCGCCCGCGCGCTCCCCCAGCGTCCGCAGGGCCCCCGACAGATCGCTCGCCGCGATCTGCCGCTCCATCTCCCCGACCCAGTCGCCGTAGGTGGCGCAGCCGCTTAATGCGGCAATCAGCAAAACCGTTGGCAGACGGAGCAGGAAAGACATGTCTTTGGAAAATCCGGAAAATGGTGAAGGGTGAGGCGTTAGGCGTGAAGCGGGAGAACCCCGGCCGCGTCCTTAACTCCTCACACCTCACGCCTCGCTCCTCACGGATCTTTTCAGAGGCGCAGCCCCGGCTTCGTCACCAGCTTCTTGATCTTCTTCTGCCCCACCCACACCTTGCGGTTGTCGGCGAGGCTGATCAGGGTGAGGTCGACCTGGTAGTAACGCACCTGCTGCTTGCCCTCGGTGTCGAGGATGGTGCTGATGTCTCCCTTGAGCATGAAGTCCGCGCCGAGCTCCTGGCCCATGGGCTTGCGGGTCTCCTCGCTGGCGTTCAGATCCTGGTCCTTGCGCTCCGCGCGGATGTCCGCGCGCTCATCGCGCGAGGCGACGAAATCGACCCTCCCGGAATTGATGATCTCGCGCTCGAGGTCGTTGACGAAGGTCACCACGCTGATGTGCTCGTGGCTGAGGTTGCGGATCTCGCCGACGATGACGGCGGGACGCGCGCCCGCGTGGCCCTGGCTGAAATCCCCCACCCAGCGGTGCGACAACACGTCGCGGATCATCTCCTCCGACACCAGGCGCGAATCGGTGTCGTTCCATTTACCGCTCAGGTCAACCGCCTCGCCGGGTTCCATGCGCTCCACCTTGGTGGCACACCCTCCCAGCACCAGCGCCGCCAGCAGCGCCGGCCCCATCGTTCTGAACATCGCCTTCATGGTTTCTCCTTCGCCATGCCGTCAAAAATATTGTCGCCCCGCTCCTGGATATGATCCCGCAGGCCGGCGTTCATGTCTTCCACCCGCCCCAGGGTGTCCTTCACCTGCCCGATGTCAAGCTCGGCGAGCGCGTAGATAACGCCGGTCTTCTCGTCGCGCCAGCGGCCGATGATGCGGCTGCCGGCGAGGTTGACGCGGGTGATGTTCTCGATCTGACGCGAGATGCTGGCGGCGAGCAGCGCCTGGTCGCCGCTGCCGCTCGCCGCCGTGTAATCGTGCGACGCCACGTCCATGTAGGAACTCAGCACGCGCGCCAGTTCCGCCCGGGCGCGGTCATCGGCGGCCGAGGTCTGCAGTGAACGGTCTCCCATCGGCGGCGCGGATCCGACCCCGTGGAACAGGCGCCCGTCGCGCGTCTTCAGGATCGCGGTCCCCTCGTTGACCCAGTCCGGGGCGCCCTTGATGCCGAGGTCACTCTCGACCTGGGTCGGGCCGGTACCGGCGCAGCCGGCAAGCAGCGCGGCACCGAGCACCGCGACCGCCAGGAATATTTTCTGTCCCGCTTTCATCACCTTCTCCTCAGTCGCGCCGACGTCTCCGACGCACACCCGACACTATGGGCGGACGCCTGCAAATATTCAAGCCGTGGCGGGGCGCGCAAGGGACTAGATCAGGTTGCGCAACATCAGTTCGCGCGGATGGGGATCGAGGTAATACTGGCGCTCGATGTAGCCGTCGGGATGCCGCCGCAGGTGGTGCCGCAGCAGGGTCAGCGGAACGATCAGCGGGATCCTCCCGCACCGGTACTCCTCGAACACCTCCAGCAGCTCACGCCTGTCCTCCGCGTCGAGCTTGTCCTTGACGAAGCCGTAGATGTGCTGCAGCACGTTGGTGTGACTCCCGGCGCGCGCGGGTTTTTTCAGCGCCGCCATTATGGCGCCGAGGTATTCCCGCCCCAGACCCGGTATGGGGCGCGCGCCGGCCTGTGCGACGAGTCGCCCGAGCGCGCGGTAGGCCGGCTCGTCGTGGGCCAGCAGGATGAATTTGTGGCGGGTGTGGAAATCCACCAGCCCGGCCGCGGTGAGGCCTCCACGGCCGAGCTGCTGCCAGCGGTGATAGACGAACACCCGCTCGACGAAATTCTCCCGCAGCACCGGGTCCATCAGGCGTCCCTCCTCCTCCGCCGGCAGCTCCGGGCACTGCGCCATCAGAGTGCGGGCGAAGATCCCCGCCCCGTCGCCCGGGACAGGCTGGCCCTCCTCACTGTATCGCCGCACCCGTTCCATGCCGCAGCTCGGCGAGCCCTTCTTGAACAGGTAGCCGCTGATGCCGTCCAGCTGCGCGGCGAACCGCAAGCCGCAGTCGGTCAGCGCCGCGGTCACATCTCGCGTCGGATCATCGACACCGCGCGCGCGGGTGCCGTCCGGCGTCGCCACCAGACGGATCGGGGGACGGGGTACACCGAGCCCGATCGCCACCTCGGGACAATAGGGACGGAACTCGAATACCTGTCCCAGGGTCTCGGCGATGTAGCCGTTGTACTTGTGGTTGCCGTCGAAGCGCACCGTCTCCCCGAGCAGACAGCTGCTGATGCCGAGGGTGATGCGGGGGACATCCGGCGCCGGCGTATCCCGATTGTGTTCCATGCGCATATCATGGCCGTTTCCGGCCCCGGCCGACAAGCGATGCCCGCGCAACGCTGCGCCCTGGCGCGCGCCGCGGTCGAGGCATTTTGGGCTATGATGTCGCCATGGGACAGCCGCCATTTCATCCCGCCGTCACGCGCTGGTTCGCGCGCACACTCGGGGAGCCGACCCCGGTGCAGGCGCTGGCCTGGCCCGCGGCCCGGTCCGGACGGCACACCCTGATCGCGGCGCCGACCGGTTCGGGCAAGACGCTGGCCGCCTTCCTGGCGGCGATCGATGCGCTGGTGCGCGAAGGTCTGGAACGCGGGCTGCCGGACGAAACCCGCGTGCTCTACGTCTCGCCTCTGAAGGCGCTGTCGAACGACATCCGGAAAAATCTCGAGCAGCCGCTCGCCGGCATCCGCGACGCTCTGCTCGAGAGCGGCCTGCCCGACGTGCCGGTGCGCGCGTGGGTGCGCACCGGCGACACGCCGCAGGGCGAGCGCGAGCGCATGCGCCGTACGCCGCCGCACATCCTCGTCACGACGCCGGAATCGCTGTTCATCCTGCTGACGTCCGAGTCGGGGCGCGCCATGCTCGCCACCGTACGCACGGTGATCGTCGACGAGATCCACGCCCTCGCCGGCAACAAGCGCGGCGCCCATCTCGCGCTGTCGCTGGAACGGCTGGCCGCCTTGTGCGACAAACCGCCGGTGCGGATCGGGCTGTCCGCCACGCAGAAGCCGATCGAACGCATGGCGGAATTCCTCACCGGCGAACCGGCGACCGCCTGCGCCATCGTCGATACCGGCCACGTACGCCGGCGCGACCTCGCGCTCGAAATCCCGGGGTCGCCGCTGGAGGCGGTGATGGCGGCCGAGGTGTGGACGGAGATCTACGACCGTCTGGCGGAGCTGGTGCGGGCGCACCGCACCACGCTGATCTTCGTCAACACGCGCCGCCTCGCCGAGCGCGCGGCGCGCCACCTCGCCGAGCGCCTGGGCGAGGACGCGGTCACCGCCCATCACGGCAGCCTCGCGCGCGAGCACCGCCTCGACGCCGAGCAGCGCCTGAAGGGCGGCCACCTGCGCGCGCTGGTCGCGACCGCCTCGCTCGAGCTCGGTATCGACATCGGCGAGGTTGACCTGGTATGCCAGCTCGGCTCGCCGCGCTCGATCGCCACTTTGCTGCAGCGCGTCGGCCGTTCCGGACACGCCGTCGGCGGCCTGCCCAAGGGACGCCTGTTTCCGCTCTCGCGCGATGACCTCGCCGAATGCGCCGCCCTGCTCGACGCGGTGCGGCGGGACGAGCTTGACCGGATCAACATCCCGCGCGCGCCACTCGACGTGCTCGCGCAGCACATCGTCGCCGAGGTGGCGAGCCGGGAATGGGAGGAGGCGGCGCTGTATGAACTGGTGCGGCACGCGCAGTCTTATCATGACATGACGCGCGCGGATTACACCGCCGTGGTGCGCATGCTGGCCGACGGCTATACCACGCGGCGCGGCCGGCGCGGCGCCTACCTGCATCGCGACGCGGTCAACGGCCGCCTGCGCGCACGGCCGGGCGCGCGCCTGACCGCCGTCACCAACGCCGGCGCGATACCGGACCAGTTCGACTACGACGTGATCCTGCAGCCGCAGGGCCAGTTCATCGGCACCCTGAACGAGGACTTCGCCTTCGAGAGCCTGCCGGGCGACATCTTCCAGCTCGGCAGCACGTCGTATCGCATGCTCAGGATCGAGCAGGGCAAGGTGCATGCGGAGGACGCCAGGGGACAGCCGCCGAACATCCCGTTCTGGTTCGGCGAGGCGCCCGGTCGCACCGACGAACTCTCGCACGCGGTGTCGCGCCTGCGCGCGGCGCTGGCGGAAAAATTCGATGAAGGAATCGATTCCGCGCGGCACTGGCTGATCGATACACTGCGGCTGGAACCCGCCGCGGGGCAACAGCTCGCCGATTACCTCGCCACTGCACATGCGGCCCTCGGCGCGCTGCCGACACAGCGACAGGTGATCCTCGAGCGCTTCTTCGACGAGGCGGGCGACATGCACCTCGTCATCCACGCGCCGTTCGGCGCACGCATCAACCGCGCGTGGGGGCTCGCGCTGCGCAAGCGCTTCTGCCGCAAGTTCAACTTCGAGCTGCAGGCCGCCGCCACCGAGGACAGCATCGTGCTGTCGCTCGGCCCGACGCACAGTTTTCCGCTCGCCGAGGTCGCCGGCTATCTGCGCGCGCACAACGCACGCGAGATATTGGTCCAGGCGCTGCTCGCGGCGCCGATGTTCGGTACGCGCTGGCGCTGGGTGGCCAACACCGCGCTCGCGGTGCCGCGCAACCGCAACGGCAAGCGCGTACCGGCGCCGTTCCAGCGCGCGGATGCCGAGGACCTGGTCGCGCTGGTGTTCCCGGACCAGCTCGCCTGCCTGGAGAACATCGCAGGTGACCGCGAGGTACCGGATCACCCTCTGGTGACCCAGACCCTGAACGACTGCCTGCACGAGCTGATGGACGTCGACGGCCTGGTGCGCGTGCTGGCCGGGATCGAAGGGGGAGAGATCCGCGTGCTGGCGCGCGACCTCGCCGCGCCCTCGCCGCTCGCGGCGGAGATACTGACCGCGCGCGCCTACGCCTTTCTCGACGACGCGCCCGCCGAGGAACGCCGCACGCTCGCGGTGCAGCAGCGCCGTTTCATCGACCCCGCCGACGCCGCCGATCTCGGCCGGCTCGACGCCGCCGCCATCGCGCGCGTGCGCGCCGAGGCCTGGCCGGAGGCGGCGACACCGGACGAGCTGCACGACGGCCTGGTGCTGCTCGGTTTCCTGCGCGAAGAAGAAACCGTGCACGAACCCGCCTGGCCCGCCCTGTTCGCCCGCCTGGCGGAGGATCGCCGCGCGACGCGCGCGACCGGCGCCGACGGCGCGGTGCGCTGGGTCGCCGCGGAGCGCCTGGCAGAACTGCTCGCGCTGCATCCCGATCCCGCACGCAACTCGCCCCCGCCATCGCTCCCGTGATCGAGGACGGCGAGCAGGCACCGACGCCGGAACAGGCGCGGCTCTCGCTGCTGCGCAGCCGGCTGGAGGGCTGCGGGCCGGTCACCGCGGCCGCCCTCGCGCGGGACCTGGGCCTTCGCGAACCCGATCTGCACGCCGCGCTCGCCGAACTGGAGCAGCAGGGCTTCGCGTTGCAGGGACGTTTCACCCCCGGCGTCCTGGAAACGGAATGGTGCGAACGGCGCCTGCTCGCGCGCATCCATCGCTATACCCTGAAACAGCTGCGCAGCGAAATCGAGGCGGTGGCGCCGGCGGACTTCATGCGCTTCCTGTTCCACTGGCAGCGTCTCGACGATCCCGGTGAAGGCATTGAGGCGCTCGCCGCGGCGCTGATGCAGCTCGAAGGCTGCGCCGCGCCGGCCTCTGCCTGGGAGGCGCACATCCTGCCCTCGCGCATGAAGGGATACACGCCGGATGAGCTCGACCGGCTGTGCGCCAGCGGACGATTCGCCTGGTTCCGCCCGCTCGCGGCGCGGCAGGCTGCGAAGGAAGGCAGGCCCGTCGCGCCGACGCTGCGCGCCGCGCCGATCGCCCTGGTACCGCGTTCGAGCCTGCCCTTCTGGCGCAGGGCGGAACCGGTCGACGGGGCGGCGATCGAACTGTCCGCGTACGCGCGCGCCGTGGCGGAGGTATTCGCGCGTCACCCGGCGGCGTTCTTCGAAGACCTGCTGCAGCACAGCGGACTGCTGCACACCCAGCTCGAGGCGGCGCTGGCCGAACTCGCGGCCGCCGGCCTCGTGAACTGCGACAGCTTCGCCGGGCTGCGCGCCCTGCTCGCACCGCAGCACCTGCGCCCCGGGTACAACAGCGGTCGGCGCCGCCGCCGCGCCCACGCCCCCGGGGTAGAGCACGCCGGACGCTGGGTATGGCTGCCACCGGTGCGTCTGCAGCCAGGCAACATCAAGGAAACGGCGGCATGCGAGCATATCGCCCGTGCGCTGCTCCGGCGTTACGGCGTGGTCTTCCGCCGTCTGGTCGCGCGCGAGGCCGGCGCGCCGGCCTGGCGCGAACTGATCCAGGTCTACCGCCGGCTGGAGGCGCGCGGCGAGATCCGGGGCGGCCGTTTCGTCGACGGTTTCAGCGGCGAGCAGTACGCCCTGCCCGAGGCCGTCGGCGCCCTCCGGGAGGTCCGCCGGCAGGGACGCAACGGCCTCATGATCAGCCTCTCCGGGGCCGATCCATTGAATATGACCGGGATAATCACCCCCGGGGACCGTGTCCCGGCACAGACGGCCAATCGGGTGCTGTATCGTGACGGCATGGTGATTGCAGGCGCAACGGGCGGGAAAGCCGTATATACAGAGCAATTCACGGAGGGGTTGGAGGCGCTAGCACCCCGCTCGCGTGAACCCCGTGTTTTGTAGTACACTTCAGGTGCTTGCGTGGCCCAGGGTGGACGACGTGCATCAGCCGCAGAATCGGGTACCGAAGATCGCGTTAACGCTCGGATTGTCCGCACTATTTCTTTGTGCTGCGCCGGTCAGGGCCGAGTTCACTCTGAACTGGAACGCCGACACCGCGAATCCCGTTTTCAGCGGCACCACCGTCTTCCAGACGGATGAGGGCGGAAATGATGCGCTCTTTGCCGATCAAACCCCATTTGTCTATGAACGCGTGCTGGATGGCACCACGCCGTATTATCATCTGATCGTCGGCGATCCGGCATCCGGGTTTGCGCAGGAAGTCTACATCCAGGCAGGCTTTTTCGGCCAGACGGGCGGTTCGTGCCGCGGGCCGATCAACTGCAGCGGCACTGCCAGCCCGATCGGCCCGGACCATTCAGCCAGCGTCGGTGATACCGCCGTCGCTTTCGGATTTGAAGGTAACGGATTCGACCCCCTGGCTTCAGACGCGGTCTCCAGCGGAAACAGCAGCGGCAATCCCTCACGGGTCCAGATGCGCCAGCTCGTCACCGACGGTGATCTGACCGTCGATTTCGTCAAGGACAGGTACGCGGAAAAACCCTCGATTACGAACATCATCGATGCCGCCGACCTGAACGCTACGCTCATCATCGATTCCACCGGCAACCCCCTGAGCAGCGCGGCGACCGCCTCCGCCGTCACCAACACGGTGGAGTTGCGCGGACCGAACCTGCCGGAGGATGTGAGCCCACCTGGCGGAGGGCCGTCGTCGGTGCGCTTCGACATGTCCACCGACGCACAGAATTCCTCGGTCACCGCCGGCATGTATTCCTATACCGCGGGCAGCGGCGCGGGGGGCAGCAGCGGCACCTACAATTATGCCGACCCCACCCACAACAGCGCCAACATCAACCCCGACTGGAGCAGCTACTTCGATCACGGCGAGGCCAATCCCTGGGCCTATCCGGACAACCGTCCTGCGCCGTAGGCATCGCCCCACCCGCGGTTCAACCGAACAAACTCCCCCGCACCCGCCGCAGATCGGGCAAAGGGTAATTTCCCAGATTCTCGACCCGGCGCCGGATCAGCTCCTCAAGTCCGCGCTGTGCCAGTTCATGCCCGCCGGACGCCGCCCGGCGCAGCCAGAGCTCCGCCTTGGCATCCTGCCGCATGACGCCGATGCCCTGCGCGTACATCATGCCGATGTGGTACTGGGCGTCGCCGTGGCCCTGGCGCGCCGCGTGAAAAAACCATTCCATCGCCGCATAATAATCGCGCGGCACGCCGATACCCTCCATGTATAAGGTGCCGAGCAGATATTGCGCATCGGCGTATTCGGCTGCGGCGGCGGTAAGCAGCCACTCGACGGCCTGCTCCATGTCACGCCCGACACCGCGGCCATTCAGATAGGCTAGCCCAAGCTCATACTGCGCCTCGACGACGCCGCCCGCCGCGGCCCCGGCATACCATCCGGCCGCCGCCGCGGCATCCACCGTGACGCCGGCGCCATAGGCGTACATCCGCGCGAGCTTGTATTGGGCACCAGGCAGCCCTGCCTGCGCCGACATCAGGATCCAGTCGATCGACCGCACGACGTCCTGTTCCACTCCCACACCCGACTCATACATCAGGCCGAGCGTAAGCTGGGCTTCGGTATGTCCATTCTCCGCGGCAAGGCGGAACCAGCGGGCCGAATCGGTGAAATTCTGCGCGACCCCGTCGCCGTTCAGATAGCGGTTGCCGAGCTGGTACTGTGCGCTGGCAGAACCATGCACCGCCTCGGCCAACGCGGCCTCGACAGACAATGTCGCGTGTTCGGCCGCGGACGCCCGTATCGTTATCAGGAAGATCACTGCACATTGGATGAACAGAACCGAACGCCGCATAACCATGCCCCTGCCGCGACAGCCGGACGGACGATTCATTAGAAGGGACGAAAGACCGGCCGGCTGACGGCCGCCCCTGATCGAGATATCGGCACTATCGAGGCAATGTTTACCCGGCGCCGAGCCGATCAGGATGGATCCGCGGCGCGATCATGCCCGGCGGGAACGGAGGTGACTGCGCGGGACATCTGCCGCGTACCAGTGGCGGGAAAATCAGCCGGTGGCTGTGCGGATGTGATCCAGCTTGTGCCGGTGTGTCAGGCGATAGAAGCGGCGCAGATCCTTCATCAGGCCGGCGCCCCGGTTCACCAGATAGCGCCGGCGCAGCCGACCGCAATAAAGGCCGGCGAAATGATTCGCATGGCGGTAGCGGCGTTGCTCGCCTTCGTCCAGCCTGACGTCGAACACCGGACTCGCGAAGAGCCGCTCATGGATCTCGCGCGGCACGTGCAAACGGCGCTGTTGCGCCAGCAGGAACAGCGCGGCAACGAATTTGTCTACCTCCGCCTGCAGCTCCAGCTCGAACAGACTGATGCTGCGCCCGTGGCGGGCGTTCCAGATCAGGTAGAGGAAGTGACTCACCCCTTCCAGCGCCGACCAGAATGCGGCCAGGTTGCCGTCGTTCAGGCTGCGGATAGGGTCGTTGGAGGACAGCACCTCGATGACGGCGGGATCCAGATAAAGCGACACATGCAGCTCGTCCGCCTGCTCCTGCACCAGCAGCTTTTCAGGTATCCCGCGCGCGCGGGGTCCGTTGTCCAGCGTAACCGCCAGCTCGGAATCGGTGATGAGGAAACGGTCGACATCGCAGTCGCCGGAGACGTCGATCTCGTAGATACGCTCGAGATGACGTTGCAGGCTGTGCAGGCACGATGCCGGCATGGCGCGCTCAGTGCCGCACGGCTTCCGTCACCAGCGCATGTCCGCCAATACCCAGCTGGCGCAGCCGCCGTTCGGCGCTCCGGCTGCCGGTGCGCAGCCACAGGTCGTAGATTTTCAGGATATCCGCGTTACTGCGCGGCTCGGCGCCGTCGCGCACGTGCGCGAGCGCGAGGACGAATTCGGAAAAGTTGCGCGACAGCTCGGTGAAGATCTCGCAGAACACCTCCCCCCGGGTCGTTCCGCGCATGGAGTCGGAGAGATAGCCGTAGGCATTGCTGCCCATGGCGATGTAGTAATCGACGTCGACCAGCCTGCGCTGCAGGCTCTCCGAAAATACCCCGGCAATGAACAGCGCGATGTCACCCAGGCGCTGCACCACCCGGTTGCGCTGCTCGGGATGCGGGAGTTCGAGCGCCTCGGCGTACATGACAGCGAGCGGCTTGAGCTCCAGTCCGTCGGGAGTTTGCTCGTAGAGGCGGTCGGCGCGCTGATAGACGGTCAGCAGGTTGACGATGTAATAGACCGTCTCCACTGCCGCATCGACACCCTGGGTGGTCAGTGCGTCGTCGATGGAGTGTTGAAAATATTCTCGCAGATCCGTCCCGGTGATGAGACGCTCGGAATGCGGGTGACCAGCCATCAGCACACCTCCCAACAGCCATAACGATGCAGCCTGATCCTATATCGGTCGCCCTGCGTCCGTACTCGAATGCGCAACGGCCGCATAGTTATATATAACTCAAATCAAACTCCCGGGTAAGCTGACCAAACCGCTGATTAACTGGTATAATTCGCCGACTTTCTGCCTGGGCAAACGCTGAAACAACAAAGGGGACGGAGCCAGGCTCCATCCCCTTTTGACTTCCCGCATACCGGCGCGGAGCGGATCAGAATTCGTACACCAGGGTGGTGGACGTTTCGGTGTCCGTCATGTCGATGTCGGGCGGAACATCGGAAGTATGGGTGATCCTGACGCCAAGCTTGGCCGCGAGATTCCCCACGACCTGCGCCGAGAGGGTGGACAGGGAGCGGGTCACGGTGAGCCCGCCGCCGCCTTCGCCTTCCAGCTCCTGGGTAAACGTGGCGGAAGGACTGATGCGCCACTCGAGCAGACCGGCGAGACGTACGATGCCGTCATCCTCGCTCCCGCCCGTAGCGCTCAACTTGTCCTGGCGCGCACCCAGACCGGCTTCGGCGTTCAGCGTAACGGTCTCGCCCCGCAGCAGGCGACGGCCATAACCGAGCGTTTCACTGGCGCGATAGTCGTACCCGCTGAACTCATCGTCTTCGTAGTTGATCAGGCCGAACAGATAACTCGCCTCGCTCAGGTTGCGCTCTGACTTTCCGGAAACGGTCACACGATCGGCATTGGTCTCGTCATTGTCGCTGCCTTTCAGAAGATCGAGTTTCGCCGTGTTTTTCCAGGGTGCGGCCCCGTAGACCAGCGTGGTTTTGGCACTGATCGTCTCGGTCTCGGTGTTGCCCGTCGTGGAAACGAAACCCAGGCCGGCGTCACCGCTCCACCCCGGCGGCGTCTCGTCCTCGGCGTGCGCCGGGGAAATGCCCGCCGCCGAAACCATCACTGTCATCATCGTCACCGCTGCAGCTGCAAGCTTCATCACATACTCCTGTTTGTTTCATATACCCGGAATCCCCGGACACAGGGGGAGGCACGTGCGCCGCGAACCGCTCTGCGGACACGAGCATGGGTTCAGTGCCCGGAGGATCCCGTTCGCGGGGAAACGCTGCGCTCAGGCATCGCCCCTTGCGGTGCGCCGGCTCGGGGGTGGCGCCGTTGACCAGCTGCAGCGCGAACGGTTTGCTCATCTCTCCGAAGTAGATTGAGCGGTGCGGGAAAGGAATCTCGATGCCTTCGCGATCGAAGGCTTTCTTGACGCGGCGCAGGTACTCCCTTCCCACATCCCACTGCTTGATGGGCAGGGTCTTGATGCGGCCCTTGATATTGACGGCGGAATCGGCGAATTCGTCCACGCCGAAGATCTCGATGTCCTCCACCATGAGCGGACCGAAAGCTTCATCCTGTTTCAGATCCGCTCCGACGCGGCGCATCACGTCCACCACCCTGTCGGTGTCCTCCTTGTAGGCGACGCCGACCGTAAACACATAGGCCGACCATTCCCGCGTCACGTTGGCGAGTGTATTGATGGTGCCGTTGGGAAACACGTGGACGACACCGGACAGGTCGCGCAGCACGATGGTGCGCAGGTTGATCCTCTCCACCAGCCCACCGGTCCCGTTGACTATCGCGACGTCCCCCACGCGCACCTGATTCTCAAGGATCATGAAGAACCCCGTGATCAGGTCACGCACCAGATTCTGTGCGCCGAAGCCGACGGCCAGGCCGACGACGCCGGCGCTCGCCAGGATCGGCGCGATCTCCACGCCGACCTCGCGCAGTATCATCAGGATCAGCATGACCCATATCACGATGATGGCTGCCTGGCGGACCAGCTTGGCGAGCGTCTCCGCGCGCTTGACCGCCTCGCCCATGAACTCGCCCTCGCCCTTCGCCCGCTCAATCAGCATGGCCTCCATGCGGCGCAGCCCGATCTTGACCGCAGTGAGCGCGATCCAGCCGATGACCAGGATCAGGGTGATCCGGAATGACGAAAACAGCATCGTCTCCCAGCGCACCTGACTGATCAGTTCCATGATTTTCTCCATCGCCTTCCTCCCCGGGCGAAACCAGTGCCCGTCACGGTGCGCGATCTTGCGGGAACGCGCAACTGCGGTTCATATTACGCGATGGTGGCGGGAGATTGAACCCTAGCGGGGAATACAGCCCGGCACGCGGACACAGTATGATAGTCGCGATCAGGTGTCCGCGGCTGATCCACACCGGTAATAATGCGGGAACGCCGCGAGACGGACGATACGGGAGGCATGATGGCGACACTGCAGTTTCTGGGCGCGACCGGACAGGTAACGGGCTCCTGTTACCTGATCGAGACCGCGCGCTCGCGCATCCTGCTCGAATGCGGCATGTTCCAGGGCGACGCACAGACCGAGGAGGCCAACCGGCGCGCATTCGCCTTCGACCCGTGCGACATCGACGCGGTGATCCTGTCGCACGCACATCTCGACCATTCGGGCCTGCTGCCGCGGCTCACGCGGGAAGGCTTCCGCGGACCGGTCTACGCGACGCCCGCGACACACGACCTGGTGGCCCTGATGCTGAAGGACGCGGCCCATCTGGAGGAAAAGGACACCGAGTGGGAGAACAAGATCCGCCGCCGCGCCGGCAGGCAGGCCATCGCCCCGCTTTATACGCTCGCCGACGTGGAGACGGTGCTCGGCCTGCGCCACCCTGTCTCCTACGATATCCGCCACCGGCTGTCCCCCGACCTGGAGTTCCGGTTCCGCGACGCCGGGCACATCCTCGGCTCGGCCATCGTCGAATTGTGGATCAGGACGGATGGCGACACGAAGAAACTGGTCTTTTCCGGCGACCTCGGCAACAGGGATTCCTTCCTGCTGCGCGATCCGGCCAAGGTCGACGAGGCCGACATCGTGCTGATGGAGTCAACCTACGGCGACCGCGATCACCGCCCGACGGCCGAAACCGTGGAGGAATTCAAACAGGCACTGAAGGCCGCCGCGCACAGCGGAGGCAACGTGCTGATACCCGCGTTCGCAGTGGGTCGCACGCAGGAGATCCTCTACCTGCTCGGGCAGTTCTATCAGGCGGACGAACTGCCGCAGCGCGCGGTATTCCTCGACAGCCCGATGGCGATCGCGGCGACCGAGATCTACCACGACCATATGACGCTGTTCAACCGGGAAGAGATCGCCGAACTGCACCGCGCCGATGCCGCCAACCTGCATGCCTGGCTGCCGGTGCTGCGCACCTCGCGCTCGGCCGAGGAATCCATGGCGATCAATCAGATCACCGGGGGTGCCATCATCATCGCCGGCAGCGGGATGTGCAATGGCGGACGCATCCGCCATCACCTCAAGTACAATCTGTGGCGCGCCGAGGCGCACGTGATCTTCGTCGGTTTCCAGGCCCGGGGCACGCCGGGGCGCGCACTGGTCGACGGCTCGCAGCAGATACGCCTGCTGGGAAACGAGATCGCGGTGAAGGCGCGCATCCACACCCTCGGAGGATTCTCCGCCCACGCGGGTCAGCGGCAGTTGCTCGACTGGACGCGCGGCTTCGCGGCGCAGCGGCCGCGCATGTACCTGGTACACGGGGAAACGGAAAAGGCCGCCATATTGCGCGACCGCATCCGCGAGGAGACCGGGCTGGAGGCGCGCCTGCCGGAACCGGGCGAGCGCATCGACATATAAGGCGCCGCCCCGCCGCGGCGGGCAGAGCGGCGCCAGGCTGCCGGCCCAGACTATTTCAGGCGTTCGATCCCGAGCGCCTTCAGCATGTACTTCTCGTATATGGGCTCCGAGGTCCCCTTCTTCATCTTGCGGATGAAATATTTCTCGAAGGCAATCTTGGCTACATGCACCCACTTTCCCTTCTTAAACCAGTTGACGTTGCGCGGCGGAATCTGCGGCAGCGCCACGAAGGCGGCGCCGGTATCGCCCATGTCGGCCAGGCAGATGGCGTTCCAGGTGCCCGTATGCGTGGGAGAACGGCCCGTCAGCTCCTCCTCGATGTTGTGCACGATGGCGGTGACCATCGACTCGATCATGTACCCGGTCTTGGGCGTGCCGGTCGGCACCGGCGTCTGCTCGACCGGAGGGATCGCGATGCACACGCCGGCGGAGTAGATGTTCTGGTACTTGGGGCTGCGCTGGTGCTTGTCGACGATGACGAAGCCACGCGGATTGCACAGCCCTTCAACCCTGGCCACCGCGTCGACGCCCTTGAAGGCCGGAAGCAGCATGGAGAACTTGAAGTCAAGCTCATGTTGCTTGATAACCTGGCCCGCGTCGTTGTGCTCGTCGATGAACATCTTGCCCGCCTCAACCCGCGTCACCTTGGCGTTGGTGATCCATTTGATGTGACGCTCGCGCATCTCGCTCTCAAGCATGCCCTTGGAATCGCCGACGCCGCCCAGCCCCAGGTGCCCGATGTAGGGCTCGCTGGTGACGTAGGTCATCGGCACCCTGTCGCGCTGCTTCCGCTTGCGCAGGTCAGCATCGACGATGAAGGCGAACTCGTAGGCCGGACCGAAACAGCTTGCCCCCTGTACCGCGCCGATCACGGCATGGCCTGGGTTCCGGAGGAACTCCTGATAGGCGCCGTAGGCCTTCTCGGCGTGGTCGACGGTGCACACGGATTGGGTATGACCCTCGGGTCCGATGCCGGGAATCTCGTCGAAGGACAGCTTGGGACCGGTGGCGATGATCAGGTAGTCGTACTTTACGGTCTCCCCGCGCGAGAGCCTGACCGTGCTGCCAGCGGCATCGATCTCGGTGACGGAGTCGGCGATGAAATCGATGCCCTTGCGTTCAAGGTATGGACGGATCGGAAACGTGATATCGGGGCGCTTGCGCCAGCCGACGGCGATCCACGGATTGGAAGGGACGAACTGGAAGTAATCCGTCGCGTTGATTACGGTGATCTTGTGCGACTTGTCCAGCGCCTCGCGCGCCTCGTATGCTGCCGGCATGCCGCCGGTCCCCGCACCCAGAATGACGATATGCGCCATGTGTCAGTCCTCCTTCGTCTCAGTTGCAACCATGATGCCGCCGTAACCGGCGCCTTCCGTCAGTCGAGCTTGCACGTCGATTCCAGCCACATCGCGTTGATGACGCCCAGCGCAACGGCGAGACTGACCCCCAGTATCCATGTGAAATACCACATACGAAGACCTCCTTCAATAAAGCGAATGTCCCTTTTCCTCGATCGAGCGTTCCGTCACCTTGCCGCGCATCACCCGGTAGACCCAGCTCGTGTAGGCGATCACGATCGGCAGAAAGAGCAGCGTCGCCCAGAACATCCAGGTCAGGGTCAGGTGGCTCGAGGTGGCGTCCCAGGCCGTCAGGCTGTGTCCGGGCCGGGTCGAGGACGGCAGGATGAACGGAAACATGGATAATCCTGCGGTGAGTATCACACCGGCGAGCGACAGGCCGCTGAAGACGAAGGCGGTACCGGGCCTGTCCCTGGCGGACAGCACCAGCGCCAGGACTGCACCGGCCACCCCGAGCACGGGCGCAAGCATCATCCACGGATAGCGCGCGTAGTTCTCGAACCAGGCGCCTGCCGTGCGCTCTACTGTCTTGCCGAGGATGCCGGGCATGGCGTCCGCTGCCGGCATGGCCACCAGGCGGTAGCCCTCCACGCCCATATAGAGCCAGACGCCGGCGAGCAGGAACGCCGCGATCATCACGCCGCCCGCGAGGCGCGCGGCCGTCTTGGCGCGCGCATAGATCGTCCCCTCGGTGCGCAGCTGAAGGTAGACGGCGCCGTGCATGATCAGCATACTCAGGCTGACGACGCCGGCCAGCAGTGCGAAGGGATTGAGCAACCCGAAGAACGAACCGGTATAACTCGAGCGCAGCATGTCATCGTAATGAAACGGCACCCCCTGCAGCAGGTTGCCGAAGGCGACACCGAAGACAAGAGCCGGGACCGCCCCGCCGGCGAACAGCGCCCAGTCCCATGCGCTCCGCCAGCGCGGATCCTCCAGCTTGCTGCGGTAATCGAATCCAACCGGCCGGAAGAAGAGCGCGAACAGGACCAGCAGCAGCGCAACGTAAAACCCGGAGAACGCCGCGGCGTAGACGGCCGGCCATGCGGCGAACACCGCGCCGCCCGCGGTAATGAACCACACCTGGTTGCCGTCCCAGGTGGGGCCGATGGAATTGATGATGACGCGGCGCTCCGTATCGGTCCTGCCGAGGAACGGCAGCAGGGTGCCGACCCCGAGATCGAAGCCGTCGGTGAGTGCAAAACCGATCAGCAGCACGCCGACGAACAGCCACCAGATCAGCTTGAGCGTTTCATAGTCGAATATCATTGCCGTATCCCTCAGATGTCCCGCTGCGCCTGCGGCTGGTAGGCCATGGCCGCCCCCCCGCCGCCTGCTTCTTCATGGTAGCGGCCGGTCTTCAGCGAGCTCGGGCCCAGCCGCGCATACTTGAACATCAGATAGAGCTCGACGATCAGCAGCAGCGTGTAGAACCCTATGAACCCGGACAGGCTGAAGATCAGGTCCCCGGTCTCGAGGGTCGATGTCGCAAGGTGCGTCGGCAGCACCTCACCGATCGCCCAGGGCTGGCGGCCGTATTCCGCGACGAACCAGCCCGCCTCGGCGGCGAGCCAGGGCAGGGGGATACTGTACAGCGCCGCGCGCAGTATCCAGCGCTTCTGCTGCACCTGGCGCCGCGCACAGTAGTAAAAGGTGACCACGAACAGCAACAGCATCAGGAACCCCACCGCCACCATGAACCTGAAGACCCAGAACATTGGCGCGACGCGCGGGATGGACTCGAGGGCCGCCTGTTGGATCTGCGCGTCGTCCGCCCCGACTACATCCGCATGATACCGCTTGAGCAGCAGCCCGTAGCCAAGGTCGGCCTTGTATTCCTCGAAGGTATCCTTGACCGCGGCGGAATCGTCGCCGGCGCGCAGTTTCTGCAAGGCGTCATAGGCGATAATGCCACCGCGGATGCGCTGCTCGTTGGCGGCGATGATGTCCTTGATGCCCGTGATCTCCTCATCCACCGACCGCGTGGCAATCAGGCCGAGGGCATAGGGTATTTTCACGGCGTAATCGGTGGTCTGCCGTTCCTGGTCCGGAAAACCGAACAGGGTGAACGCGGCGGGAGGCTCGTGCGTCTCCCATTCGGCCTCGATCACCGCAAGCTTGGTCTTCTGCACCGCGCCGATCTCGTAGCCGCTTTCGTCGCCCAGCACGATCACGGAGAGAACCGACGCAAGGCCGAACGCCGAGGCGATGGCGAATGAGCGCCGCGCGAAGGGCAGGTCGCGCCCTTTCAGCATGTAATAGGCGCTGATGCCGAGCACGAACATGGCGCCGGTCACGTACCCCGCGGCGACCGTATGTACGAACTTCACCTGTGCCACCGGATTGAAGAAGATGTCCGCGAAGCTCGTCATCTCCATGCGCATGGTCTGATAGTTGAATTCCGCGCCCGTGGGAAACTGCATCCAGCCGTTCGCGATCAGGATCCACAGCGCGGACAGGTTCGAGCCCAGCGCGACCAGCACCGTCACGGCCAGGTGCCCGCGTTTGCTCAGGCGGTCCCAGCCGAAGAAGAACAGGCCGACAAAGGTCGATTCGAGAAAGAAGGCCATCAGACCTTCGATCGCGAGCGGTACGCCGAAGATATCGCCGACGTAGTGTGAGTAATACGCCCAGTTGGTACCGAACTGGAATTCCATTGTGATGCCGGTGGTGACACCGAGGGCAAAATTGATGCCGAAGAGCTTGCCCCAGAAGCGGGTCATGTCCTTGTAGATCTCCTTGCCGGTCATGACGTACACCGACTCCATGATCACCAGGATCCAGGCCAGCCCGAGAGTGAGGGGCACGAACAGGAAGTGATACATCGCGGTTATGGCGAATTGCAGGCGGGAGAGATCAACTACCGTTTCACTTATCATGGCTGGGCGCCCCTGTGCGCTGAAGATTCAAGGTCCGGATGGACGCCGATGAGCGCCGCGGACACACCTTTGTCGTCGAGATGCTCGTCCAGGGGATGACTGAAGAAGAACCACAGCGCCCAGATAAACAGCAGCTTCACGATCAACGTGGCGGTGATTTCAACGGCGAGGGTAAACCCGCGCGACGGTGCGCCCTGCGTGGCACGCGGGCGATGCGTAACTAGGCTGGTGCGCTCCACTCCCGTCTCCTTGTCCATCGCCGGCACTATCAAACGTCGGCGCGGAGTCCTGTTCCCCAAGACTGGTATTCGTTCCCTTGCAAGGAGAGCAATCGGCGAGCCAACACTAGCACATGACCCGACAAAACGAAGGCTTTATCCGGTTGAAAATGTCTACTATATGATTTTACTAATATAAATTTAGCGCCATCAGATCCGCGCTCCGCGAGGGCACGCCGCGAGGGGCGAATTTCGAGCTGGATCACGCATCAATAATCTGCCAGAATCGTCATTTGACACATATTGCACTGACAAAATTGTCACACCATGGTTCGCGCGACCCGCAAGCTTCCGGACATCAACGCACTGCTCGACGGCTTCGCCGAACCTGCCGTGCTGATCGGCCGCGATTACCGCATCCTGGCGGCCAACCAGCGCTACCAGGCCCATTACGGGGTCCCGCAGCGGCACGGCCCAGGTTCGCACTGCTACGAGGTATCACATCACTTCTCCCGCCCGTGCGACGAGGCGGGGGAAACCTGTCCGCTGCGCAACAGCCTCGCCACCGGGCAGACGCAGCGCGTGTTGCACCTGCATTACACCCAGAAGGGCGAGGAACGCGTCGCGGTGGAGACCATGCCGATACGCGACGCGCACGGTGAGGTCGCCTATTTCCTCGAGATCCTGCGCGAAAGCGGCGTCGGCGGCGCGCCAGCTGGCGAACAGCGCCTGGTGGGTAGGTCGCCCGCTTTCCTGCGCATGCTCGGGCTGGTCGAGCGCGCCGCCCCGAGCGACACGGCGGTGCTGCTGCTGGGAGAGTCCGGCACCGGCAAGGAGATGGTCGCGCTGGCGCTGCACGAGGCAAGCCGGCGCGCGGGCGGACCTTTCGTCCCGGTGGAGTGCTCGGGCCTGACCGAATCGCTGTTCGAAAGCGAGTTGTTTGGCCATGAAAAGGGCTCTTTCACCGGCGCCCACGCGCGCAAGACCGGGCTGGTGGAAGCCGCCCACGGCGGCACCCTGTTCCTCGACGAGGTGGCCGACATCCCGCTGTCCCTGCAGGTCAAACTGCTGCGCCTGCTGGAGACGCAATCCTACCGCCGCGTCGGCGGCACCGAGGCACGGCAGGCGGAGTTCCGCCTGATCTGCGCGACCCACGCGGATCTGCGGCAGGCCGTGCGCGAGGGTCGTTTCCGCCAGGATCTCTATTACCGCATCAGCACCTTCCCGATCGCGCTGCCGCCGTTGCGCGATCGGGGCGAGGACCTGGAACTGATCGCGCGCTCCCTGCTCGACCGCCTGAATCGCAAGCGGCACCGTCTGTCCAAAACAGCGCTGGCCTGCCTGAGAAATTACGACTTCCCGGGCAACGTGCGCGAGCTGCGCAATATCCTCGAACGCGCAGCCCTCCTGTGCGACGGCGAGGCGATCGGGCCGGAACATCTGCCAGAGGAGTGCCGCTGCAGCGAATCCGGGGAGAGGGGCGGCCGGGCGTCATCGTTCAGCGGGCCGGTGCTGCCGCTGGAACAGATTGAACAACAGTATCTGCACTGGGCGCTGGCGCAGCACGACGTCGACAAACGCGCGCTGGCGAAGCTGCTAGGCCTGAGCGAACGCTCCCTCTACCGCAGGCTGAAAGAACTGAAAGGGAATCCCCGGGAATGAAGTCCCGCCGGGACGCGGGACGGTCGTGCCAGATGCCTCACCCCCGGCCAGCCGTCAGTAGCGCCCACCAGCGGACCGGCGCAGTCGTCATTCAACCTTGATCTGAACTACGCCCCCGACGACCCGTACCGGATGGGTTCCGAGCGGCTCGTAGGCGGGCGGCGCCTCGACAGCGCCGGTGCGGATATTGAACTGGGCACCGTGCAGCGGACACTGGATGCGGTCGCCGAGAATCATGCCGTCGCACAACTCGGCGTAGTCGTGCGTGCAGACGTTATCGATGGCGTAGTAGCTCCCGTCGAGGTTGACGACTGCGAGCAGCCGGTCGTCGACGATCACCGCCTTGCACTGCCCGGCCGGAATCTCGCCCGCCTGGGCGACGTCACTCCACTCGCTCATCCGCCGGTCTTAGCCCCATCACAGCAACCCCAGCTGCAGGCGGGCAGCCTCGGTCATGCGGTCCTGCGTCCAGGTCGGCTCCCACACCAGCTTGACGGTGACCTCTTCCACGCCTTCGACCTCGCGCAGGCGCGCCTCCACCGTGCCGGGGAAGGTCTGCGCCACCGGACATCCCGGCGCGGTCAGGGTCATCTCGACGTACAGCGTGCCGTCCGCCTCGTTGACGTCGAGGGTATAGATCAGGCCGAGCTCGTAGATGTTGACCGGGATCTCGGGGTCGTAGATGGTGCGCAAGGCCGCGATCGCGCGCTCGCGCAACGCACCGCTCGACGCCGCATGCGTTTCTGACGCCGATGTGGCGGGGTCAACCTGCCGCCTGTCCGCGCTGAACGGATTGACGGCCTTAATCTTGATGTCCTTGAGAAGATCGCTCATGGTTCATTCGGTGGAGATGCCGCCCTTCTCCTCCTTCAGCGCAGCGAGCAGCGTGTGCCACGCCAGCGTGGCGCACTTGATGCGCGAGGGAAATTCCTTGACTCCGGACAGCACCTCCAGCTTGCCGAGCGCCGCCGCATCCTTCTTGGCCTCCTCACCCATCATCATGGAATGAAAGCGTTCGAACAGGGCCTCGGCCTCCGCGCGTGTCTTGCCCACCAGCGTCTCGCTCATCAGCGACGCGGTCGCGACCGAGATGGCGCAACCGGAACCGTCGAAGCTGACGTCCTCGATCTCCCCCTTATCGCTGAATTTCAGGTAGACCGTGACCTTGTCGCCGCATAGCGGATTGAAACCCTCCGCGTGGCAGCTCGCGTGCGCCAGCTTCCCGAAATGCCGCGGATTGCGGTTGTGATCGAAAATGACTTCCTGGTAAAGATCCTTCAGTTCGTTCATCACCTGAACATCTCCCGCACCTGCTGGATCGCCTCGAGGAGGGCGTCGACCTCGGCACGCGTATTATAGAGCGCAAACGATGCGCGCGTCGTGCCGTTCAGGCCGAGGCGCGTCATCAGCGGCATCGCGCAGTGATGACCCGCGCGCACCGCCACCCCGTGGCGGTCGAGGATGGTGCCCACATCGTGGGTATGCACGCCGTCGAGCAGGAACGAGGCGATACCGGCCTTGTCGGCGGCGGTGCCCACCAGCCTCAGGCCAGGGACCTCGCGCAGGCGGGCCGTCGCATAGGCCAGCAGATCCTCCTCGTGGCGTGCGACGGACTCCAGGCCGACCCCCTGCAGATAATCGATCGCCGCGCCGAGTCCGATCGCGCCCACGATGTGGGGGGTGCCGGCCTCGAACTTGTGCGGCAGATCGGCATACGTGCTGCGCATGAAACTGACCTCGCGGATCATCTCGCCTCCGCCCTGGTACGGCGGCATCGATTCCAGCAGCTCCGCCTTGCCGTACAGCACGCCGATGCCGGTGGGTCCATAGAGCTTGTGGCCGGAAAAGGCGTAGAAATCGCAATCCAGTGACCGCACATCCACTGCCGCATGCGGAATCGCCTGGGCGCCATCGATCAGTACACGTGCGCCACGGGCATGGGCCAACTCTACGATGCGTGCGACCGGGTTGATCGAGCCCAGCGCATTCGAGACATGGGTCACCGCCACCAGGCGGGTGCGCGGACCCAGCATGCGCTCGAACTCGTCAAGACGCAGTTCGCCCGCATCGTTCACTGGCGCGACCTTCAGTACCGTGCCAAGGCGCTCGCCCAGCAGCTGCCACGGGACAATATTCGAATGGTGCTCCAGCTCGGTGATCAGGATCTCATCGCCCGCCTTCAGATGGGCCTGGCCGAAGGAGGCGGCGACTAGGTTGATCGCCTCGGTGGTGCCCCGCACGAATACGATCTCGCGATCCTCGCGTGCGTTGATGAAGCCGCGCACCTTGCCGCGCGCCGCCTCGAAGGCGTCGCTCGCGCGCTCGCTGAGATAATGCAGCCCGCGATGAACGTTCGCGTAGTCATCGGTGTAATGGCCGCGGATGGCATCGATCACCGCTGCCGGTTTCTGCGCCGAGGCGGCGTTGTCCAGATAGACCAGCGGGCGACCGTACACCTGCTGCTGCAGGGCGGGAAAGTCGCGCCGGACCCTTTCCACGTCGTAGGCGGCGTTTGCTGTATTCATTCTCTGCGGGTTGCTGCTCATCCTGGTCACCAGCGGCGGATCACACGGTTCCGGCGGATACGATCAATGCATCAGGCGGGTAGCGAGCAGCTTCTCCGCCCACTCGCGTACCGGCGCCGACCCCATCCTGCCCACGACGTCCTGCGCAAACGCCGCGACCAGCAGCCGGCGCGCCAGCGGCTCGCCGATGCCGCGCGCGCGCAGGTAAAACAGGACATCGGGGTTGAGCTGGCCGACTGTCGAACCGTGACTGCATTTGACATCGTCGGCGTAGATCTCAAGCTGCGGCCGCGTATCGACCTCGGCATCGTCGGACAGCAGCAGGTTATGGTTCATCTGCTGGGCATCTGTCTTCTGCGCGTCCTGCCGCACCACGACATGCCCGCTGAACACTCCGCGTGACTGACCGTCGAGCACACCCTTGTACAGCTCGCGGCTGATGCAGCGCGGCACCCGGTGCTCGACGAAGGTGTGGTTGTCGATATGCTGGCGTCCGCGTCCCAGGTACAGGCCGTTCAATACGCATTCACTGCCCTCGCCGCCAAGTACGCCGCGCAGGTCGTTGCGGATCAGACGGCCGCCCGCGGCAATGTTGTGCGATACATAGCGGCTGCCCTCCGCCTGTTCGACGTGCAGGCCGGCGAAATGGTACGCGCCGCCGCCCTCTGCGTTCAGCTTGTAATGCTCGAGCGCGGCGTTGCGCCCGAGCACGCAGCGGGTGGCGACATTGCACAGGGAGGGCGCGTCACCCACACTGACATAATGCTCGACGACGGCTCCGCGGCTGCCGCGCTCCGCGACCACCGAGTTGCGCAGATAGGTCGCCGTCGGCTCCGTCCCGCTCGATATGAAGAGCAGATGCACCGGATGATCGATCTGCGCATCCGGGGCAAAACGGACATAGGCGCCGTCGGACATGAACACGGTGTTAAGCTCGATGAACCCGCGCGGCTCCTGCAGCGGCTGGGTCGAAAGCATCCCCTCCACCGCAGCACCGTCCTGTTCCAGCACCTCGCGCAGGCTGCGCACCACGACGCCGTCCGGCAACCCGGACAGGTCGGACAGCGCGGCGCTGAAGCGACCGTTGACGAACACCGCCAGCGGCAGACCAGGGACATCGAACAGGTGCGCGGCGATGTCCGCGCGCTTCAGTCCGTCCTGCCGGCCGGAAGCCGATGCCGGCACGAAGACCTGCCTGAGCAGCGGCGCCACGTTGGTGTATTTCCAGTCTTCGTCGCGCGGCGTGGGATAACCGCGCTCGGCAAAACGCTGCAAGGCAGCCTGACGCAATTCGCGCAGCCAACCCAGCCCCTGCCCGGGCAGCTCGCTGTGCAGGCGCTGGTAATCTTCACGATATCTGGCGGCGGTTTCCGGCATGGCCTGTCCCGGCATTAGCTTGCGGCAAGCGACCGGTTGCTGGCGGGTTCGCGCTCAAGCCAGGCATAGCCCTGCTGTTCGATCTCCAGCGCCAGCTCCCGACCACCCGATTTTGCGATCTGGCCCGCGGACAGGATGTGTACATGATCCGGCACGATATACTCGAGCAGGCGCTGGTAATGCGTGATGACGATGAACGAGCGCTCCGGCCCGCGCAGGGTGTTCACACCGTCAGCCAGCAGCTTCAGCGCATCGATATCGAGCCCCGAGTCAGTCTCGTCGAGGATCGCCAGGCGCGGTTCCAGCACGGCCATCTGCAGGATCTCGTTGCGCTTCTTCTCGCCGCCCGAGAACGACTCGTTGACCGAGCGGTAGAGGAACTCCTCACGCATGTCCACCAGCGCGATCTTCTTCTTGACCAGCGTAAGGAAATCCATCGCATCGAACTCGGGTTCGCCGCGGTGGCGCCGGATCGCATTCAGGGATTCCTTCAGCAGGGTGACGGTGCTGACGCCCGGAATCTCCACCGGATACTGGAACGCCAGGAAGATGCCTTCCCGAGCGCGCTCCTCCGGCTCCATGGCCAGCAGGTCCTTGCCGCCGTAGCTGAATTCATCGGCGCTGACGCCGTATAATTCGCGTCCGGCGAGCACCTGGGCGAGCGTGCTCTTGCCGGAACCGTTCGGGCCCATGATGGCGTGCACCTCGCCCGGACGAATCTCGAGGTCGATGCCGTTCAGGATCTGCTTGTCGCCGACGGACGCCCGCAGGTTTCTGATCCGCAGCACCTTCGCACCGGTAACCGTTGCGGCATGTTCGCGCTTGTTCATCCCACCGCCCCTTCGAGACTGATATTCAGCAGCTTTTGCGCCTCGACGGCAAATTCCATCGGCAGCTTCTTGAACACCTGTTTGCAGAACCCGTTGACTATCATTGAAATCGCGTCCTCGCGCGACAGCCCGCGCTGCATGCAGTAAAACAGCTGGTCGTCGCTGATCTTGGAAGTGGTGGCCTCGTGCTCGACCTGGGCGGTGCGGTTCTTGACCTCGATGTACGGAAAGGTGTGCGCGCCGCAGCGGTCGCCGAACAGCAGCGAATCACACTCGGTATAGTTGCGCGCACCGTCCGCGCCCTTGAGGATCTTGACCAGGCCGCGGTAGGCGTTCTGGCCGTGACCGGCCGAGATACCCTTGGAGATGATGGTGCTGCGCGTGTTGCGGCCGATGTGGATCATCTTGGTGCCGGTGTCGGCCTGCTGGTAGTTGTTGGTCAGCGCCACGGAGTAGAACTCGCCCACCGAGTTGTCCCCTTGCAGCACCACGCTCGGGTACTTCCAGGTGATCGCGGAGCCCGTCTCGACCTGGGTCCAGGAGATATGCGAATTGACGCCGCGGCACAGGCCGCGCTTGGTGACGAAGTTGTAGATCCCTCCACGGCCGTTTTCGTCGCCCGGATACCAGTTCTGCACGGTGGAATACTTGATCGTCGCGTTGTCCAGGGCGACCAGCTCCACCACCGCCGCGTGCAACTGGTTCTCGTCGCGCATCGGCGCCGTGCAGCCTTCGAGATAGCTGACGTAGGCGCCTTCGTCGGCGATGATCAGCGTGCGCTCGAACTGGCCGGTGTTGGCCGCGTTGATGCGGAAATAGGTGGACAGTTCCATCGGGCAGCGCACGCCGGGAGGCACGTAGACAAAGGAGCCATCGCTGAACACCGCGGAGTTCAGGCTGGCAAAGAAATTATCCCCGGTCGGCACTACTGTCCCGAGATATTTCTGCACCAGCTCGGGGTGCTCGCGCACCGCTTCGGAGAACGAGCAGAAGATGATACCCAGCTCGGCCAGTTTTTCCCGATAGGTGGTGGCGATCGACACGCTGTCGAACACTGCATCCACGGCCACGCCCGCCAGCATCTCCTGCTCGCGCAGCGGGATGCCGAGCTTTTCATAGGTCTCGAGCAGCTTGGGATCGATCTCGTCCAGGCTCTTGGGGCGATCCTTGTCCTGCTTCGGCTGCGAGAAATAGCTGATACTCTGATAATCGACCGCGGCATAACGCACATGTGCCCAGTCCGGTTCCTTCATGGTCAGCCAGTGACGATAGGCATTGAGGCGCCATTCCAGCATGAACGCGGGCTCGCCCTTCTTGGCCGAAATCCGGCGCACGACCTCCTCGCTCAATCCGGGCGGGAAGCTGTCCTGCTCGACATCGGTGACGAACCCGGCGGTATACTCCCGGTCGATCAGATGTTCGAGATTCCGGCTTGTCTCAGCCATGGGGCTCCGCTATTCCAAAAGAAAATCAATGATTAGAGTGAAAATATAATTCAAATCAGAAAGATATTTCGCGCAACCTGAACGTCACAATATAATACTTGACTGAATTGGTCAAGTATTTAACCCGCGCACCAGTATTGTACCGATAATATACCGCTTTTATAGCCTGTGTTTCGACGCCGGCCTGACCCGTCAGACCCGGGAGCCCGATGGGAAAGCCCGGGAGCTATACCAAAGCAACGCTTTTGATCTGGGCGTACAGCCGCATGCCGGGATGTAGCGCCAGTTGATGCGCGGAGAATGCGGATATCCGCGCCAGCACGGCGATCGATTCATCCACCTCGAGCCTGACCAGTCGCTGTGCCGGGGCGGATCCCGCGGCCTGAACGGCGCCGACGCGCGCCGGCAGGACATTCAGGATGCTGGTGCGGTCCGGCCTGTCCAGACACAGACTGACGTCGCGTGCCTGGACCTTCACGCGCACGATCTGCCCGGCGGGGACGGACATCAGGGGGATGCGCAACCGCTGGCGCGCCACCCTCAGGGTGGTGAGGTGATGTTCGCGGTCGTGATCGATCACCTCCCCTTCCAGCAGGGTGGCGGCATCATCGCGCGCGCTTAGCGGCAGATCGAGCCTGGCCAGCAGGTCGTTGATCGGACCGGCGGCCACAATCCTCCCCGCGTCCAGCAGCAGCATGTGGTCACCGAGGGTGAGCACCTCGTCCAGATGGTGGGTCACATACAGCATCGGAATGGCCAATGTCCGGTTGAGCAGCTCAAGGTACGGAAGGATGTCCCGCTTGCTCGTCGCATCCAGCGCGGACAGCGGCTCATCCAGCAGCAGCATGCGCGGCCTGCTCAACACCGCCCGCGCGATCGCGACGCGCTGACGTTCTCCGCCGGACAGGCCGTCGACATTCCTGGCGAGCAGCGCCGCGATCCCGAGCAGCTCTACGACACGCGCCGTCTCGTCCGTTCCCGCGCCGCTGCGCACGGCGGCATAGCGCAGGTTGCCCCGCACATCGAGGTGCGGAAACAGCTGCGCGTGCTGAAACACCATGCCGACGCGGCGCATGTGCGGCGGCACGAATACGCCGCGCCGGTCATCGAGCCAGACTTCGCCGGCCAGGCTCAATGCGCCGCGCGCGCGCTCCAGGCCGGCGAGGCAGCGCAGCAGGGTGGTCTTGCCGCTGCCGGACGCGCCGAATACCACGGTGACACGATCCGCCGGAAGTTCGAACGCGGCGTCCAGACGGAATCCCCCGACGTCGAACCCGAGCCGCGCCAGCAGGGTCATGGCAGCCGGACCGGCAGGGAGCCCCTGACACGGTACACCAGCAGCAGCAACAGGAAAGATACGAGCAGCAGACCAGCGGAGAGGTAATTGGCGTTGGCGTATTCCAGGGCCTCCACATGGTCATAGATGGCGATGGACAGCACCTGCGTCTCGCCCGGGATATTGCCTCCCGATCATCAGGACCACGCCGAATTCTCCCAGGGTATGGGCGAAGGTCAGTGAGGCCGCGGTGACGAAGCCGGGAACAGCCTGCGGCAGCACCACGGTGACAAAGCGGTCGAGCGGTCCCGCGTGCAAGGTCGCCGCCGCCTCGATCGATTCCCTGCTGACCGAGATGAAGGCCTGTTGCAGGGGCTGGATCATGAAGGGCAGCGAATAGATCATGGACCCGATGACCAGACCGGCAAAGGTGAACGCGAGGGAATATCCGCCGAACAGACGCGCCACCTGCCCGCCGGGGCCGTCGGGCCCCAGCAGCAGCAAGCAGTAGAAGCCCAGCACCGTGGGCGGCAGTACCAATGGGAGGGCGACCAGGGCATCGACCACCGGCCTGAAGCGCGTCCGGGTGCGCACCAGCCACCAGGCCAGGGGCGTGCCCAGCGCCAGCAGCAGGAACGTGGACAGCGCCGCGAGCCTGAGGGTCACCCACAGGGCTGCGATATCGGCGGAGCTCGGCGTCGGAAAGTCCGCGATCATAAGTCCGTTTCACCGTTCCGGATGCGGGCGGTGTGGAGGCGAGTCAACGCGCATACACCACCCGGGGTGGCCGCCCGCTCTGTCAACGGGAATCCTCGACAAAGCCACGGTCGCCCGTACGGGTCTCCACCAGCTCGCCGTTCTCGAACACGAGGATGCGAAGAAACTGCGTCGGACCGAGATTGTAGGTCCACTCCTCGATGCGCTTGCGAACGAGCCGGGCGGGTCCGTGTCTGAACGCCTGCAGAACTTCCTTGTGGCGGGTGTCTACCAGCAACGGAGCGCCGCACCTCATCTGCACCGAGAAATCGCTGGTGCCGGCGCTGAAGCGGTCCAGTTCGCACGCGCCAGGGTCGCCGCTCTCAGGGAGGCCGCGCTCGCCCGAGGTCACTGCCGTCAGTCTGCCGTCTTCGAACAGCAGGATGCGCATGAAGCGCTGCGGGCCGAGGTTGTACAACCAGCGTTCCTTCTCGCTCGTCACATGATAGGACGAGTAGGTGTCCGCTCCGTCCATGTATCCCTCCGACCAATTCGTCTTCCAGTCGGGCGCGCCGCATTTGATCAGGACCTCGGCCTTTGAATCGCCTTCGTCAACGAGGGAGCCGCCGCACCTGAACGCGTGGACTGGGGATGAAACCGGCAGCAACAGCGCGGCGGCGAACGCCGCACCGGCGAGGCGTGAAAGTTTGATCGCATACACCGACATGCCGTGTCTCCCATGCGCGGACAGGCCGCCGCACGCGCCATTTGATCCCGACGCGGAAACGGAACACTGTCTATTATAGGCCCGAACCGAGACGGCGCAGCGGATCCTGCCGGTAAAAGGATCTGAGCTGCGCATACACCTCGGGATACATATCCTGCACCAGCCCCGGCGTCTCAAAAAAATATTCGCTCAGCACGGCGAAAAATTCCGCGGGATGCTCCGCCGCATAGGGATCGATCGCGGTATCCCCTCCCGCGTCCAGGCGACCGTTCATGTCCTCGAACGCGGCGCTGAACACCCGGTTCCACTGGTCTGCATCCACTCCGCGCGGCAGCGGCGGGAACCCGTTGGGCTGCCCGTTCAGCATGTCGAGCTTGTGCACGAGCTCGTGGATCACCACATTGTAGCCGTCGCAGCGGCCCGAGGCCTCGACGTCGGCCCAGGACAGGATCACCGGACCGTATTCCCAGGACTCGCCGCTGCGCACCTCGTCCCATTCGTGCACGATCCCCGCTTCGTCCACATCCTCGCGCCGGTGGACAAACTCGCCCGGGTAGACGATGACGGTCGACCAGCCGTCATACCAGCCCAGACCCAGGCGCAGGATCGGCAGGCACGCCTGCGCGGCAATGCACAGACGCATCGAAGGCGTGAGCACCAGCCCATGCGTGGTCTCAAACGATTTTTCGTGAAGAAAGAGCGTGGCCAGTTCACGCAGGCCGGCCAGCTCGTCGATATCGAGTCCGTCCAGCACGGGCAGGCGCGCAATCGTCGCGGACCACAGCCCGTCATCAAGGGGGGATTGCCGGAGTACCCGGCGCCGGCGCCAGTCACGCAGCGAGAACATGCTTCATACACCAGCCAGGAATGTGCGGGGCGACTTCATGAGATCAACAGCGACCGCGGCGGTTTACGCACGGCGTACCCGCGTTCTCAACATAGCAGCTCATCCGGGCATACGCCACCGCCCCGGGGACGCCGCGTGATCGTGAAGTATATGCAGGCGCGGGAGTAACGTCAGTCGGGTGCCGAGGCGGCGGAGCTGAAAACCTCAACGGCGGAACGCCGTACCAGAAAGACCACCGGTAGCAGACCGGCGAGCACCAGGGTAATGGCGGGCAGCGCCGCCCGCTCCCACTCCCCTTCCGAAGTCATCTCGAAGATGCGCACCGCAAGGGTGTCCCAGCCGAAGGGGCGCAGCAGCAGTGTCGCCGGCATTTCCTTCATCACTTCAACGACCACCAGCAGAGCGGCAGTCAGCAGGCCGGGCCGCAGCAAGGGGAGATAGACTCGCCGCATCAGCTCCGGCGGGGTGGCGCCCAGGTTGCGCGCGGCCTCAAACATACTGGGGCGGATGCGCGCGAATCCGCTTTCGATGGGACCGAACGCCACCGCGAGAAAACGGACCAGATAGGCCAGCAGCAGGACAATCACGGTGCCGGAAAAAATGCGCAGCGAGAAATCGCCGCCGGCGGCCTGCCACAGGGCGCTCACGATGCGGTCGACCCCGGTGAAGGTGAGCATGATGCCGACGGCAAGCACCGTGCCCGGCAGCGCATACCCCAGGGTCGCGACCGATACCAGCGATCTTGACAGGCGATCGCGATGGAAGCGGCGGACGTAGGCCAGCAACAGGGCACCGGCGACCGTGATGACGGCCGCCATGCCGCCGAGGGCCAGGGTGTGCAGCAAAAGTTCAAGATAGCGCGCGGTGAAGTCCGTCCCGATAACTTCCCAGGCCCAGCTCAGGAGCTGTAACACCGGGACCAGGAACGCGATCGTGAAGACCGTGCCCGCGGCCGCCAGCGCCAGCCAGCGGCGCACCCCGGCAAGTTCATAGCGCTGTGCGCGGGCGTTCGGCGCGGCCGCGTGATAATGAGCACGCCCGCGCAGGCGGCGCTCGCCCAGCAGGACCAGCGCCACGAACAGGAGCAGCAGGGTGGACAGTTGCGACGCAGCCTGCAGGCTGAAAAGGCCGAACCAGGATTTGTAGATGGCGGTGGTAAAGGTGTCATAGTTGAAAACCGCCACCGTGCCAAAATCGGCGAGGGCCTCCATCAGGGCGAGCGATACGCCGGCGACGATCGCCGGGCGCGCCATCGGAAGTACGGCGCGGGAAAAGCCGCCCCACGGACCGAGGCCAAGCACGCGCGCGGCCTCCATCGTCGTCCGGCCCTGGGTGAGGAAAGCCGCGCGGGCGAGCATGTAGACATACGGATAGAGCACCAGCACCATGACGGCGATCACGCCGCCGCCCGTCCGGACCTCGGGGAACCAGTATCCATGCGGGCCGAAGGCCTCGCGCAGAAAGGCCTGCAGCGGCCCGGAAAAATCGAACAGGCCCAGCATAACAAAGGCGGATACATAGGCGGGGATGGCCAGCGGCAACATCAGGGCCCACTCGAAGAACCTCCGTCCGGGGAACTCGCACATGGCGGTCAGCCAGGCCAAGCCGACACCGATGATCAGGACACCGGTGGAAACGCCGAGGGCAAGGATCACTGTGTTGCGCACGAGCCTGCCGAGCACTGTTTCCGTCAGGTGGCGCCATACCTCTGGCTGCGGATCGAGCCATGAGGCCAGGATCACCAGCATCGGGATGGCCACCAGCGTGGCCAGTGCCACGGCATACAGATACCAGGGTCTGAATCGAGCCCCGCGCTCCGCACGCTGCGGGGCGAAGACGGACGGCAGCGGCGATGAACCGGTGTCCGCCACAGCAGGTCAGCGATACCCTGCGCGGTCCATCAGCATGACGGCCTCCGCCTGCCGGCTGCCGGCGACGGTCACGTTGATGGAGTCCTGCTTGAAGCTGCCCCAGGCGGCTACCGCGGGATCCGGTTGCACCGCCGGGTTGGCGGGATACTCGAGATTCAGGTCGGCGAACGCCCCCTGGGCCTCCCCGGTCGACAGCCATTCCAGCAGCCTGACCGCCTCTGCTCGGTGCTTGGCATGGCGGGTGACCCCGGCGCCGGAGATGTTCACGTGCACGCCGCTGCTGTCCTGGTTCGGCCAGAACAGGGCCAGCTTGATGGCGGGTTGCTCGCGCTGCAGGCGCCCGAAATAATAGGTGTTGACAATACCCACATCGCACTGCCCGGCGGCGATGGCCTCCATCAGCTTGGTGTCATTCGCGAACGGACTCGTGGCAAGGTTGCCCACCCACCCGCGCACCACCTGCTCGGTCTCCCTGGGGCCAAGTCGCTCAAGCATCATCGCGACGAGGGACTGGTTGTATACCTTCTTAGAGGTCCGCAGGCACAGGCGGTCCTTCCACTTGGGGGACGCGAGATCCTCGTAGCTCGTCAGCTCTGAAGGTTTTACCCGCTCGGTGCTGTAAACGATCGTGCGTGCCCGCACCGACAGGCCGAACCAGCGGTTCTCCGTGTCGCGCAGGTGCGCGGGTATGTTGGCGTTGAGCACGGCAGAGTCTACCGGCGCCAGCACGCCCTCACGGGCGGCCAGCCAGAGGTTGCCTGCGTCGACGGTGATCAGCAGGTCGGCCGGGGTGTTCTCGCCCTCGACCTTGAGCCTCTCCAGCAGCGGACCGGCCTGATCGGTGATGAAGCGGATCTCGACGCCGGTCTCCTTGGTGTAGGCGTCGAACAGCGGCTTGATCAGGCTTTCATTACGCTCTGAATATACGATCAGTTCGACGGCACGGGCCGGCGCCGCCGCCAAGAAGACCAGCATGAGAACGAACGCGGATGCCGCCGTACGTCTCATCCGGCTGAACAGCCTGCCCGATGCGAGCGCGGACTTGTCGTCGCACGGATTCAAAGGGTCAGCCAGAGGGTGATTCAGACATGCCTTCATTAATACCTCGCCTGTTATAGCCAGATTATACGGTTTATACGGTAACGATAGCGCGGAACACCCGCATGCGTGCGACGGCGCCCCGCAGAGCGCCGAGGCGAGACGGATTGAATGCAGGCATTGGAGGAATAAATGAAACTGCAATCGCCATTATCCGATCGAATCACTCGGGATAGTGCCCGCCGGTTCGGATTCGTGCGGTGCTATGCAAGCGCTCAGACGCCCAGGCGCGGACTCCCGCCCCCATCCGATATCGCCTGCTGGAGCACCTTGCTGGCGTGATCCAGGCATCGCCCGCAACAGGTGGCCACCTTCAGCTGGTTCCCGAGGGCCTCCATGGAGCAGATGCCCCTGCCGGCGGCCTCCTTGATGTCACGATCGCTTACCGCGTTGCAAACGCATACGTACATCTGTTCCCCTTACCCCGAACTCATAAGATCTGAATGATTGTGCAACAATAATACAAATGATAATGGTTTTCAATAATTTCGTTATCGCCGCGGAGTAACAATAAATATTATTAATTATCAATATGATACATACGAACAGGCGTCGACGAGGCGTAGACACACTGTTATAATTCTGCGGAAGAAGTGTATAACTCAAACTGCCCGGTTCAACCAGGCATTTCCGGGAGAAAGGCTATGCAAGGCGACACCAAGGTAATTCAGCACCTGAACGCGGTTCTGAAGGAACAGCTCACAGCCATCAACCAGTTCTTCCTGCACGCGAGGATGCTCGGCAACTGGGGACTGGACGATCTCAATGAGCGTGAGTACAAGCAGTCCATCAAGGCGATGAAACTCGCCGACGGTCTGGTTGGACGCGTACTGTTTCTGGAAGGCCTGCCCAATCTGCAGGATCTGGGCAAGCTGCTGATCGGGGAAGACGTTCCCGAGATACTCGCCAACGATCTCACGCTGCAGGCGGGGCTCCGCGCGAGCATGCAGGGCGCCATC
The DNA here is from genome assembly GCA_016712635.1 of Gammaproteobacteria bacterium. Taxonomy (NCBI): domain Bacteria; kingdom Pseudomonadati; phylum Pseudomonadota; class Gammaproteobacteria; species Gammaproteobacteria bacterium. The sequence continues at coordinate 126,260 of JADJQS010000007.1, read as the reverse complement.
GCCTATTGCGAATCGATCCAGGATTACATCAGCCGCCAGCTGCTGGAAGAGCAACTGGACGAAACCGAGGAACATATCGACTGGATCGAGACCCAGCTCCGACTCATCGACAGCGTCGGGCGGGAAAACTACCTGCAATCGATGATGTGATGCCGGCATAATTCAACGAGGGGAATATCGTGTCATGAAGGGTAACAACAAGGTCATCACGCAACTCCAGAAGCTGCTGCGGGGCGAACTCGCGGCGCGCGATCAGTACTTCATCCACTCACGCATGTGCCAGGACTGGGGGTTCGCCAAGCTCTACGAGCACATCAATCACGAGATGGAGGAAGAGACCCAGCATGCCGACGCCCTGATCAGGCGCCTGCTGTTCCTGGAAGCCACGCCGGACCTGTCCAAGCAGGATGCCCTGAACGTCGGCCAGGACGTGCCGCAGATACTGAAAAACGACCTGCAGCTGGAATACGACGTGATCAAGGCGCTGCGCAAGGCCATGTCGGTCTGCGAAGCGGAGCAGGACTACCAGACGCGGGATATCCTCAAGGGCATGCTGGCCGACACCGAGGAAGACCATGCCTACTGGCTGGAACGGCAACTCGGCCTGATCGAGAAGATCGGCCTGGAAAACTTCCTGCAGAACCAGATCTAGCCGGCTGCGTGCAGGCTTCCTAGCCGGAGCGGACCGGGGCCGCGCTGCATGTGGTTATCCCAGTGCGCGTCGGACGGACCCGCGCCTTCCAGCGCCGTCATGACGGCGCCCGTCACGTCGTAGAGATACAGCCCGCCGCGGCCGCTGCTTAACAGGAACTCCCCCGCCCGCATGCCCGCCGCAATGCCGCAGCCGTCCATGACGCGCGCCTCGCCGGCGTATTCCCCGCCCTCCGCCGACCAGAACGTCACCACATTGCCCTGCGGCGAAGACACCGCTATCCAGCGGCCGGAGGCATCGGCGCAGACGCTGCCGCAGTAGTTCCGCATCTGGTCGAGCACCGCGGGCGGGGCTTGCAGCAGGCGCATCCCCCCCTCTCCCGCGCGGTGCATCGCCACCAGGGGTGGCCGGTCCCCGGGCGACCCCTGGTACTGCATGGCAACAAACACCAGATCCGGCGCCGGCACGGCCAGATGGCGCAGGCTGAGCTGGTGCATGGCGGGGGGCAGGCGGTGCTCCGACAGCATCCGGCCCGTCCCGGCGTCGAGATAGATCAGCGACGACGTCATCGTGTCCAGGTTGAGTTTGGCGCGGCCAAAATCGGGATGGGTGAGGATGCCGCCGTTGGCGACCACCAGCACCTGCCCGCCGCGGCAAAGACGGAGGTCATGCGGCTCGATGCCACAGGTGCCGAATTCATCGACCTGGCGGTAGCCGTCCGCGACATCGCGCACACCGATGACGCCGCGCTCCCCGTCGTAATCGATCTCGCTGGTGTACAGCCGGCGGCCGTCCGCCGAGAACAGTCCGTGGCCGGAGAAATGGCGATCCTGCCGGCTGTTCAGGCTATGGATCACCTCACCGGTGGCAGCATCAAACACGACGAGGAAACGCCCGGGACGGCGCGCAACGAGAACCGCCTGCGCGGAATCGGGCCGCAGCGCTATGCCGTGCCCGCGCCCGGGCAGCGGAAGATCATAGGCCAGCTTCCCGGCGGAATCGAACGCACTCAGGAAATACTGTTCCAGCCCGCCGGAACGGGCGCTGATATACAACCCGGTGGACGACACCGCAGCGGGTGAAACGGCGGCCAGGCCGCGTCTGGCGACTGGGAGCAGTAATGTGCCCGCCAACGTTCTCAGAAAGACGCGCCGTTTCATTCCGCTCAATCTCCGTCCAGGCTGTTGAATCCGAGCGACAGGCCAAGGGCGGACGGCAGGGGGCCACCCAGGAGGCGCTTCAGCTCGCTCGCCGCGGCCAGCAACTGCTCCACCGACTGGCGCTGTCCCGGGGACTGCAACGCATCGTAGAGCGGCTGCTTGATGTCCCGGGCTGCGTGCAGCGTACGATCAAAGGCCCGCCGGATCTCCCGATCCAGCGCCGCATTCTCCTTGTGCGCCTTGAGAGGCGCGGAATACGCGGTCAGGTACAGCGACTCCGCCGCCTCCAGGTTGAGGACGATATTGCGCAGGGAACGGCGGCTGCGCCAGGATTCGGCGCGCCGGGGATTCGCCTCGGCGGGCGTCGACCCCAGCGGCGCCAGCAGCTTCTGATCTACGATGAACTGCAGCGAGGTGTACAGATTGTTCAGCATCCGGGCGCTGAATTCCTCGCTGGATTCGAAATGGCTGCTGCCCTGCTCGGCCTCCAGCACGTTATCCCGGTAGGATGGTTTCGCCATCGTCCACTCCTGATAGACGTCCGCAGACATCCGCGCCAGGTTGTGGGCAATGGCCTCGAGCAGCAGGCAGGGATACGAATCCTGGCCCTCGCCGCCAAAGCGGGTGGCGTCGGCGTCGCCGCCGTACAGGAGACGCTCGAATGCGCTCAGTCCCTGCAGGGCGACGCTCGCGTAGGGGAATTTGTCCTCCGCCAGCTGTGCCGTATCCCGCTCCGCCAGCGCCTTGCTCAACTGCCGCTCCGCGGTATTGTGCTTGTCCGGCCAGAGCTGGAAGCGGTTGTAGCGCAGGTAGAGCTCCACCGGCCCGAAACGGACATGCTGGATTTCCATCCAGGCATCCATCGTGTCCTGGTATGCGGCGCGGACATCGGCGAGGCCCGCGTCATCCGGAGCCGCGCAGAATTTACGACTGTGTTCTTCGAGCTCCGCCGTCGCTGCGGCCAGATGCTGATAACGGGGAACGATGTGTTCATCCACGAGGACGCGGTTGAGCGCCGGCCACGGCGAATCCGCCAGCACGACGGCGGGCAGCAGGAGGCACAACGCCGTCTGCATCAGGAGGATTATTCCGCGCGCTGTCACCGGCATGTTCAGAGCGATTCCACGAAGCGGATGAGGCGTTCGCGCTCGCCGCGAGAGAGGGCCGCCGCCGCGTCGCGCGAACGTTGCGCCTCACCCCCGTGCCAGAGCACGGCCTCGATGAGGGTTCGCGCGCGGCCGTCGTGGAGATAATTGGCACGCTCGCTGACCACCGGCGTCAGGCCGATTCCCCACAGCGGGGCCGTGCGCCATTCGCGGCCGTCGGCATCGGCTTCCGGGCGGTTGTCCGCGAGCCCTTCACCCATGTCGTGCAGCAGCATGTCGGTATAAGGCCAGATGAGCTGGTTCGACTGCTCGGGAAACGCGGCGTCGGTCCGCGTGCGGTACTGCGGACTGTGGCAGTCCGCGCATCCGCTCTGATAAAAGATCCGCTTTCCTTCCAGTACGTCGGGGTGAGCGTGATCGCGCCGCGCCGGCACCGCCAGATTGCGCGAATAGAACGCGACCAAGTCTGTGACCTGGCGGCCGGCCTCGAGGTTGTCGTACTGCGGGCTGTTGCCGTTCGGCGCCGCGAGGCACGCGGCCTGGCGTTCGGTGCATTCGCCCGCGCCCGCCGGGAAGAGCGGCACCGAGATGCCGATATCGCCGTTGAATGCCGCCTGTCCCTGTTCATTGACGGTCGCGGCGCCGGCCTTCCAGCCGAAGCGGCCGAGCATCACCTCCCCGCGCTCCGCGCTCCAGACGCGGTTCGGCCGGCCCGAAATGCCGTCGCCGTCGCCATCTTCAGGGTCGGCGGCGGCAAGGATGTCGCGCTCGTCGATCATCTCCAGCAAGCCGAGCCCGATCATGGGCGGGGCCACGCGCGGCGACAGCATCGTTACGGGATGGAGCGGGCCGTACGCCAGATCGGCCACACTGTACGTCGGCTTGCGCAGTGACACCACGGTACCGTCCTTCAGCGTCACCGGCACCTCTTCGTACTCTATGTGCATCTGCCCTTCGGGTTTTACGCCCTGCACGGCGAAGTTCTGCAGCTGGGTGCCGTACGTCGGTTCCGGAATCACACTGACCCTGTGTTCCTCCAGCAGGCGCCGGTCCGCCTCCGTCTGCGGCGGAATGCTGAGGCGGAGAAACATTGAAACGGCCGCCTCGCCGGGACCGACGGGCGGATGACCGCGACCGTCCTTTACATGGCAGTTCTGGCAGGCGCGCGCGTTGAACAGTGGCCCCAGCCCGTCCGCAGCCTGGGTGGATGACGGCGACGTGACCCATAAGCGCCGGAAAAATCCGTTGCCGATCTTGAAATCCAGTTCGCGCTCGAAGCTCATGTTGGCCGAGGCGTGGGAGAACGCGTTCCGGTTGACCATCTTGTGGTGAGTGGCCTCACCCCCGGGTATGTCCTCACCCGGTTCCACGCGGGTGAAATCCATCGGAGGGGCCTCCGGCTCAAAGCCGGCGGTAACCACTGAATGCATGACCAGCAATCCGGCCAGCAGATAATACTTGAGGCGATTCATCGGATATCCCTGCTCCTGAACGGCATGGGCCGGCCACGATGGCCGGCCCATTTCAGACTGGAGAGTATTACTGCCCGATTGTCTCCGGATTGTCCAGACTGTCGGAACCCTCGAACTCGATCGGGGTGATGTCCAGGGCGGTCACCGCCTTCTCGATCAGCTTCGTCTGGTCCAGCAACGCGTCGATCGCGGCCATCACCATGGCGTTGCCCTCCTTGTTGCCCTCGCCGATCAGCTGGTCGTAATGCACACCCTTCTTCTCGGCGCTGTCGACCAGCACCTGCATCCTGGCCAGGGTCGCGTCCAGCCCCTTGCGCAGGGCCTTGTCCGCGTCCGGGTTCTTTGCAGCCACCAGCTCGGCGATGCTCGGTCCGCTCAGCCTGGAGCCGTCGACGCGGACATAGCTGCCGGTATAGACGTTGCGGATGCCCATGGCATCGTAATAATGCGAGAAATGCGTGTTGTCGCTGAAGCAGTCGTGTTCCTCTTCAGGATCGTGCAGCATCAGGCCAAGCTTCATACGCTCGCCGGCCAGCTCGCCGTACGACAGGCTGCCCATGCCGGTGAGGATGGCGGCCACGCCCTGGGCGCCGCCGTCGACCACCGCCGCGCGGCCCTCGCCGCCCTTGGCCCACTGCTTTGCCATCCAGTCCAGGTCATCCACCAGCAGGTCTGTCGCGGCCTTGAGGTATGCGGCGCGGCGGTCACAATTCCCGTGGGTGCAGTTCTTCGGATCGAAATCCGTGGCGGGACGCATCCCGGCGCCGGGCCCGGTGCCGTTCAGGTCCTGGCCCCAGAGGAGGAACTCGATGGCGTGATAGCCGATCGCCACATTGGACTCGATCCCGCCCGCCTCCTGCAGGCTGCCGATGACATCCTTGGTGATCTTGCCCGCGTCGATATGCTCGCCGCCCACCATCAGCATCTTGCTGGCGACCACGTTCGCGGCGTAGAAGGGATTCTCGTCCGATTCAGTGCCGTAGTTCGCGTCCACATAATCGATCAGGCCCTCGTCCAGCGGCCAGGCGTTGACCTTGCCCTCCCAGTCGTCGACGATTGCGTTACCGAAGCGATAGGCCTCCGTTTGCTGGTACGGCACCCGGGCCGCCTTCCACGCCGCGCGGGCGGCCACCAGGTTCTTCTCGGTCGGCTGCCCGATGAACTTCCCTACCGCCTTCTGCAGGGTCTGCGCCGTCGCGAGCGAATCCTGGTACATCGCATGCGCCAGATCGGCGTAATGTTCCAGCACCGCCTGCTGTGTAGTCATGGCCGAGGCCTGCCCGCCAAGGCACAGACCGGCAAGCAACACTAAGGTCCTCTTCATGTATGTTCCTCCTGGTTCGACAGCCGATTGTTAGAGAAATCCGCGCGCCGTACGGCCGCGCGCGGCGGGAACCTGGCCATAGCCAGCAACCATGGCGCCAGTATTGACGCCGCCGACGCGGCGGCTAGGCATGAAAATAATAATACGAACAATTATCAAACACAAAGGATTCTTTTTTCCGCCGGACACGTTACGGCGAACGGAAGGATGCGGACGGAGCGGGATACCGGCGCGGCGGTGCGGATGCGCCGCGGAAGGAAAAAACCGGAAATGGCCGGATGAAACGGGGGCGGCGAGGACACCGGCAACAGCCGCGACAGGCCCGGGAATGGCCTATCGCGGCATGCGGGCGGGGTTTACTGCAGCAAACTGCGCAGCATCCATGCGGTCTTCTCGTGAACCTGCATGCGCTGCGTCAACAAATCGGCGGTCGGTTCGTCGTTGGCCTTGTCGACGATGGGAAAGATCTCGCGGGCGGTACGTGCCACCGTTTCCTGGTCAGCGACCAGCTGGCGAATCATGTCTGTCGCCTCCGGCTGGCCGGTCTCCTCCCGGATCCGGGTCAGCTCCGCGAATTGCTTGTAGCTTCCCGGCGCGGGAACCCCGAGGGCGCGGATACGCTCGGCGATGGCATCGACCGCCAGCGCGAGCTCGTTGTATTCCTGCTCGAACATCAGGTGCAGCGTATTGAACATGGGCCCGGTGACATTCCAGTGGAAATTGTGCGTCTTCAGGTACAGGGTATAGGTATCCGCCAGCAGTTTTGATAGCCCGTTGGCAATGGCCTTGCGGTCATTATCGTTGATGCCGATGTTGATCTGCATCGATTTTGCGTTCATAAAGACTCCTCCAGAGGTTATTGCCTGATCAGTCCGTTCTCACGCATGCCTGAGACCTTGCGTCCAACATAAGACCTATTTAGACATATAACAAGCCTCGCCACGAACGAAGCATGCTCCCATCGCCACACAAATGACCCGGGCGACCGGTTGACATTTTAATGATAATGATTATCATTTGTCTCATGCCGTACCGTCGTACCGAGACCGAACATGCGCTACCAGATCGACGCCTGGCTGGATAAAGGGGATCCGCATCTCTGCATCACCGACGCCGATTCGGGCGTGGTGCGCCTGCAGTGGATCTACCATCGCGACAAGCATACGGAACCCGATTGTCCCGAGGGACCGGCCTGCGCGGGCTGCTCTGCCCTGCACTGCCTCATCAACCACCTGTTCCTGCTCGCCTGCGCCGACAAACTTTCCGATTCGTGCAAGATCGCGCCTGCGAGTGAAACGGAGGCGGACCCGGACACGCCGGTCCCGCGCCTCCGCGCCGCATCGGGCCACCACCCGAACGGCTGACGGGCAGCGCGATAGCCGGCCGGCGATGCCGCGGGTTCTCCGCGGTCCCCGGCCACAGTCCGGCCGGACGCGGCATGACGCGTGCCGCATCGCCCGCCTCCTTGGGAAGCACAATGCCGATGTGATATATATCCCGGGATGATCCGGAGCTTACACGTTTATCGTAGTCACATGACGAGAACAAAGGCGGTCCCGTGAGCCGAAATCAACCGGCGGCCATTGCGGAGAGCCTGCGCTATGCGCAGATGATCCACCAGGGGGGGCAACTGGATCAGGCGGCACTCCTCTACCGGGAGATCCTGAAATCCAGCCCCTCCCACTTCGACACGCTCTGCATGCTGGCCCTGCTCGAGTTTCAAAGCGGGCGCAGCGATGAATCCCTCCGCCTGCTCGACCGGGCGCTGAAGGTCAATCCGCGGTCCGCCGTCGTGGTCACCAACCGTGGCAACGTGTTGCTGGCGATGAAGCGGTACGCGGAGGCGTTGTCGAGCTACGATCGTGCGCTCGCGCTCAATGCCGGTTCCGCCGAGGTTCATTTCAACCGCGGGGTGGTGCTGCGGGAACTCGCGCGCGACAAGGAGGCGCTGGCCAGCTACAACCGCGCCGTGGCGCTGAAACCCGAGTATGCCGAGGCGTACAATAATCGCGGCATCGTGCTGGAACTCCTGTCGCGCCCGGAAGACGCCATTGCCAGCTATGACCAGGCTCTGGCGCGCAAAAACGGGTTTTATCAGGCCCTCTACAATCGCGGAAACGCCTTGCGCACGCTCGAACGCTACGAGGAGGCGCTGACGAGCTACGATCGCGCGCTCGGATACTATCCCAATTACACAGAGGCCTGCATCAACCGCGGCAATGTGTTGCGCGAGCTGCGAAGACTGGAAGAAGCCCTGGCAAGCTATGATCGCGCGCTCACACTCAACCCGTCCTATGGCGAGGCACTGCTCAACCGCGGCATCGTCCTGAATGCGCTGAACCGGCACGAAGAAGCGCTGGCAAGCCTCGACCGCGCCCTGGCGCTCACCCCGGACCACGTCGACGCGCTCTACAACCGGGGCATAACGCTCAGGTGCCTGAACAGGCTGCCGGAGTCGCTGCTCGCGTTCAACCGTGCCCTGGAACTCAGGCCGGACTATACCGAGGCATTCATAGACCGCAGCGTACTGATGATGCACCTGAGACGTTTCGAGGATGCATACGCGGACACCTCCCGTGCCCTGGCGCTCGATCCCGGGTATCCGGAAGCGCACTTCTGCGAGGCGGTATACCGCCTCGTCAGCGCGGACTTCGCGCGCGGCTGGGAAGAATATGAATGGCGCTGGAAGGTGAAGGAGGCTGGCGTGGCGCGGACATTTGAGCAGCCACTGTGGCTGGGCAGGGAGGATCTCGACGGCAAGACCATTCTCATCCACGCCGAACAGGGCCTCGGCGACACCCTGCAGTTCAGCCGCTATGTCCCCCTCGTCGCCGGACTGGGGGCCCGCGTGATCCTGGAAGTACAAGCGCCGCTGGAATCCCTGCTCGCGCGGCTGCCGGGTGCGGCACAGGTCATCTCCGCAGGCGACCTGCCGCCCGCCGCTGATTTCCACTGCCCGCTCATGAGCCTGCCGCTCGCATTCAACACTGATCTCCGTACGATCCCGGCCGCGATCCCGTATCTGCACGCCGACCAGGTACGCGTCGAGGCCTGGCGGGCCCGGCTCGGCCGGCCGGAGAAAATTCGGATCGGGCTCGCGTGGTCCGGCCGACCCGCGTTCAGAAACGACTACAACCGCTCCATCCGACCGACTGACCTCCTGCCGCTTCTCGAGGGGGACGGCACGTTCGTCAGCCTGCACAAGGAACTGCGGGATCGTGACCGGGATCTCTTCGCGTCCTGTCCGCAGATCAAGCATTACGGTGCTGAGCTGAACGATTTCGACGACACCGCCGCGCTGATCGAAAGCCTGGACCTGGTAATCTCGGTCGACACTTCCGTTGCCCATCTGGCGGGTGCGCTGGGAAAACCGACGTGGATCCTGCTGCCCTATACGCCGGACTGGCGCTGGCTGCTGGATCGAGAGGACAGCCCTTGGTATCCCGGTGTCAGACTGTTCAGGCAAACCCGGCCGGGCGACTGGGACAGCGTGATCCGGCGCATCACCGGGGAACTGAGCAGGCTGTAGTCGATGTCATCCGGCGGGATCACTGCTGATGCCCCTCCTCCAATCGATCTCCGGCATGGCTCATGTTATTCTGCGCACAGCACATGCATTACACCCCGCAATCCCCGGCGCAGGCAGGAGCACAAAACCATCATGACACCGACAAGACGCCCGATCGCCTTCATCCTCGTCTCCTCCAATCACGGCACGCTGATCGTCAACCGCCATGATTACAGGATGATCAACCCGAAGCAGGGCTTCGGCGTGGGCTACCAGGTCCTCACTACCTCAAGCTTCGACCATGACGAAGTCAATTTCGCACTCGCGCTGCTGCTGAAGCGCAGGACGCACTTCGGCGACGGGGTCGTGGCGCTGGATTGCGGGGCCAACATCGGCGTGCATACCGTCGAGTGGGCGCGCCTGCTCCATGGCTGGGGCACCGTGCTGGCGTTCGAGGCGCAGGAAAGGATCTACTATGCCCTGGCCGGCAACGTCGCCATCAACAACTGCCTGAACGCGACCGCCACACTCGCGGCGGTCGGCGCCGAAAACGGAAGGATCAGGATTCCGGCCCCCAATTACCTGATGCCGTCCAGCTTCGGCAGCCTTGAGCTGAGGCAGAGAGAGAACAATGAATTCATCGGGCAGGAGATCGACTACTCCGATGCGGGAACGACGACGGTTGAACTGATCACCCTGGATTCCCTCAATCTTTCCCGCGTCGACTTCATCAAACTGGACATCGAGGGTATGGAGCTGGAGGCGCTGGCCGGCGCGGCAGACACGATCAGGCGGTTCAGACCGCAGATGATGATCGAAACGATAAAGACCGACAGGGAGAAACTGTTGCTGCTGCTCCAGCAGATGGGCTACGTGATCTATCCGATGGGGATCAACGTCCTGGCCATCCACGAATCGGATCCGACCAGCAAGGAATTATCTATCGAGGGAGGCGGCCTCCGCCTGCGGTAAATCCGCGGCCAGCCCTTTCGTTCACGGCGCGGGATCCGGTGACACAATCGGGAGATCCAGGCTGGAACACGCACGCACGACCGTCCGTATCGCCTCCGCACGGGGGAAAACCTGGCGGCATGCCAGCACCACGCGCCGCGTGGGCCGGGGCGCGGCGAAATCGAGCGCCTTGATAAGCGGATTCGAATACTTCGGGGTCAGTGCCGTGGCCGGGAGGACCGAGATCCCCATGCCCGAGGCCACCATGTTGCGTATCGTCTCCAGCGAATTACCCTGTTTACCCGAAGCGGGCGCGCGCGCGAATTCGTGGCACGCACCCAGGACCTGGTCGCGGAAACAGTGGCCGATGCTGAGCAGCAGGAGGTTCTGCGCCGCCAGCTCTTCGGGTCCGATCACGCGGCGTCGCGCCCAGGGATGCCCGGCCGGCACGATGACGCGGAACTCCTCATCGTAGAGCGGGGCGATATCGATGCCCGCGGCCTCGTACGGCAGGGCGAGGATGGCGGCGTCGATGAGCCCGCTCTTCAGCATCTGGTCCAGATTGGCGGTCAGGTTCTCCTCGATATCGAGCGGCATCTGCGGCGCGAGCCGGCGCAATCCGACCACCAGGTCGGGCAGCAGGTAGGGCGCGACGGTGTGGATGATGCCGAGGCGGAAGGTGCCGGCCAGGGGATTCTTCCCCTGCTTCGCCACCGCCTTGATGCGTTCCGCCTCCTCCAGCGCGCGGCGCGCCTGGGCAACCACCTGCGCGCCGATCTGGGTCACCAGGATCTCGTGCTTGCCGCGTTCGAAGATCAGCACTCCGAGCTCGTCCTCGAGCTTCTTGACTGCCGCACTCAGGCTCGGCTGGCTCACGAAGCAGCGCTGCGCCGCGCGCCCGAAGTGGCGTTCTGCGGCGACCGCGATGATGTATTTCAGCTCCGTCAGCGTCATGGCCCGATGATCCCGCCCGAATCAATCGATAGGTAATGTCTATCGAAGCAATCCTAACATAGTATTAGCCGCGTTTGCGACGGCCTCCTATAGTGGACCGCGAGCACCGAATTTCGGGCCTGTATCACTTAACCATTACCGCTTACAAAGGAGATTGTCTGATGTTACAGAATCATGAAGGCCAGCGCGTCCCCCAGGTCAGCTTCCGCGTGCGCGAAAACAACGAGTGGAAGACCGTGACGACGGACGATATATTCAAGGGCAGGACGGTGGTAGTGTTCTCGCTGCCGGGGGCATTCACCCCCACCTGTTCGTCCACCCACCTGCCGAGATTCAACGAGCTGGCGCCGGCATTCTTCGCCAACGGCGTCGACACGATCGCGTGCATCTCGGTCAACGACACGTTCGTGATGAACGAGTGGGCCAAGGACCAGGAATCGGAGAACGTAACGCTGATTCCGGACGGCAACGGCGAGTTCACCGCAGGCATGGGCATGCTGGTGGACAAGTCGGATCTGGGCTTCGGCAAGCGCTCCTGGCGCTACTCGATGCTGGTGAAGGACGGCGTCGTGGTGAAGATGTTCATCGAACCGGAGAAGCCCGGCGACCCGTTCGAGGTGTCGGATGCGGACACCATGCTCGGCTACATCAACCCGAAGGCGAAGAAGCCCGACCAGGTGGCGGTCTTCACGCGGGAAGGATGCCAGTACTGCGCCAAGGCCAAGGCCATGCTGACAGACCTCGGCTATGATTACACCGAGATCCCGCTGGCCCACAACGTGCGCAGCAAGGTGATCGGCGCGGTCACCGGCCAGAAGACCGTACCGCAGGTGTTCATCAACGGCGAACTCATCGGCGGCCACGAGGAACTCGAGCGCTGGGCGAAGCGGGCAGCGTGACGGAGGAGGTTACGGCGGCCGCGAATGTGGCCGCCGCAACTCCTGAACCATTTCAGACGAGAGGGAGTTACATGAAGGAAATTGAAGTCGACGTCGCCGTCATCGGCGCGGGGACAGCCGGTCTCGCCGCCTACAGGGCCGCAGTCGCCGCAGTCAGGCGCGCCGTCGTCATCGAGGGCGGCCCCTACGGCACCACGTGCGCCCGTGTCGGCTGCATGCCGAGCAAGCTGCTGATCGCGGCCGCCGAGGCGGCGCACATTCCGGCCCGGTGGCCCGAGTTCGGCATCCGGCTGGAGGGAACCGTCGCCGTCGACGGACCCGCTGTCATGGCGCGGGTGAAGCGCGAGCGCGACCGCTTTGTCGGCTTCGTCCTGCAGGGAGTCGCGGGCATCCCCGACGCGGACAAGGTCCGCGGTTACGCCCGCTTCGAGGACGACCACACACTGAAGGTGGACGACCATACGCGCATCCGCTGTGCGCGGGCCGTCATCGCCACCGGCTCGTCACCCGCCGTCCCGCAGATGTTTCGCGGGCTGGGAAGTCGCGCCGTCGTCAACGACGACATATTCGCCTGGGACGATCTGCCGAAATCGGCGGCGGTATTCGGACCGGGCGTCATCGGGCTTGAACTCGGACAGGCGCTGCACCGGCTCGGCGTGAAGGTGCTCATGTTCGGCAAGGATCACCTGGTGGGACCCTTCACCGATCCCGAGATACGCGCCTATGCGACGCGCGCCTTCCAGGACGAGTTTTACCTCGACGCCGACGCAACGATACACGCGCTGGACGCGGTCGAGGGCGGCGTGGCCGTGCAGTATGACGACCGCGCGGGCGAGACGCGCCGTGACATCGTGGAGTACGTCGTCGTCGCCACCGGGCGCGCGCCGAACGTGCGCAATCTCGGCCTGGAGAATACCTCGCTCGCCCTCGACGCACGCGGCGTGCCGCTGTTCGACCGGCAGACGATGCAGTGCGGCGCCAGCCATATCTTTATCGCCGGCGACGCTGACAACGATCTTCCGCTCCTGCACGAGGCCGCCGACGAGGGGCGCATCGCGGGCGCCAACGCCGCGAGCCATCCCGCGGTCCGGCCGGGCCTGCGCCGCGCGCCGCTGTCCATCGTGTTCTCGGATCCGCAGCTCGCGGTGGCGGGCGCCCGCCATGCCGATCTCGCGCCGGGCAGTTTCGTCACCGGGCGCGTGTCGTTCGAAGACCAGGGCAGGAGTCGCGTGATGCTGCGCAACAAGGGATTGCTGCACGTCTACGCCGACGCACACAGCGGCCGTCTGCGCGGGGCGGAGATGATGGGGCCGGACGCGGAACATCTGGGGCACCTGCTCGCCTGGGCGATCCAGGCCGGCCTCACGGTCGAACAGACGCTCGAGATGCCGTTCTATCATCCGGTGATCGAGGAAGGTCTGCGTACCGCCCTGCGGGACGCCCAGGCGAGGCTGCAGGAGGCCGGCGATCAGGCGCGGCGGCGCACCGCCTGAGCCTCGCGCCCCGTGTTCACTCGCCGGCCGGCGCCGGTGGCATTATGATGCGACAGCGGCGCCGTGTCCACCGCAGTGCGGCTAGCGCGGACACACCCCTTCGCGCAGCCAGACGCCGCGTCCCTCGCAGCGCAGCAGTCCGTCCCCGCTGCACACATACTCCCCGAGGGCGTACTTCACGTCGTTGAAAAAGCAGAAGCCTTCCTCCAGCTCCAGATCGGGCGACATGAACTGCTCGGGTGAACGGACGAAGATGGGGGAAGTGCGCGCCTCGGGATCGGGCGCCCCCACCTGCTCGGGTTTATGTGTCTTCGTCATGGCTGGCTCCTGTGCTGCGCCTGCAAGAAACCCCGGCAGACAGCCCGCGCAGCGGGACGCCCGGAGTACACAGTACCTGCCCGGACTAATAGCGCCCGTGAATCTTTGAAACGTAGTTGACCAGCTCCTGGCTTTCATCCCGCATGCGCAGCAGATTGGAATGGGTGATGCGGAACAGCGCGCGCATGACCTTGTAGACGATGTGCGGATGCCGGTCGAGCAAGGACTCGAAGGCGGCCGGGGTCATGGTATACACCAGCGTCTCACCGCTGGCGCGCAGCGTGGCCTTGCGCGGGGTGCGGTCCACGAAGGCGCGCGTGCCCGCGCATTCGCCGGTTTTCATGGTGTATACCACCAGCTCCTGCCCGAGGATGGATCCGATGACGGAAAGCCTCCCCTCCATCAGCACGAACAGCGTGTTCTCCATCTGCCCCTCGGATACCAGGAGCTCCTGGTCATGCAGGCGACGCACCCCCATGACGCCGGCCAGGACGCGGCACTCCTGCTCGTCAAGTTCCTCGCCGATGGTTGATGCGGCGAGAAGCCTGGCGTCCGCTGCTTCATTCGTCATATACGTTATCTCCCCCACGATGGTTACCCAGAGCGGGAGATTCTAGATGAAATCCAGGCGCCGCAGTACTGCCAGTGATGCAAGGGGCGCCGGAACGCCAATACCCAAGCGGAGGGGTCAGGAATCGAGCCGCCCATGCGCGGCAAGGCGCAACGCTCAGTGGCTCACGCGCGTCGTGCCGCCGACTGTGAGCACACGCACGCGTTCACCTACGGTGAAGGTCTCCTTCGGCGTCTCCTCCTGCACCACGGCGATCACCTTGCCGCTCTCGAGACGCACGGTGACCTCCACGCCCTGGCGCTTGGTCGCCTGCTCCTCCACCGCCGCGCCGGCGATGCCGCCGGCCACCGAACCCAGCACTGAACCTATGGCGCTGCCGCGGCCCTCTCCTACCGCACCGCCGGCGATGCCGCCGACGATGGCGCCCGCGCCCGCGCCGATCGGCGTCTTGGTGCCCTCGATGACCACGGGCCGCACGAATTCGATCACACCGATCTGCACCTGCTGCGGCCGGCGCGCCTCGTCGCGGGAATACGACTCACCGGACAGCGTCGATGCACAACCCCCCGTGAGCAAGGCGATAAGCGCCAGAGCGACACAGGTAAATCCGGATTGAATATTCATGGCCTCGACCTTCCCGACAGATTGTCGCTAAAGTTTTCAATGCATCCCTGGCCGCCAACGGCCTTCTGTCATTTTATCAGGCATCACCGGCTGGACCTACACAACGCGAAGCCGGCAGGAGCGGGACTCAACCGCCGCCCGCATGCACGGCGTATCCCATCCTTCTCATCATGTCTCCATTGATCTTCTCGAACAGATCGAGCTGCGGCTCGCTGATGCACTGGCGCCAGTCGGTAGGCTTCCGCACCCAGATCAGGGCGATGTCCGCGATCCGGTCCCGGTCGGGCACCTTGCGCGCGAGGATCCTCAGGCCCAGATACCGGCTGATCTCCTCCAGCACGAGCGGCAGATTTTCCGCCATATCCTCGTACCGCAGCAGCAGGGTACCGGCGCGCTCCCACGGCCGCCACGCCGCGAGGTGATCGGCCCAGGTACCGTACTGATGCCTGCCCTCGATCAGCTCGTCCAGGGTGATCTTCCGGTGGGTAAACTCCCACAGGCTGATGCTGGCGGCCCTTCCGTCCCGCACCACATAGATCGCCGGCGTATCGTCCGCCGGGTATTTGTGGGTCTTGACCGCCTGTATCCCCTTTTTCCCGGACCAGTTCTGCAGCCCCCCGGGGGCGATCTCGACATGGCCGACATACTTTTCCAGGGTCTTGGCGCCGAGCAGGTCCTGCTGGTAGACGCTGGCGGAAGGCAGCTTGAAGCAATGCCAGAGGATCGTGCGCAGATAGGTGTTTCCGCTGCGGGGATACGACGCCAGCATGATGAGCCGTTTTTGCATGACCGTTCCCGCTGCTGCCGTGGATCAAAACCTGATCACAAGGGTAACACGGGCGATGCTGGCGAGGAGACGGAAAATTTGCTTAAATGGCGCCTGCATGTGCACCGGCAAGACACCGCTTCTTCGCGGACCGCGCATCGGAGCCCGTGTCGCCTTGACCAGCCTCCCGCAGCCATAGAGCCCGCCAGCCATCATGGAACAGACGCGTCACTCGCTGTTGTCCTCCTGGTTTCTGTTCATCGTCTCGTTCGTCGAAGGCGGCGCCGTCATGGCCGTCGAGATCACCGGCGCCAAGCTCGTCGGCCCCTACTACGGCAGTTCGCTCTACGTCTGGGCGGCGGTGCTGGCGCTGACCCTGGGCGGCCTCACGACGGGGTATTTCCTCGGTGGAATGGTGTCGCGGCGTTTCCCCTGCAAGCGGACCCTCTACCTCATCATGCTGGTGTCCGCGCTGCTGGTACTGCTCATGCCGTGGAGCGCGCGCCTCGTCATGACGGCGACACTGGGTCTCGACCTGCGGCTGGGCATCACGCTGTCATGCCTGGCGTTCCTGTTTCCGCCGCTGATCTGCTTCGGCATGGTCTCGCCCCTGATCATCCGCCTGGTGACGCCCCACGACAGCCGGGTCGGCCACGCCGCCGGAACGGTCTACGCGGTGTCCACCGTCGGCGGCATCATCGCCACCTATGTGGTCGCCTTCTACGCCATCCCCGACGTCGGCATGCGGGAAAGCCTGCTGTTCACGGCGGCGATGCTCGGGCTGTTCCCCCTGCTCTATTTCTCCGGCGTCGAGCGGCGGATCACGGGCGGGTGAGGACGGCGCCGCGGCGCCCTACTCGAACAGCGGGATGCCCATCTCGAGAAAGGGCCGGGTGAAGATCCGGTGATAGCTCGCGCGCCAGATGGCCGCCGCCTCCAGGTTGAGCTTCTCCAGGATCGGCTGGTTGTCGCGCAGCACCATGGCCTGTTCCAGGTCGAGCAGCGCCGGATCGATGAACAGCTCGGGCAGCGATCGCACCTGGCCCCCGATTACCAGCGGCGCGCGCGGCCGGGTGAAATCGACCGCGCCGAGCGTCGCGATGTAGATGTTGTTGCGCGTATCCTCGTTGGCGCCCGTCGGGACCAGACTCACCTCGTAGCCGGCCGCGAGCAGGGTCTTGTAGATGGATCTCGCCCCGTAACCGGTCGGCCCGGTCAGGAAACCGGTATAGCTGATCACGACGAAGCCTCCGGGATTCAGCCGCTGCTGCAATTCGCGGAACGTCTCCAAGGTCAGCATGTGCGCCGGCGGAATCTCGGCCTGGTAGACGTCGAAGATGATCAGGTCATAGCGCTCGCGCGTGTTGCGGAGGTAGTGGCGCCCGTCGTCGACAATGACCTTGCTGTCGCCCGCGAGACCGAAATAGCGGCGGGCGATGTCGGGGACGCGCTCGTCGAGCTCGACGCTGTCAACGCTGTGCCCGATGGCCTGCATATTGCGCGCGGTCATGCCGCCGCCCAGCCCCAGCAGCAGTACGCGCGCGCCCGGCGGCAGCACGCTGCCGATGGTCTTCAGGTAATGCACGTACTCCCACACCGCCTGTCCCGTGTCGAGGTTGACCCAGGTCTGGCCGGCGCGGTTGACGAACAGGATCCGGTCGTTCTTGTGGGAGCGGCCGTCGGGTGTGGTGTACGAAACGTCCACCACCTTGAGCTGGCCGAGCAGTCCCTCGGACTGATAGAGCACCCTGACGCCGGGGTGGGGTTTGTCCGCCGCGCCGGGCATCAACAGCAGCACCAGCGCCAGCGGATACAGCAACGCGGGGTAATGCCGCAGGCGCAGCAGCAGGACGAAGGGCAGGATCGCGAGCACGATGCCGGCGGCGACCGCCGTCCGCGTCAGGCCGAAATCCGGGATGAGGTAAAACCCCGCGGCGAAGGTGCCCAGGATGCCGCCCACGGTTGATGTCGCGTAGACCATGCCCGTTACCCCGCCGGCATCGGCGACGTCGCGGGACAGGATCGAGATGATCAGCGGCGTCGTCGCACCGAGGAGCAACAGCGGTGGCAGGAGATAGAGCGAGGTCGCGAGCAGTATCGCCCTGACCGCTCCCATCCCGTCGAGGGCGACCATCAGCGTATGCGCAAGGGTCGGCATGAGCGCGATCAGGAACGCCGCGACCAGCAGGAACCAGTACACGAGCTCCGTGCGCCGGCGGCGGTACGACAGCAGGCCGCCCAGGTAATAACCGAGTGTCAGGCTGATGAGCGTGACGCCGATGATCGCGCCCCACACATAGAGGGAATTTCCGTATTGGGGTGCGAGCATCCTGGCACCGACGAGTTCGGCGACCATCACGGCCGCGCCCTCGGTGAACGCCAGCGTCAGCAGCAGCCGCGGCGCAGCGGACGCCCCTCCACCGCTCACGGAGAGCCACCGCCGCCTGGAAACCGCCTTCGATTCGACGCCTTCGCGCATCATGCCGCAACCATCGCCTCGCCCGCCGGACGCGCCCCTCGACGGGACGGACCACCCGCAAATCCAGTGGCTATACTAGCACAGCAGCCCGTAAAATATGGACGTGCAGACACAACAATCACGGCGGTCCCGGCACCGCGATGCCGCCCTGACCGACTGCGCCGCCCGACCCACAGGATCATGCTGAACGTCACGCAAACCGCCGTTTCCGATTCCGCCGCGACGACCTCGCGCAGTGTCCCGAGGCGATGCGGGTCCGGATGGCGCCCCGGCTCCGGCAGACCCCGCCCGTGAATACCGTCGAGGCATTCCGGCAGGCGCAGGCGCTGCATCGCGCAGGCCAACTGCCCCAGGCGGCCGCATTGTACCGCGGGATCGTTCAGGCCGAACCGCATAACTTCGATGCGCTGTGCATGCTCGCGCTGCTGGAATACCAGTTCGGCCGCGGCGAGGAATCCCTGCGCCTGCTCGACCGCGCGCTCGCCGTAGATCCGTCCTCCGTCAACGCGATCTGCAATCGCGGCAATGTTCTGATGGCCATGCGCCGGCATGAGGAGGCCCTGGCCAGCATGGATCGCGCACTCGCATTGCAGCCCGGCATCGCCGAGGTCCACTTCAACCGCGGCGTGATCCTGCAGGCGCTGATGCGGCAGCAGGAGGCGCTGGCCGCATACGAACGGGCGCTCGCGCTGAAACCCGGCTACGCCGAGGCCTGGCTCAACCGCGGCAACGCGCTCGAGACCCTGTCGCGCACAGACGAGGCGCTCGCCTCCTATGAGCGCGCCGCGGCGCTCAGGCCCGAACTCGCACCGGTGCATTTCAATCGCGGCAACATCCTGCGCAAACTCGGCCGCAAGGAAGAAGCCCTGGAGAGTTATGGCCGGGTCCTCGCGCTCAAACCCGATTATGCCGAGGCATGGAACAATCGCGGCAACGTCCTGCGCGAGCTGAACTGTCCGGAAGCGGCGCTGCCGGACATCGAGCGTGCGCTGGCGCTCAGACCGGAATACGCCGATGCCTGGCTCAATCGCGGCATCATCCTCGACGTCCTGTCCCGGCGCGAAGAGGCGCTGGACTGTTTCAGGCGCGTCATCGCGCTGCAACCGGATCACGCCGAGGCGCATTATTGCATCAGCCTGCAGCGCCTGCTGAACGGGGACTTCAGGCAGGGCTGGGCGGAATACGAGTGGCGCTGGAAGGTGGCTGACACGGGAATCCCGCCCGACTACCCGCAGCCGCTGTGGCTGGGACGCGAGGACCTTGACGGCAGGGGCATCCTGCTCCATGCCGAGCAGGGATTTGGCGATACGCTCCAGTTCTGTCGCTACGCGCGGCTCGTCGCGGATCGGGGCGCGCGGGTGATCCTGCAGGTGCAACCCTCGCTGGCATCGCTGCTGGCCCGCCTGGCCGGGCCGGCACAGATCGTCGCGCAGGGCGCGCCGCTGCCGCCGTTCGATCTCCATTGCCCGCTGATGAGCCTGCCGCTCGCCCTGGGTACGGACCTGCAGTCAATACCCGCCGGCATTCCCTACCTGAGCGCCGACACTGCGAAGGTCGCCGCATGGCGCACGCGGCTCGGGACTGGAAACACGCCGCGCGTCGGACTCGCATGGTCCGGTCGCCCAACGCACAGGAACGACACGAACCGCTCCATCCGCCTCCAAGAGCTCGCCCCGCTGCTCGATGCCGGAGCGACCTTCGTCAGCCTGCAGAAGGAAGTACGGGAGGAGGATCGCGCAAGCCTTGCGTCCATGCCCGGGATCAGGCATTTCGGCGACGCGCTGCAGGATTACGACGATACCGCCGCGCTGATCGAATGCCTCGACCTGGTCGTCACGGTCGATACCTCCGTCGCCCATCTCGCCGGCGCGCTCGGCAAGCCGGTATGGATCCTGCTGCCGTCGAATCCGGATTGGCGCTGGCTGCTGCAGCGCGAGGACAGCCCGTGGTACCCGACCGCGCGGCTGTTCCGGCAGGCGCGTATTAACGACTGGAACAATCCGATATCGAACGTCGCCTCGGCACTGGTTGAGTTTCTTCGGCACGTTCGGCCACGGCGCGTACCACCTTCCTGATCTGGCGGGGATGTATTCAGCAGCCCGGAACCGCTGAACCCCGGCTTATCACTCGAACAAGGCGTCGTATTTCCGCCCGTCAAAGAACGCCTTCATCGTGATGATCCTGCCGTCCTCGATGGAAGCCCACAATGCCACGTCGATGGAACTCAGCTCCGCCATGCGCACCTCGAAGTTGACGATGACGCACACCTCGGCGCCATCGGCAAACATTCGCCTCGTTTCGAGTTTTTCCAGTATGCAGCCCAGGCGGGAGATGTCGACGATGAACGCATCGGGATCGCTGAACACGGAAAGCGGGCTGGAATAGACAAAGCCATGGTCAGACAGGCAGGCGCGCGCCCGCGAGAAATCACGCCCGGCCAGGGCATCGAGAAATTCCCGCAGGATCGAGGATGCGTCGGCCTGACTCATGAATATCTCCCGAGATGGCTAAACCTGTTCCTATTATCACGCCGAAGAAGCGCCGCGCCAATCATCGAACAAAATACGCCACATTGTGATACGTCTGATGATCAGACAATTACTGATCCCGCCTGCTCACTGCAAAGGTGGCTTGCGGTGAAATATCAGACGCTATCTCACTGGACGGAACGGCAGATCACCACAGCACGGCGGTACGAACAGACACTATCGACGACACGATCGATGCGATCCGTCGCCGAGCGGGTATATTTCAAGACAATAACTCCGGCGCACATAAATACTCTTCCTCAGTACAGATAGAGCGCGCCGGCCTCAGGGGCGCCGTTATCAGCCTGTTCGCCGTCGGGTCCGGTTGACGCACCATCTTCCGAAGTAGCCGCGACCGCCAGTGTCGCACCGTCGCCGGAGATCGCCAGCACATTCCCGAAGCCGTCCGACGCTTCGGTGTTTGAGGCCTTGACATAGGCCTGCTGGGACCATCGACGCCGCCGCGGGTAAATACATAAACGGCGCCCGCATCGGCCGCCGCGTTGCTCGATTGATCTCCATTGATACCCACAGACGCACTGTCCTCGCCCGGAGCTCCCACGGCGAGAATATCACCGTCAGCATTCAGTGCGACCGAGCTGCCAAAGTTGTCGTTTATGTTTGTATTCGACGCCTTGATATAGGCCTCCTGAGACCAGTCCGTAACGGCACGGGTGAAGACATAGACCGCGCCGGATAACTGGGCAAAAGCACCTAACTGGGCATCCACGACGTTGATCCCTGTCGCCTCGCTGTCTTCATAGATCGCCCCTACCGCCAGCGTATTACCATCAGCGGCGAGCGCCACCGCTGACCCGAAGCTGTCTCCCAATTCTGCATTGGAGGCCTTGATGTAGGCCTCCTGATCCCAGACCGTAACCGCACGGGTAAAGACATAGACAGCGCCGGAAAAATCCGCGTCGTATGTGGGTGGAGTCTGGTTGATACCCGTGACTTTGCCGGACTCACGCCATGCGCCGACCGCCAGGGTATCGCCGTTTTCGGAAAGCGCGAGAGCGTTCCCGAAATTTTCCCCCGTGGAAGCCACCTCACCTATCTCGTTAAATGTCGACGGGCGCGTATTCGAGGCCTTGATGTAGGACTGATGGGACCAGGTATTGACCAGGCGCGTAAACACGTACACCGCGCCGCTTCCATCGGCACAGTTGGTATGGACACCCACTGTGGTACAGTTCTCCGTATCGTTCAGCGAATCAATACCGGTAGCCGCACTGTCTTCCCCGATTGCGGCGACAGCCAGGGTGTCTCCATCGTCTGAAAGCGCCAGCTCGGCCCCGAATCTGTCCCCGGCCTCGGTGTTCGAGGCCTTCAGATAGGCCTGCTGCGACCAGACGCCGGCCGTGCGTGTGAAAACGTAGGCCGCGCCGCTGTTTGTGGCGCAATTGATCGGAACGCCGGCACTGCAGTCATCGATCTCGTTCCCGCCGACGTCGGTCGCCGCGCTGCCTTCCCCCGGCGCGCCCACGGCCAGGGTGTCACCATCGCCGGAAAGCACGAGCGCACTGCCGAACAAGTCCGAGGCCTGGGCATTCGACGCCTTGATGTACGCCTGCTGTGACCAGGTACCGCCCGCTTTGGTAAAGACATACACCGCGCCCGCGCTGGCCGCCGTGTTGTCTGTTTCAACACCACCAATTACCGCTGCCGCGCTGTCCTCGCCGGGCGCGCCCACGGCGAGCGTGGCGCCGTCGGCGGACATCGCAAGCGCGGATCCGAAACTATCTAACGTGTTCGTGTTCGATGCCTTGATATAGCCGACCGCCGCCTCCAGCGTCCCGCTCACGTTCACTGGCGCCGAATCCACGCAATCCCCGCCATTACAGGCCTGCAGGATATAGCGGGCGTTGACCCGCCCCGGCAGGAAGACCACCAGGTCGTGGCTGACGGTATCGGCGGCGAGGGTGTCGATCTGGGTATAGCCCGAGATGCCGTCAGGATCCTCCAGCAGTTGATACCCGGTCTCGCCGGTGGTATCCGTCCAGGTGAAGCGGAAGGTCTTGATGCCCTCGAGTTCCAGATTCAGAACGGGCGCACAGTCGACGATGACGCCGGAGACATCGGCACCGCTGAGCACACCGGTGTTATTCGAAACGGCGCAGACCTGGCCGACGGGCTGGAACAGCACGGCCACGCTGTAGCCGGCGCCGTCGGCGAGCGCCGTGGCAAAAACGAAGGCGCCGTTGGCGGAAACCGACAGGGTATCTCCGCCATTGTTCTGCAACTGGACGGTTCCGATCAGGCCGCTGACCGTGCCGCCGACGGCGTAGCTGTTGATGCAAACCACGGCCACAGCGTCGACGTCCGCCCCGCCGAGCGTGCCGCTGCCGTTGGACACCGAGCAGATCTGCTCATCGGGCTGGGTGAACACCGTGACGGCGTAAACAGTGCCGTCGGTGATCTCCACCGGAAAGGCGAAACTGCCGTCAGCGCTGATTGTCAGATTGTCGCCGCCGTTGTTCTGCAGGACCACCGTGCCGCTGAGGCCGCTGACCGTGCCGCCCACCGCGTAGGTGTTGGTAGTGCAGGCAATACTGATGCCGGTGACATTCGCCCCGTTGACCGTGCCGGTGTTGCCGGCCGGGACACAGGTCTGATTGGGGCCGGTCGGCTGCGTCAGCACGGTGGCGTTGTACGCGCCGCCGTCGGCGACCCTCGTCGCAAAGGCGAAGCCGCCGTTGATCGAGACCGGGAGATCGTCCACGCCGTTGTTCTGCAGGGTAACCGTGCCGTCGAGCCCGCTGATCGTGCCGCCGACCGTGTAGGCCGTGAGACAGGTGACGCCCACGTTCGAGACCCCCGACCCGCCGAGCGTGCCGGAGCCGTTCGACACCGAACAGACCTGCCCTGCCGGCTGGGTCTGCACCGTGACGTTGTAGGCGGAGCCGTCGGGAACGGCCGTCGGGAAGGTGAATCCGCCGTTGGCGGAGCGGGACAGGGCGTCACCGCCGTTATTCTGCAGCACGATCGTCGTGCTGGCGGCGAGGCCGCTGATCGTGCCGCCGATCGTGTAGGTATTGGTGACGCAGGTAATGCTGATGTCCGTGACGGCGGAACCGCTGACCGTGCCCGTGGCATTGGCGGCGACACAGGTCTGGCCCGGTCCGCCTGGCTGGGTGACCACGGTGACGTCGTAGGCGGCGCCGTCGGCGACGCCCGTCGCAAACGTGAAATCCCCGTTGGCGGAACGCGCCAGGGTGTCGCCGCCGCTGTTCTGCAATTCCACCGTGCCGACAAGCCCGCTGATCGTGCCGCCGATCGTGTAGGTGTTGGTGGTGCAGCTGACCGTGATGCTGGTGATGTCGGCGCCATCGACCGTACCCGAACCGTTGCCGACGACACAGGTCTGGTTGGGATTGACGGGATGTGCAAGCACCGTGACATCAAAGTCCGCGTCATCGGCGAGTTCCGTTGCAAAGGTGAAAGCGCCGTTGGCGGAGCGCGACAGGGTATCGCCGCCGTTGTTCTGCAATTGCACCGTGCCGGCCAGTCCGCTGATCGTGCCGCCGATGGAGAAAGACGTTTCCTCACCGCCGCCGCCACCTCCTCCGCCGCCGCCGCCGCAGGCCGCCAGGGAGAGCAGGGACATCACCGCAACACATCGGATGAGCAGGCTGGTCATAGGAGGCCGTCTTTCTTGAGAAGCTGTTGTAAACGTCAGCGCTAACTTCACGTCTTACCGGAAGAATCGACTGAAGTATCGAGATCCGTGTTCCATATTACACGATAAACACGGACCGCCGTTCCGATGATCTACGCCACTGGATCTACGGCCATTTTTCCTCCGGGCACGCCCCGTCCGGACTGCGCCCCGGCTTCCGGATCCGATGGCGCCTTGGATCCGCCACCCCCGGCCATGACGAAAGGGTCAGACGTGGGCGATGATCGATACCCCGGTGTCGATGGATTCGCCGGCATCCCCGCGATCGCACCCGGGCGCGATCTCTCCGGTGACCGGCCGACTCGCCGCAGGCCACCACAGGGAATCTGACCGCGGATGACCGGGCCGAGTTCCGGCGTCGGGAATGTACGGGCACAATTCGTTTGAGCGGCGCCTGGGTCGCCGGCAAGGAACTCAACCGGGATCGTCGGATAAAAAGACTGCAGGAGGATGCGCGCGCACCGGCGCGTCAGCACAAATCAGCCCGGTGTGACGACCGTGATTGGTATCAACCTGACCGGGATCGACAGCGGCCCGGATCGAAATCAAGGAGTGGCGTCCCCAAGGGGATTCGAACCCCTGTTACCGCCGTGAAAGGGCGATGTCCTAGGCCGGCTAGACGATGGGGACCTGAGGCAAGAATTTACGCGTTGCGCGGGAGGCCGGCCGGTTTTACCCGGGTGGCCGGATTGGTGGAGCTAGGCGGGATCGAACCGCCGACCTCTTGCATGCCATGCAAGCGCTCTCCCAGCTGAGCTATAGCCCCGCCCGCGAACAAGACGCGGACTTTAAGGCATCGCCTCCCGTCCTGTCAAGGAAAGAAACGCCGCCGGAAAACTCCCGGCCGCTACGATCACGCTTGCCGATCAAGGTGTTAAGGAGGACACCTCAGTCCGGGAGCGCACAGGATGATGGCGGTCCGCGGTACGCCGTTCAGTCCGCCTGGCCGGCGATCTTCGCCCAGGTGTCGCGCAGTGTCACGGTGCGGTTGAACACCGGCTGCGCG
The DNA here is from genome assembly GCA_016712635.1 of Gammaproteobacteria bacterium. Lineage (NCBI taxonomy): Bacteria > Pseudomonadati > Pseudomonadota > Gammaproteobacteria > Gammaproteobacteria bacterium. Next base: position 100,770 of record JADJQS010000007.1, on the reverse strand, counting down.
CCGTGGATATGGGCCGGGTCGAGGCAGAAGTAGCCCTCGCGCTCGAACTGGAAGGCGTCGCCGGGGCGGGCCGCGCCCAGGGCCGGCTCGACCAGGCTGCGGGTCAGGGTGTGCAGCGAATCGGGGTTGAGGAAGTCGGTGAACTCCTTGCCCTCCTCCCGCGCCGCGTCGGGCAGCGGGTGCGTGAACAGGCGGTCATAGAGCCGCACCTCGGCCGGGATGCCGTGGCGCGCCGACACCCAGTGGATGACGCCCTTGACCTTGCGCCCGGCGGGATCGGCGCCGAGCGTCGCCGCGTCGTAGCTGCAATGCAGCTCGACCACCTCGCCGCCGTCCTTGATCACCTGCTCGCAGCGGATCACGTAGCCGTAGCGCAGCCGCACCTCGCCGCCCGCGACCAGGCGCTTGAACTTGCCGGAGGCCTGCTCCATGAAGTCGTTGCGGTCAATGACGATCTCGCGGCAGAACGGCACGCGGCGCGTCCCCATGGCCGGATTCTGCGGATGGTTCAGCGCCTCGAGCTCCTCGACCCGGTCCCCGGGGTAGTTCAGGATCACCACCTTGAGCGGGCGCAGCACCGCCATGCGGCGCGGCGCATTCGCGTTGAGGTCGTCGCGGATGCAGTCCTCCAGCAGGCCCATCTCGACGATGTTGTCCGCGCGCGTCACGCCGATGCGGGCGCAGAATTCGCGGATCGAGGCCGGCGTGTAACCGCGCCGGCGCAGGCCGGCGATGGTCGGCATGCGGGGATCGTCCCAGCCCTCGACGAAACCCTCGTCGACCAGCCGCGTCAGGCGGCGCTTGCTCATCACCGTGTACTGCAGGTTCAGGCGCGAGAACTCGATCTGCTGCGGGTGGCACGGGATGGTGATGTTGTCCAGCACCCAGTCGTAGAGCGGGCGGTGGTCCTCGAACTCCAGCGTGCACAGCGAATGGGTGATGCCCTCCAGCGCATCCGAGATCGGATGGGTGTAATCGTAGGTCGGATAGATCACCCAGGACTGGCCGATGTGGTGGTGCGTCACGCCGTGACGGATGCGGTACAGCGTCGGGTCGCGCAGGTTGATGTTGGGCGCGGTCATGTCGATCTTCGCGCGCAGCGTGCGCGCGCCGTCCGGGAACTCGCCGGCGCGCATACGCGCGAACAGGTCGAGATTTTCCGTTACCGAACGGTTGCGCCACGGGCTGTCCTTGCCGGGCTCGGTCAGCGTGCCGCGGTAGGCGCGGATCTCCTCGGCGCTGAGGTCGCACACATAGGCCTTGCCCTGCCCGATCAGCTCGACCGCGAAGCCGTACAGCTTCTCGAAGTAGTCGGAGGCGAACAGCGGCTGCGCGTTCCAGCGAAAGCCCAGCCACTGCACGTCGCGCTGGATCGCCTCGACGAATTCGACGTCCTCCTTGCTCGGATTGGTGTCATCGAAGCGCAGGTTGCAGGTGCCGCGGTAATCCTCCGCCACGCCGAAGTTGAGGCAGATCGACTTGGCGTGCCCGATGTGCAGGTAACCGTTCGGCTCGGGCGGAAAGCGCGTGGCGACCTTGCCGCCGTGCTTGCCGGCCTGGATGTCCGCCTCGATGATCTGGCGGATGAAATTGACGGGACGCGGTGTTTCGCCCTCGCTCATGTCAGTGCGCACCTTCTGTTGATTCGGAACCGTGGTGGTCGATCCAGGCGATAGCGCGGTCGATGCGGCGCAGCACCGCCTCGCGGCCGATCAGCCACAGGGTCTGGTCGATACCCGGCGTCGCGCCGCGGCCGCTGACCGCGACGCGCAGCGGCTGCGCCAGCTTGCCGAGCTTGATCGCCAGCGCCTCGGCCGTCGCGATCACCGCCTGATGCAGCGGCTCGGGCGTCCAGGACTCCAGCGCGGCGAGCGCCGCACGCACCTGGGCCAGCGGCGCGCGCGCCGCGGCCGTCAGGTGTTTCTTCGCGGCGTCCGCCTCGTAGTGGGCGAAGTCCTGGTAGAAATAGGCGCTGATCTCGGCCATCTCCTTCAGCGTCCTGGCGCGTTCGCGCTGGACCATGACCACGTCGCCGAGGTCCGGGCCGCCCTGCGCCGGGTCGATCCCGAGGCGGCCGAGCTGCCAGGCCAGCTGCGGGGCGATGTGCCCGGGGGGGCTCTCCTTTATATAATGCTGGTTGAGCCAGAGCAGCTTGCCCGTGTTGAAGGCGGTGGCGGAGTTGTTCACGTCCGTGATGTCGAACAGGCGGATCATCTCGTCCAGGGTGAAGACCTCCTGGTCCCCGTGCGACCAGCCGAGGCGCACCAGGTAGTTGAGCAGGGCCTCGGGCAGGAAGCCTTCCTCGTGATAGGCCATCACGCTCACCGCACCGTGGCGCTTCGACAGGCGCTTGCCGTCCTCGCCGAGGATCATCGGTACGTGGGCGTACAGCGGCGGCTCGGCGCCGAGCGCGCGCAGGATGTTCATCTGGCGCGGCGTGTTGTTCAGGTGGTCGTCGCCGCGGATCACGTGGGTGATCTTCATGTCGTAGTCGTCGACCACCACGGTGAAGTTGTAGGTCGGCGTGCCGTCCGAACGGGCGATGATGAGGTCGTCGAGCTCGCTGTTGGCGAACACCACGCGGCCGCGGATCCGGTCCTCGACCACCACGGCGCCGTCGAGCGGGTTGCAGAAGCGGACCACCGGGCTGATGCCTTCCGGCGGCGGTCCCTTGCGGTGGCGGCACAGGCCGTCATAGCGCGGCTTCTCCTTGCGCGCCATCTGCTCCTCGCGCAGCGCCTCGAGGCGCTCCTTCGAACAATAGCAGTGATAGGCCTTGCCGGCGGCGAGCAGTTGCCCGATCACCTCTCTATAGCGATCCATGCGCTCGCTCTGCGCGAACGGGCCCTCGTCCCAGGCCAGCCCCAGCCACGCCATGCCCTCGAGGATGGCGTTCACCGAGGCAGCGGTCGAGCGCTCGATGTCGGTATCCTCGATGCGCAGGATGAAGGTCCCGCCGTGGCGGCGGGCATAGAGCCAGCTGAACAGCGCGGTGCGGGCGCCGCCGATGTGCAGGTAGCCCGTGGGACTGGGTGCGAAGCGTGTGCGAACGGTCATCTTGGCCAAGGACCCCGAATAAACGGGGTATTCTAGCAGGACTGCGCGATTTGTGGACCCGGCCCGGGGAATTTGACGCCCGCCCGCCGGAGCCCGTAAAATCCCCGTTCCCCTCGGCGGGCGATTAGCTCAGCGGTAGAGCACTGCCTTCACACGGCAGGGGTCGCAAGTTCGAACCTTGCATCGCCCACCATATAGATTATTCAGAACTTTTCATGCGTTATAACTAGCCTGACACGGGCATCCCGCCCGGAAATCCTCATTGTCACAGGACCTGGCGCAATGAGGACACAATCATGGCAACAATCCGGACGCGTCTAGAGGCGCTCCATGCCCGGATCCGCCGCCAAGGTCAGGGATACCCTCCATCCTCTACTTTCAATTGGGTCATCCAGGTCTGATAATCCATCGGACACATAAGCATTCAGCAGATCAACGGAATAATGTCTTTATACATACAATAAAAATCGATGAAAAATTTTGTACAAAGAATAAAGAAACTCAAGGCGCTTTTAGTCAAGGCTTCCGACCATAAAAGTTATCCGCGCCAGATCTACGAAATCATCCAGCACAAGCTGGTCATCAACGTCAATCCGATTGATTACTACCTCAACGAGTTTTATCGGGAAGGTAAAACGCTTGAGGAAAAAAGCCGCTACGTCATATTGGGCGGCTCGCGCTATTGGCCTTATGAGAACACACCCTTCAAGTTCACCATCACATTGAGCAATAAATACATACAAAAGACCCTGCTCAAAGGTTTTAACTTACCAACGCCCGCGATATTGGCAATCGTCGGTGACGATCATGCCATTAAAACCCGGGATCAATTGAATGATTTTCTTGATGCCAACGAGCAGGATATTGTTATCAAGCCTGTTTCTGGCGCACAGGGGAAGAACATCCTCGTCGCCACCAAAAAAGAAAAACAGTATTTCCTGGCGGATCGGCCTGTCACATACGATGATCTATGGGGCCATCTTAAAGGGAATCTGAAAAATGATTACCTGATTGAAGAGAAGGTAAACAACCATCCCTCGATGGCACGAATCAATCCGTCCTGCCTCAACACTTATCGCGTCATAACCATCAAAACCAATGACAACAAATGGCATTTCGCCGCCTGTTCTGCAAAATTCGGCCAAGGGGGGAGTTTCGTCGACAATGCCATGTCGGGGGGAATATTAGTGGGGCTGGATCACAACGGGATCTCGACCAATGCCTATGATGCATTGCGCAATCAAAACATAACGCATCATCCGGATACTGGCGCATGCCTGACAGGCATCAGGTTTGAAGGTTATCAGCAGGTCAAAGAACTCGCCCTGCATGCATCAGAGAAATTTTTCTTCATGGGGACTATCGGATGGGACATTGCCTATACCGATAAAGGCGCCATGATCATCGAGGGCAATACCTCATATTCGGGCCAGTTGATGCAGTCAGGCAGAGACGGAATGATCACCGATGAAATCGCAAAGGGATTAAGGCAACATCACGCCTTCGGCCGCTGGGACAAGACGAAACTGTATCCCAGGTGGTCTCGCAAACCCTGGTGGTCATGGAAAAGATAAAATGATTATGAAGTTTTGTAATCGGTAAACTACTGCCTTTATCCGGCCGCGGCCGCAAGTTCGAACCTTGCATCGCCCACCAGTAGAATTACCTGCATAGACTTGTACCTGTCCTGGCGTTTTGTACGGAACGGATATCGAAATCCTCGACGAGGACATCGTCCACGCCGTAAAGCCCTGCCTCACTATCGTTCTATACCCGCTTCTTTCCGAACAGATATTTCATGAACCCGAACGGAAACGCCAGGGCGTACAACGCCCGGTCTTCCATATCGGAAATCTGTCGCCCCAATGGCGTGCCACACATAAACGAAAGATATACATAGCGCCTGGCGCAGGACAAACGCTTGGGAAAGGCATAGTACGCCTTCTGGTCGTTCAGTATTTCCAGATAGTACTGGCGATAGCCGCAGGGATTCCGGCTCTTTTTGTCCCCCCACGATTGGGTGATGCCATCAGCCCGATACTCCTTGAGCTGCAGCACTTGATTGACATGCATGAAGCGGTAACGAAGGGCGATGCGGCTCCACACCGTGGAGGGCGGCACGTGCTTCTCGCCCGGGAAGCGGGGAAAGGGAAATTGTTTCAGCACGGAGGTCCTGATCACATTGAACTTGTCGCCGGTAACCCCGTGGCGCTGCCGCATTTCAATGAAATTCCCCAGCATCTCGTCGCGCGGATAGCGCGTACCCAGCAACCGTCCCGTCGCCAGATCCGCGCTCAGGCCTTCGATGCCGGCACAATCGGGGATCGAGGCGACGGCCTGCCAGTGTCGGCGGACGATCGATAAGGCGTTTTCCGCAAGCAGGTCGTCCGAATTGAGCAGGACCGTCAATTCACCTTCGGCGTGGTCGAGCATGGTATTGTGCGCCGCGGTCTTGCCCTGGTTTTCCTGATAGATGTACTTGACGGGGAATGGAACCTGCCCGCGCCATCGCTCGACCAGCTCCCGGGTGTCGTCCGCAGAGCCGTCGTCCACGATCACCACCTCGAGATCGGTCTCGCCCTGCAAGACGATGCTGTCGAGCGTGCGCAGCAGGACATCCGCGCGATTATAGGTAGGAATGAAGACGGTAAAAAATGGCATGCCTAGCGTTCCCTGAGCAGAGCTTCGAATAATTCCAGGTAATCATTCACGCGCAGGTTCACCGAAAAGGAGCGGGAGCGTTCTTTCAGGATCTCTTCCGGCAGCGGGGCATCGAGGATGCGGCGCATGCCATCGGCCAGCGCATGCGCATCCCCCACCGGGACGAGCGGGCCGTATTTTCCGTTGTCGAGGATCTCCGCCGGCCCGCTCGGGCAGTCAGTCGAAACAATCGGCGTCCCCTGCGCCAATGCCTCGGCCAGCACGTTGCCGAACCCTTCCCACAGGGAAGACAGAACGACCCCGTCCGCCCGCCGCATGTAGCTGAAGGGGTTGGATGAGAACCCCGCAAGATCGATGTAGTCAATCAATGCGGCTTCTTCGATCAATGCCTGCAGCCGGTCCCTGAGGCTGCCCTCGCCCAGGATGATCAGACGGACGCGATGCGTGCTGCGGAGCTCGGCGAACGCCTTGAACAGCGTCGGGTAGTCCTTCTGAGGCTCCAGGCGCCCGACCGCCACCAGGACCTTGTCGCCCGACGAAAAGAAGGGGTGGTCCACCGGCTCGCGGCCGCGCTCGACGATCCGGTCGTCTACCACGGCGTTATGTATCGAACCCGCCTTGCGCGGATCGAGTCCCCAGCGTTCGACCATGTCACGCGTCAGGTCGGCCGAGACGCCGACGACCTGGTCGGCAATCCCCAGGCAAAGCCGCAGGGCCAGCGATCGCCGCAGGCGGCCGCCGGCCGGCATGCTGGAAACGGCCTGGGTCAGATTCTCCCTCATCGTCATCACCCAGCGGGTATCGACGCGCGCGACCGGCAGGACCAGGGCGATGGCGGAATTGTAGCGATACCCGGCGCTGAGGATGATATCGGGGCGCTCGCCGCGCAGGTAGCGATGAAGATTTCGGTAGAGCGCCGTGGTTCGATTGCCCAGATTGACGATCCGGATCGCGGCATCGAGCCGGGGATGCGCCAGGGCGCGCGCAGCGGGCGCACTGACCAGCAATTCGACCGTGTGTCCCCTGCGAAAAAACTCGGCGCTGACATTCAGCAGCCAGGTCGTGATTCCGCCATGCCCGCCTTCCCTGTGCAAAAAAGGTGTAAGTATCGCGATCTTCAAACCGGATTCCGTCTACTGGATAACGACCATGTGCTCATCCCTGTTTTCCGGGCCGCGAGAACAAACCGCTAGCTCGCCCCGCACTAGCCGCGCATCGGCATGGCGCCCGGCGTCGGCACATCGTGCACCTTCGGCACGCCGCGGATCGCAGCCCAGCTGACAATGGCATAGCGGATCCCGGACAGTACCGGTTCCGCACTGTGGTAGTAACGATTGTCGGAAGGGAAGAAGACCAGCATCCCCGGCTTCGGGCGGAGCAGGTACCGGAACCTCGGAAAGCTGAGGGCGCCACCCGAATACTCATCGTTGAGATACAACAGCAGGCTGACGTCACGATCAAGAACCTTCTTCCAGGTGGTCGACGACACATCCAGCTGTTCACTGTCCGCGTGCCCCTTGTAAAAACCGCCCGTGCGGTAACGCAGGAGCTGGGGGCTCTCGAACCACTCGATCACGGCCTGTATCTCCGGCTCGACCTTGTCCATCAAGGCCTTGCGTACGAGCTCGTTCAGTTGCGCCTGCTCCGGACCCAGATCGACCTGTTCCGTGACCCTGCCCGGGTCGAGTTTCTTGACCACATTGTTCGTGGTGGTCGCCGCCGTGTCCACGATCATCAGGGGCTCGGCACTCCGCGTATTAGCGTATTCCGTCAGGCGCCGGCATCGGTCGGCATCGAGGTAGTTCTCGATTACGTGCAATCCGTGCGGGGGACGGCGATCCTCCGCCAATGACCCGCAGCATTCCTTGAAACGGAGCCCGCTCCCGCAGAAACACGGGCCGTTTCGTCCCTGATCGAATCCCGAGACGGCGCTCACTTTGACGGCTCAGTGGTTCTTGTCCATGGGAGCTCCGTCTCCGTGCCCCATGCCTTCCTTGCCGTGGCCGGCGTCTTTCTCATCCATCTTGTGCTGCATCTCTTTCGTGCGCTCGACGCATCTCTTCATCCAGTCGTCCAGCTTCTCGCCGGTGACGCCGTGGGATTCGGCGATCGCGCGGCACTCGGACTCGATCGTGGGCTTGTCATCGGCGAACGCAGGCGACGAAAGCGCGAACAGCATCGTAACGGCAAAGATGGATGTCTTCATGGCGAACTCCTCATGGTTATGGTGTCCGCTCACCGCTGGCGGCGGAACTCCCGCTATTCTATCCCGTCCGCCCCGCAGTCCCTAGTGCACCTATTGCAGCCCGAGCGGTCTATCCGTACCATCATCCCAGGCATGGGCAGATGCAGCCTTTCTACCGCGCATTCTAGGAGACGCGAGACGCATGATTCCGTGCTACGTCAGCGGCAAGGGGATGCACGCCACGACGACGACCTGGACGTTCAAGACGCTGGTGATCGAGGCGCTGGAATCCTCGGGCCTCGGTTACGACACCCGCTTCCGCTACTACCGGAAGCAGTTTCCCGACATGGAGCGCGGCGCGCTGGCGCGCCTGATCTGCGATCCCATTGAATACTACGACAGGGACTGGCCGGGCTATCTCGCGGCGCGCGGGGACCGCAGCGACGGGGTCACGGCGGCGACGGAGTTCATGCTGGAACGCGACGAGCGGTTCCGCGCCGGGGCGCGGGCGGCTATCTACTGCTACGACGAGGCGGGTTTCGGCTCCGGCGTCAACACGATGCGGTTCCTCACCGCAGGCAAACCGGTACTGGGTTTCTACAGCGAGGAACGCCTGAGCGGCACGCTCAATCTGTCCAACGTCCTGCAACTCGGCATGGAATACCCGCGCCTGTTCACGCTGCGAAGCTACCGGCGGCCGGAGGAAATCCCTGCCGCGGCACTCGAATGGCTGCGAGGATTCGCGTAGGACGGAGACTTCCGGCCGGGCGGTACCCTTGGACGGGATCGATCCGCCCCCGCATCAGCCGCGTTTCGAGACGTGCTTGCGCTTGAGCTTTTCCAGATGGGCGACGGCCTCTTCGCGGCGCACGAACGGGCCCTGTATGCCCTCCCGCGTCTCCACGTACCACTTGCCGTCCTTATGGTAGTACCGGTTCAGCGTCTGTCTGCGGGTACTCCTGACCGTCCCACTCATTAAGCAGCCCTCTCGTAGACAAAGACGCTGGGATCCCGAAGATCGCGCAACGTATTATTATTGTTATTAGTTGTATATATAACCGCAAAATGCGCGCGCATGCACCGCCTCCTGCGCATGAATGTCGACTTCCTGTCGATTGATCTGCCTCCCCTTCACAACCGCCCCGCCCCGGAACGCGACGGAGCGGATGATTGGGTGCGGGAAGGCGGGGCGTACCGCGGGCGTTCAGCTTCCGTAGATGTTGTCGGCGCCGAGCAGGGAGAAATTGAGCTCGGTCACCGGCTGGTCATTCACCCGCACCGTCTCGAGCAGGGCACCGGCCCCGTCCAGGATCGACAGCGTGCCGTCGGTCGGATTGGGGATAAAGATGCGCGCAATCTCCTGCTGCCGCCGCAGGAAGGCGATCGGCCGCCGGCTGCAGTCAGCAAGGCCGACCTTCAGTTCACCCACGAGGCGCAGCTCGGGCAGGGCCGAGCTGTCGTAGACCAGCACCGAGGACTTCTTCAGGTTCGCATGCTGAACCCCCTTGCCGGTCGCCGCGGTGGTGACGTAGAGACGGCTGCCATCGGGGCTGAAGCGGTAGGTGCTGGGATAGACGTCCGGCAGGTCGAGCCTGGCCACGACTTTCCCCGCGGCGGCGTCGAGCACGATGAGTCGCCCGATGACGTGACCAGGATCCGTCTTGCGATCCGCCCCCTTGCCGATGACGAAGCGGCCGTCGGGCGAGATCAGCAGGTTGCTGCAACCCTTGAACTCGACGCGCGCATCGATCTCGTTGCGCAGCGGATCGATGGCCGCCACGGTGCCGTAGCCGTTGTTGAGGTTGTAGACGCGGCCGCTGACCGGGGAGTACACATTGCCGTGCGGGAAGGCATTGTTCGGGGCCTGCATCGCGCCGTCCTTCTCATGCGCCGGCTCGCACAGGTTGATCGTGCCGTCCACCGCAAGATAGCCGGCCTTGTCCGCCGGGTCGTTGCCGAGGACCGAGATCGTGCCGTCCTGCAGGTTGCTGACGTAGACGCGGCGCGGCATCGCCGGATGGCGCGCGCTCGGCGCGGTAAAACTGGGCACGTGGTGGCCGCGGCCGACGCAAATGGATTTGAGGATCTCGGCCGCGCCGTTCGCGCCCGCCGCCACCACCGTCATGGTCGCACCGCCGCCGGCGCACAGCGGATCGCTGCCGGTCTCCTCGTCGCCGTCGCTGGTGTACCACCAGCGATTGGTGCCGGTCTCGGGATAGGCGTAATGCGCGGCGGTGTCAGGCGGCATCGCATCCGCCGCGCTGACCGCCTTGCTCACCGGATCCATCAGCAGTACGCGCCTGCCGTCCTGCGCAACGCCGAGGTACACCGGCCGGTATCCGGAGGCCTTGCCGCTCGGCGGCGCGGACGGCACCGCATACACCGAAGTCTTGCCGTCCCGGTGCCCGACCACCACGACCTTGCCCGCGCCGCCGCAGTCCAGATGGCAGGCCAGGGACCATTTACCGGCTTCGTTCTGCATGTCCACACACCTCATGATGAAAAACCGGGAGCGCACGCCCCCTGGATGCCGAAGGGCTAGTATAGAAGCAGAATCGGCGGATTTGCAAAGCGGGGAGCCGCCCGGCGCGGACGGCTCACGGTATGTTGTAGCGCCGGCGGATGTTGTGCTCCTCGGCCTCGACCTGGGCGCGGCTCAGCACGATCCTGCGCTTGTCCTCCAGCTCGAGGACGTGATAGTCGCCGTGATTCTCCGCGATCGCGTCCGCGACGTCCTCGAGCCGGCGGATGCCGCGCCCGTTGACCATCGCGACACGGGTGTTCTCCACCAGGCCTCCGTAACCGGCATTGACCTCCGCCTCGAACACGTCGCTGATCACCACGAGTTCCTCGATGCCGTCCGCATCGTTGCGCGGGGTGTCGAAATACCTGCGGATGGTGAACGGGATATCCACCATCGTATTCTGCGGATCGGCGGGTATGTAGTATCTCGGTTCCACGGCCCGGAAGACCAGTCCGCCCAAGACGTAATAGCGCGGCTGGGTGTCGTACTGCGGCAGCGTGGGAATCACCTTGAATTCATGGCTCGCGAGCGTGACCGACGTCTTGATCACCTTGCCGTCGCGCAACACGGTCAGGGGCAGCGACTCGCCCACCTGGCGGCTGGCGATCTCGTAGCCCACGCCGATCCGGCTGTTGTCGCGCAGGGTGATCCTGCCGTCGTTGAAGACGCGGGTGCCCGCGACGGACAGCAGCACGTCGCTGACCTGCAGTATGCCGTCGGCGCCGCCTTCCTGCGCCACCTTGGTCACCATCAGGCCGCTCTGCTCCGGCGCCATGCCGAGAGAGGCGCGCAGGGTCGGGTTCTCCAGCGACTGCGTGCTCACGCCGATGAACGGGACGCCGTCGACCTTGCCGTCCTTCAGGTCGGCGAGAAAGTGCTCGATCACCATGCCCGGCACGAAATACCCGATCGTGCCGGAGAAACGCTGCGTGGCGACGCCGACGCAGTCCCCCGTCTCGTCCGAGAACACCGGCCCGCCGGAATTTCCCATGTTGATCGCCGCGTCCGTCTGCACCAGCAGGTTCTCGAACCCGCTGTGCGCGTAGGACATGATGTCGATGCGCGAGACCACGCCCTCGGTGTATGAGACCTGGCGGCCGCCGATGGCGTAACCCACGGTCACCACCTTGTCGCGCGGCTCGGGCAGCTTGCCGAAACGGATCGGAACGATGCCCTTCGGCAGCGCGCCGGGATTCCTGGGTTTGAGCAGCGCCAGATCGCTCTGATGATTGACTGCGACGCGCTCGGCCTCGATCTTGTCCGCCAGTCCGGGCACCTCGATCTGGATGAAGGTGGCATCCATCACGCAATGCGCGTTGGTCAGAATGCCCTGTCTGATGAAGAAGCCCGAACACGTGCGGCGGTTCGCCTGCTCACGCGCCCAGGGCTGGCGGATGTCCCAGCCCTGGCGCGTGACATAGAGTTTGACGACGGCATTTGAAACGGTGTTGAGATCCACCGCGCGGGCGGGCGCCGCGGGCAGCAGCAGGAATAATGCGAACAGGCCGGGCAGCCAGGCCGCGGCGCCGATCCGGCGGCGGACATTAAGGTATGCGGGCGGATCTTGCGGATGTTTCATGGCGTCCCCTTGCGGTCAGAATGCGGACAGTGGATACAACTCTCCCCGGTGCGGGCCGGGACGCGCCTGCAAATCATGCAGAACATCAATATAGACGGTTGGAGATCGCGGGAAACACACCGCACGGCCGGCAAATTGTAGTGAATAACCGCTGTAGAGACAACGCCGGCATGCTTCGGCCGCGCGATTCCGGCGGCGCGCTGGACCACGTCGACTCATCGTGGGAGAATCCGCCATCCGCTGCACGTGATCCAGACCATGACCAACCGATCGTCGGAAACCGCCGTCGCTGCGCCGGCAAGACACGCCGTATCCCGCGCCTGGCGCGTGTTCGCGGTGCTGCTGCTGTCGTGCTGGCCGCTGCTGTCGCACGCGGAAACCTCGACCGACACCGCACGCACCCTGCTCGACCTCACCGGCAGCTGGGTCGGCTATTCCTGCCTTGCCCTGTTCGTGCTCGCGTATGGCGTCGTCGTGCTGGAGGAGTTCATCCACCTGCGCAAGTCCAAGCCGGTGATGCTCGCCGCCGGCCTCATCTGGATCCTGATCGCCATCGCCTACAGGCAGCAGGGCGATACCGAAGTGGTCGGCGACACGGTCCGGCACCACATCCTGGAATACGCCGAGCTTATGCTGTTCCTGCTCGCCGCGATGACGTATATCAACACCCTGACCGAGCGCAATGTGTTCCTCGCGCTGCGCTCGAAGCTGGTCAACTCCGGTTATTCCCTCCGCACCATCTTCTGGCTGACCGGCATACTGGCCTTCTTCATCTCACCCGTCGCCGACAATATGACCACAGCGCTGGTCATGGCCGCGGTGGTCATCGCCGTGGGCGGCAACGACCGCGCGTTCATCTCGGTGTCCTGCATCAGCATCGTGGTGGCGGCCAACGCCGGCGGCGCCTTCAGCCCGTTCGGCGATATCACGACGCTGATGGTATGGCAGAAGGGGGTGGTGGACTTTTTTGAATTCTTCGACCTGTTCATCCCGTCCGTGGTCAACTGGCTGGTACCCGCCCTGTTCATGTCATTCGCGGTGTCCACACAGCGGCCCGAGGGGCAAGGCGAAGTAACACGCGTCAAGCAGGGTGGCTTCATCATAATCGGCTTGTTCTTCTTCACCATCACGATCACCGTGCTGATGCACAATTTCCTCCACCTGCCGCCGGTAGTGGGCATGATGATGGGACTCGGCATACTCAAGCTGTATGGCTACCGGCTCAGGCGCAGCGAACTGAATATCCCCCACATCGGCGGCCCGGAGGAAGGCGATCTGGACATCACGTCCGGCCGCCCGCGCAAGCCGTTCGACATCTTCATCAGCATGAAACGGGCCGAGTGGGATACTCTCATGTTCTTCTACGGCGTCGTCCTCTGCGTTGGCGGCCTCGGCACGATCGGCTACCTGGCGCTGGCGTCGGAGTTCCTCTATGTCGATCTCGGGCCGACCTGGGCCAATGTACTGATCGGCCTTCTGTCCGCCGTGGTGGACAACATACCGGTGATGTTTGCCGTGCTCACCATGAACCCCGACATGTCGCACGGGCAATGGCTGCTCGTCACGCTGACGGCCGGCGTCGGCGGCTCACTGCTGTCGATCGGCTCGGCCGCCGGCGTGGCCCTGATGGGACAGGCGCGCGGAACCTACACGTTCTTCTCGCACCTGCGCTGGTCCTGGGCGGTTGCGCTGGGCTACGCGGCCAGCATCGCCACTCACTTATATCTCAACACGCACCTGATGTAGCGGTACGCGCGGGCATCAGCGCCCCGCCCCGGACGCGGCCCGCTCGCGCGCCCGGATGAAGGCGGAGTGCGGCACGTGCAGCAGATCCGCGACCTTGCGTACCAGGTGTTCCTCGTGGTGGTCCTTCCCGGCGTCAGCATAGGCGACGCGCCACATCAGCTCGACGATGGCGATCTTCTGCTCGAGCGCGAAGTGCTTGTCGATGAGGTGGGTGAACTGGAACAGCGAGGCGCTCGTCCTCACCTCCAGCTCGGCAAGCTCGATCAGTTCATCCGCCTCGGCGTCGTCCAGCTCGAAGTGCTCGCGCAGCAGTCTATCCACCGCCTCACGCTCGGCGTCCGTCACGCTGAAATCGGCGCGCGTCATCTCGATCAGCAGCGCGGCCGTGGCGAGGCGGAACCGATGTTCGTGGCCGCCCCGGCTGTCGTCGTCCGGCCGGATGCGTTCCTGAAAGAATCGGCTGATCCCCTTGATCATGGTGCCCGCGCCTCAGGCCGGGGCGTCCAGCCGCAGCCACACGCACCTGCCGCCGCTCGCCTTTTCAATCGACTCCAGCCGCTGCGCGTGCATCTCGCACTCCACCGCATTGGCGCGTATTACCGGGAGCGGTGCACGATCCACCGACAGGCGGACGACCGGAGCGTGGCTGACCGTGACCGCCTCGGGCTCCGCCTCCAGCAGCAGGCGGCTCTGCCCGCCGGTCATCGCGAGATATACGTCGGCGAGGATCTCGGCGTCGAGCAGCGCGCCGTGCAGCGTGCGCTCGGAATTATCGATGCCGTAGCGCTTGCACAGGGCGTCCAGGTTGTTCTTCTGGCCCGGATGGCGGCCGCGCGCGAGGGCGAGCGTGTCGACCACGGCGCAGTCCGCCGCGGCCTCGTCCCATGACTGGCCGAGCAGCCCGAACTCGTGGCGGAGGAACCCGAGATCGAACGGCGCGTTGTGAATGATCAGTTCGGCGCCGCGCACGAAGTCGACCAGCTCCTCCGCCACATCGGCGAAGCGCGGCTTGTCGCGCAGGAATTCGCCGGTGATCCCGTGCACCTCGGCGGCGCCGGCGTCGATCTCGCGATCCGGCTGCAGGTACTGGTGGTAATGCCGCCCCGTCAGGCGCCGGCCGACCATCTCCACGCAGCCGATCTCGATGATGCGGTGCCCCTGCGAGGTCTCCAGACCCGTGGTTTCCGTATCGAGCACTATCTGTCGCATCTGGATACTCCGTGTAAATCGATCGCGGGCTGCGCGGCGGGACTCATTCCTCCGCCGCTCCGTCCCGGCTGAGCAGTTCGTCGATCGCCTGATTGGCCAGCGAGTCGGCCAGTTCGTTTTCCGGATGCCCGGTATGCCCGCGCACCCAGTGCCATTCTATGGTGTGGCGTGCGACGGCCTCGTCCAGCCTCTGCCACAGGTCGACGTTCTTCACCGGCTTCTTGTCGGCCGTCTTCCAGCCGCGCCGCTTCCAGTCCGTCATCCACTCATTCATGCCCTTTTTCACATATTGCGAATCCGTGGTCAAGCTGACATGGCAGGGGCGCTTCAGCGACGCCAGGGCCTCGATCGCCGCCATCAGTTCCATGCGATTGTTGGTGGTATGGGGCTCGGCGCCGCGGATATGCTTCTCCTTGCCCTTGTAGCGCAGCAGGGCGCCCCATCCGCCCGGCCCGGGGTTGCCGCGGCAGGCGCCGTCGGTGAATATCTCCACGAGGTCCGTCATGTCGGCCCGCGTCATGTGGTCGGCTTGGCCACGTCCGGCTGCAGCAGGCTGCGCCGCGGCCGCCAGCGCGGCTTGATCGGCGTCAGCGTCGTCACGCGCTTCCTGGCCACAATGACATAGGCGCCGCCGAGATACGGCCACCAGCGATGTCCCAGCCGTTCGAGCCATTCCAGCCGCCGCATCATGACCTCGTGCTGCAAGGGCGGACGGAAAAAATACGAGCGCGCCTGCACGATGTCGAAGCCGAGCAGCGAGAGCCAGTCCTTAATGCGGTAGATGCCGCGAAAGGCGCCGTGCCAGGGCGGCTGCCGGCGCCGGCGCAACAGACGCCAGAATCCCCACAGGCTCCAGGGATTGAAACCCAGGATCACCACATGGCCTTCGGCCACCAGCACGCGCTCGACCTCGCGCAGCACTTCGTGCGCGGACGCGTCGAACTCCAGCGTGTGCGGCAGCACCACCACGTCCACGCTGTCGCTCTGCACCGGAAGCCTGTGCGGATCGGCGTACATCCTGGTGACATGCGCAGGATAGACGCCGCCGGGCTCCACCGGCCAGAGATTGTCGAGGATGACCTGATGGCGTATGCGGCTCGATTCCAGCAGATAGGCGTCCATCGCAGCACCCACCTGCAGCAGGTAGTAGCCGAACAGGTTGGCGAGGATGCCGTCCAGCTCACGCCTCTCCTGCCCGAGCAGGAGTTGGCCGAGCTGCCGCTCATGCCACGCCCGCAGCCCGCGCCCGTCCCGCGCCGGGGACGCCGTATCCTGCTCCTGTTTCATTGGCCTGCTTTCCGCGTCATCCGGGTTGGGCTATCCTAGCCTGCATCTCACCGATCGCTGTCTCACCGGCATGCTCTGAATGCGGACATGATACAGGTAATCCCTGTCCCCGCCCTGCGCGATAATTATATCTGGATGATCCGGACCGCAGGAGACCGCGTGCTGGCACAGGCTGTCATCGTCGACCCGGGCGAGGCGGCCCCGGTGCTCGCCGCCCTCGCCTCGCACAGTCTGCGGCCCGCCGCCATCCTGTTCACACACCATCACCCCGATCACACGGGCGGCATTCCGGATCTGCTGCGACAGTATTCTGTCCCCGTCTACGGGCCGGCTGATCTGCACTTCGGTCCCTCGCACCATCCCGTGCGCGAGGGCGACGAGATCTCTCCGGGCGGGGTGCAGTTGCACGTGATCGAGGTGCCCGGTCATACCCTCGACCACGTGGCCTACTACGGAAACGGCCTGCTCTTCTGCGGCGACACCCTGTTCACCGGCGGCTGCGGGCGTCTGTTCGAGGGCTCCCCGCGGCTGATGCTCGCGGCATTGCAGAGACTGGCCAGCCTGCCGGACGACACGCGCATCTATTGCGGACATGAATACACCCTGGCCAACCTCACCTTTGCCCTGCGGGTAGAACCGGGGAACCGCCGGCTTGCCGCGCGTCTCGCGGAGACCTCGCGAATGCGCAGTCAGAATCTCGTCACCGCCTCCGCCACCCTCGCAGAAGAGAAGGCCACCAATCCGTTCCTGCGCTGCCACACAGCCTCCGTCAGGCAGGCCGCCGAACGGTTTTGCGACCGAACCCTCAGCACGGAGCTCGATGTTTTTGCAATGATCCGCTACTGGAAAGACACACAGTGACGCGCCGCCCGCCGGCGGCCGCACAAGCTGCGAAGGATTTCATCACGCATTGCGCGCCTCTCGGCCGGGACACAGTACGGTCGCCTCCGCCCTGGACTAAGGTTAACTTTGATCAGGCCGATTACCTGTTATACTCCGGGCTCGTTAAAATAATCGCCATCATGAAAAACATCGTCTGCGCGCCAATCCGGAACGGCCTGTTCGCAATCCTGCTTCCTGTCATGACAGGGTGCGCGGCGATGCACCAGAATTCCCTCCGTTCCGCCGATGATTCCGCGCGGGGCAAAACATCCGTGCAGACGGGCGCCGAGGACTTCACGGAAGCGGCGCCCGACGCGTGGAACGCCGTCGACGGTGCCGTGTTCCCGCCCGACCCGGATCACAGCACGCTCGAGACCGATCCGGCACTGGCGGGAGCCGACGGCGCACTGGACGCGGCGGAGGCCTTCGCCCAGGACGCCGGACGGGAGACGCCGGATCCCGCAGACGCGGTGGATCTGTGGGACCGCGTACGCGGGGGCTTCGACTTCCCCCGTCATGACAACCCGCGCGTGCGCGCAGAACTCGAGTGGTACGCCCGCCACCCCGATTACCTCGACCGCACGGTGGACCGAGCGCGCCCCTATCTGCATCTCATCGTCGAAGACCTGGAACAGCGCGGCATGCCGCTGGAGATCGCGCTGCTGCCGATCGTCGAGAGCGCCTATCAGCCGTTCGCCTATTCGCACGGCCGCGCCGCGGGCATCTGGCAGTTCATTCCGTCGACCGCACGCCATTACGGACTCAAGCTGAACTGGTGGTACGACGGCCGGCGCGACATCCTCGCCTCGACGCGCGCCGCGCTCGACTTCCTGCAGTCCCTGCATGATGATCTCGACAACGACTGGCTGCTCGCGCTCGCTGCCTACAATTCCGGCGCCGGCACGGTGAAGCGCGCCATCCTGGCGAATCAGCGCCGCGGCAAACCGACCGATTTCTGGTCCCTGCAACTGCCGGCCGAGACGCGCGCCTATGTGCCCAAGCTGCTCGCCCTGGCCGAGCTCTTCGCCAATCCGGATGAGTATTCGATCGAAATAAAGACGATCCCCGACGCTCCGGTCGTGCGCACGGTGCAGACCGGCTCCCAGATCGACCTGGCCAAGGCTGCGGAGCTGGCCGACACCAGCCTGGACGAGCTCTACCGCCTGAATCCCGGCTTCAACCGCTGGGCGACCGATCCGGACGGACCGCACGCGCTGCTGCTCCCGCTCGACAAGGCGGAGCTGTTCGAGACCAATCTCGCCGCGCTGGACGATGCGGAACGCCTCACCTGGCAGCGCTACGTCATCCGCTCGGGGGATTCCCTCGGGAGCATCGCCGAACGCCATCACACCACGGTCGAGGTGCTGCGCCAATTGAACGACATCAGGGGCAATATGATCCGCGCCGGCAACGCCCTGCTCATCCCGGTCTCGTCGCGCAGCCTGTCCGGTTACGCCCTGAGCCAGGACGAACGCACCAGGAGCGTGCAGAACAGCCCGCGCGAGGGGCGTAAACTCGAGTACGCGGTGCGCAGCGGCGATACGCTGTGGGACATCGCGCGCGCGCACAATGTCGCCGTGGCGCGACTCGCGCAGTGGAACGGCATCTCGCCGCGCGACCCGCTGCGCATCGGCCAGCGCCTGATCATCTGGCAAAAGGGCGGCGCTGATGCGAGCGCTGCCGCCGGCCCGAACGCCCAGCATCCCCTCGGCAATGCCACCCAGCGCATCAATTACGTGGTGCGCAAGGGAGATTCGCTGGCGCGCATCTCGCAGCGCTTCAACGTAAAGGTCTCCGAGCTGCTGAACTGGAACTCCCTGCGCAGGAATGAATACCTGCAACCGGGCCAGAAGCTGACACTCTTCATCGACATCATCAACCAGACCGAAAACATCTGACCCCGCCCCGGCCCCTGCGCCGGGATCCACCGCCCGTCGTTCCGCGTGTTACTTCAAAGGCCCGCACCGGAGTGCGGCGCCGCCCCTCCGGCGCGACCGCGCCCTGTATCCAAGGAACAATACAACCTGTTGTTCCTGAAATAATATTCGCCAGAAACTGGTATTCCATAAATAAGGAACACCCGGATCCGGCCGATACCAAGCTGGAGCAAGCGAAATTCCCCGGAACCTCACGGAATACTGTCCCGAGTGGCCATGCTCCTGCCCGGCCGCAGCCCAAGGTGCGCAAGAAGATCATGGTTGAATTCACACAGGAAAGGGTCAATGTGCAGGATCTCGTGATCGGCATGTACGTCACCCGCCTCGACCGGCCCTGGATCGGCACCCCGTTCCCGATCCAGGGCTTCCACATCAAGAATTTCAACGAGATCCGCACGCTCGGCAGCTATTGCAGATACGTCTACATCGACGTGGTCAAAAGCAAGGTCGAGGTGGCGACGAACCCGAAGCGCAAACCCGCCCGATCGGGACCCAGGGAACCGCGTGCCTACGTCAACCTCAAGACCAACGAGTCAAGCTATCCCAGGACCAGAAGCATCAAGCAGGAAATCTCCACTGCCGGCAATCTCCATCGCGACGTGGCCGCCGCAGTCGACAGCGTGATGAATCAGATCGCAAGCGGCAGGCCCGCGAACATCCCGGCGACGCGCAAGGTGGCAAACAGGATGGTGGACAGCATCCTGCGCAATCCCGATGCATCGGTCTGGATCGCCCGCGTCCGGGACAAGGACACCTACACCTACGGCCACTGCGTGCGCTCTTCAGTCTGGGCGATCTCCTTCGGCCGCCACCTCGGCCTGCGCAAGGAACGCCTGGAGAATCTCGCCATGGGCGTGCTGCTGTCGGAAGTCGGCTATACGCGCCTGCCGACCGAGATCCTGACCAAAAAGGAACGCCTGACGGCGGAAGAACTCGAAGTCATGAAGAAGCACGTCGAGTATAGCGTGGAGATACTGAAGGGCATTCAGGGAATCAACGAGGATACCCTGTGGACCGTGCGCACGCATCACGAGCGCTACAACGGCAGCGGCTTCCCCAAGGGGCTGCGCGGCAACCAGATCCCCCTGCTCGGCAAGATCGCCGGCATCGTCGACTTCTACGACTCCGTCACCGCCCCGCGCTATGACGAAGAGGCGCTGTCGCCGGCGGCGGCCATGGCCCTGCTGCACAATATGCGCGACGAGGAATTCCAGACCGAACTGGTCGAGGAGTTCATCCAGGCCATCGGCATCTATCCCACCGGCACGCTGATCGAACTCAGCACCGGCGAGATCGGCATCATCACCGAGCAGAACGCTGACCGCCGCCTGCGCCCCAAGATCATGCTGATCCTCGACCGTGACAAGCAGCCGGTGAAGAAGGCGGCCGAGATCGACCTCCTGGTCTACACCTCGGACGGCGACGGCAATCCCGTCGACATCCGCCAAAGCCTGCCGGACGGCGCCTACGGCATCGACCTGACCCAGTTCCGCGGAAACATCGTGTCGCGCCTGCTCGGACTCGGCAATACCCTGTTCAGACATTGAGCCGGAATTACGGGTTCGCGGCCGCCGTATTCACCGCGATGACGGCGCACGCGCGATTTACCCCGAGGTTTTATCTCTACTCCCCTCCTGCCGATACAAAAGTCGTAGCCCGAGAACCTGTGCCGACCCGCTGCCCATGCGGACCCGCAGGAAGACGGAATATTTATTAATAACAATAGGATGCTGAACGATGAGCAGCCCCAGCCATGTGATCGACCTCCCTGTTTCTCCGCTGCGTTCCACGGTGGCGGAAGGCAATCTGCTGAACGCGCCGGTGGCGGCTACCCTGATGAACGGCAAGACCATCACCGGGCGCCTGGTCACCCTCGACGGTCCGCAGGCGGTCCTCACCCTGCAAGGCAGTGAAAAGGGGCGCTCCATCATCAAATTTTCCGACCTGCGCCAGCTGAACTTCATCAACAAACATCCGACCAACACCGCCAAGCATCCCCTGATGGAAGAGCACGCCGGCGACGTGTCGATGCCGCGCGCGGTGGAGGATTTTCATGTCACGTTCGTCGATGGACGTTTCCTCACCGGACGCACCCGCGGTTCCTTTGTCGACGAGATCGGCCTGCACCTGTTTCAACTGGTCGGCAGCGCATACATCAGCCGCATCTTCATCCCGGCCCAGGTCGTTAAGAAATACAATATCGGCGAGAGCAAACCCGCCACCGTGCATGCGCATGGCGGCGCCAGGGCGCGCAAGTCCGAACCGGCGGCCGACAAGAAGCCCGCGCTGAAACGGCGCAAGACGGACAGCAAGACCAGCGGACTGGCGCTCAACTCGATCCAGCTCGAACAGGCCCTCGACAAACAGGCGGGGCAGTCCGGCGGCAACCTGCTCGGATCCAAGCAGATCGGCGCCATGCTGGTGGAGGCCGGCATCATCACCGCCGAGCAGCTCGAGGCGGCGTTGAAGACGCAGCAGCAGGACCGGTCGCAGAAACTCGGCGAGATCCTCGTCCGCATGGGAACGGTGTCCGCCCACGACATCTACCGTACCCTGGCCCACAAGTTCAGCCTGCCGTTCGTGCTGCTGCGCAACTTCTACATCGACTTCGAATGCCTCAGCCTGGTGCCGGCGGACGTGGCGCAGAAATACATGCTGGTCCCGCTCGTGATCCATCAGAACCGCCTGGTCGTGGCGATGGACGACCCCGCCAACACCGAGGCGCTTACGCTCCTGCGTTTCATCACCCGCTTCACCATCGAGCCGACCATTGCCACCCGCGAGGACATCAACTGGGCGCTCGGCAAGTATTACGGCGCCGTGACGGCGCCGGCCGCGCCGGCACCCGCGGTCACGGCGGCGGAACCGCCACCCCCGCGACCGGAAAAGATCGCGGAACACGGCGCCGCCGACAGCGTCAAGCCCATCATCAGCTTCGTGGACAACACGCTCCTCGACGCCATTCAGCGCAACGCGGTGGACATTCACTTCGCGCCGAAGCGGGACTACGTCGAGCTGCTGTTCCGCATTGACGGCGCGCTGATCCCGATCCGTCGCTTCAGCAAGGTGCTCTATCCGAAGGTGGTGGACCGGCTCAAGACCATGGGCGGGATGGACCTGCACAAGACCCGCGGCGCCCAGCACGGCCGCGCCTCGATCGTCAACGAGGATCTCATCTACGAACTGCGCATCGCCCTGATGGACGGCGCCGACGGCGCCGAAGCGGTGATCCACCTGCTCAATACCAGCACGCGCCTGCGCACGCTCAACAATCTCGGCCTGAACACGCGGGACGAATTCGTATTCATGGAGGAGCTCAACAAGACCTACTCCATGGTGCTGGTCACGGGTCCTGAAGGCTCGGACAAATCCGCAACGCTGTACGCCGCCATGCTCGCCCTGAAGACGCAGAATCTGCGCATCCTGACACTGGAAGATCCCATCAGCCACCACCTCACCGGCATCGACCAGGTGCAGCTCGAGCGCGGCGCCGGGGCCAGCTACGCGGCCCTCGTCAAACACATGGATCTCAGGAACACGGATGTCGTCATGTTCGGGGAGCTGCGCGACGGGGAGACCGCGGTGTGCGCCATCGACACCGCGCTCGGCAAGCACCTGGTGCTGGGAAAGCTGCACGCCGACAACACCGTGGAAGCGGTCCTGAAGCTGACGCGGATGGGAATCCAGCCGCGCCGGCTCAAGGCATCGCTCCCCTGCGTGCTCGCCCAGCGCGCGCTGCGGCTGAATTGCTGCCACTGCCTGGAGGTCGAGGACGCACCGGCGGATATGCGCCAGGCGCTCGGGGTGGGAATGGACGAGGTCTTCTACCGCAGCAGGGGATGTCCGCGCTGCAACCAGACCGGATACCAGGGACGCACGATGGTCTACGAAATGCTGGAGATGACCCCGGAGATCTACGCCCTGCTGGAAAGCGGCGCGGCCGCGGCCGACATCCGCCAGCAGGCGATCAGAAACGGCATGGTCACGCTGATGGAGAGCGCACTCAGCCAGGCCAGGATGCGCACCGTCTCGCTCGCCGAGGCGTACCGCAACGGCTGAGACACCGGCGCGACATGCGCCGGCGCTCCTTTGCCGGACCGGGTCGCTGCCCACTATAATGGGCGCATCGCCGGCCGCAAGGTAGTCGTCCCGCCGCATGACCGCAATGTCCGATCAACCCGCCAGTCTCGGCATCGCCGTCCTCACCGTCTCCGACACGCGCACGGAGGCGACGGACGGTTCCGGCGGCGTTCTCGTGGACGCCCTGCGGGACTCGGGGCACCGCCTCTCCTCCCGGCTCATCGTCCCCGACGACATCCACCGCATCCGCGCCGCAGTCTCCGCCTGGATCGCCGACGAAGCCGTCGACGCCGTGATCATCACCGGCGGCACCGGCCTGACCGGGCGCGACGGCACGCCGGAGGCCGTGCGCCCGCTGTTCGACAAGGAGATCGAGGGATTCGGCGAGCTGTTCCGGCAGATCTCCCATCGCGAGATCGGCGTCTCCGCGCTGCTTTCGCGCGCACTCGGCGGCATCGCCAACGGCACCGCCATCTTCTGCATCCCCGGATCCCCCAGCGCCTGCCGCACCGCCTGGAACGGCCTGATCCGCGAACTGCTCGACGACAGGGTCAAGCCGTGCAATCTCGCCCGCCTGCGCCCGCGCCTGCGCGAATAGCGCCGCCCCGCGCCATCCCGGAGCCTTCGCCTCGATGTCCGCCCTGAGGAGCGAAGCCGAGACCCTCTACCTGCTGCTCGCACGCGCCGTGACGGTCGCAGGCAGCGAGGAGATCGATATCGGCGCCGCGCTGGGCCGGGTGCTGGCGCAGGAAGTGCGCGCGCCGAGGGACCTGCCCGCCGCCAACAACAGCGCGATGGACGGTTATGCGGTACGCAGTGCCGACCTGGCTCCGGCGGGGGAGACGCGCCTCGCCGTCGCACAGCGCATCCCGGCCGGCGCGACCGGACACGCGCTCGCGCCCGGCACCGCGGCACGGATCTTCACCGGCGCGGCGCTGCCGCCCGGCGCCGATGCCATACTCCCGCAGGAAACGGTGCGGCGCTCCGGCGACGCGATCCTCGTCCCGGCGGGGGGCGGCGCCGGCGGGTACGTCAGGAACGCGGGCGAGGACCTGGCGCGGGATGCCCTCGCGCTCGCCGCAGGCACACGCCTCGGTCCGCAGCACCTCGGCCTCGCCGCCGCGCTCGGCCGTGCGCGCCTGCCGGTGCGCCGCCCCATCCGGGCGGCGATGTTCTGCACCGGCGACGAGCTGGTCGCCCCGGGCGGCGCGCTCGCGCACGGCATGACCTATAACGCGAACGGTCCCATGCTGCACGGGCTGCTCACAGGCCTCGGCTGCGCGGTCGACGACCTCGGCATCATCCCGGACGATCCGCACGCCACCTCCGCCGCTCTGGCGCTGGCAGCCGACGGGGCCGACATCGTCCTCACCAGCGGCGGGGCCTCGGTCGGCGAGGAGGACCATGTCAAGGCGGCGCTGGCGGAACGGGGCCGGCTCGAGCTGTGGCAGGTCGCGGTGAAGCCGGGCAAACCCATCGTCTACGGGACGCTCGGGGCGGCGCATTGTTTCGGCCTGCCCGGCAACCCGGTCTCCCTGTTCGTAACCTTCTGCATCTTCGTACGCCCCTTCCTGCTCAAGCTGCAGGGCAGGACGGACCTCGCGCCGCGCGCCCTGCCCGCGCTGGCCGGCTTTGAACGCAGCAACCCGATCGAACGCCGTGAATACCTGCGGGGCCGGCTCGCCCGCGACGCGGAGGGGCGGTCCGTCGTCAGCATCCATGCCAACCAGAGCTCGGGCGCGCTGAGTTCGACGACCTGGGCCGACTGCCTCGCCGTCGTTCCCGCGCGTGAGACGGTCCGGCGCGGCCAGACCATTGACGTGCTCCCCTATGCAGACCTGCTCTATTGAAACCGCAAGCACCGGGGCATTAGAAATCAACCAGATACATCCATGATCCTCGCGTCATTGCTGAGCTCATGCCGATAAAAACCTCCGCGCCCGCTGCGGCTGCAGCAGGACCCATGCGCGATTTGCCACGCCGGATGAATCACTTGGCTTGCCCTGTTCGGGCATTCTGTCATTATCTGATGTACACAGCTTCAGTGGACACCCAACAATATCAATAACCTGCGCAGAGGACCTTCCGCGATGAATCTCTTTCGAACCAAGCCGATCAACGCCGATATGTACTGCGACACCGGACTGCGGCGCTGTCTGTCCGCCTTCGACCTCACCATGCTCGGCATCGGCGCGATCATCGGGGCCGGCATCTTCGTACTCACCGGGATCGCGGCCGCCACCAAGGCCGGGCCGGCGATCGTGCTGTCCTTCGTGCTGGCGGGATTCGCCTGCGCCTTCGCCGCGCTGGCCTACGCGGAACTCGCCGCCGCGGTCGGGGGCTGCGGCAGCGCCTACGGTTACGCCTACGCAGGGTTCGGCGAGTTCATCGCCTGGATCATCGGCTGGGATCTCCTCCTCGAATACGGCGTGGCCACCGCGGCGGTGGCCATCGGCTGGTCGGGGTATCTGAACAACGCGCTCACCGCCATGGGCATGCCGCTGCCGGTCGAGCTGACGCGCAGCCCGGCGGACGGGGGGCTCGTCAATCTCGCCGCGGCGGCGGTGATACTGGTGCTGGCGGTTCTGCTGGCCGTCGGCATCCACTACAGCGCGCGCTTCAACGCCGCCATGGTGCTGATCAAGCTCAGCGCGATCGCGGTCTTCATCGCGGTCGCCTCCGGCCACGTCGACCCTGCCAACTGGACCCCCCTTCTCCCCTTCGGCTGGGAGGGTGTGGCGGGCGGCGCGGCGCTGATCTTCTTCGCCTACATCGGCTTCGACGCCGTATCGACCGCCGCGGAGGAGGCGGTCAATCCGCCGCGCGACGTGCCGATCGGCATCATCGCCTCGCTCGCCGTATGCACCGTGATCTACATCCTCGTCTCCGGGCTGCTCACCGGCATCGTCCCCTACCACACGCTCAACGTCGCCTCACCGGTGGCGGACTCCCTGCTGCGCCTCGGCCACCAGTGGGCCTCCGCGGTGATCGCGGCCGGGGCGATCGCGGGCCTGACCACGGTGATGCTGGTGTTGTTCTACGCCCTCACCCGGATCTTCCTCGCGATGTCGCGCGACGGACTGCTGCCGCCGGGCATCTCGCGCATCCACCCGGGGACGAAGACTCCGGTCCGCACCATCCTAGCCAGCGGCGTGGCCATGGCCGCCATCGCCGGATTCACTCCGATCGGCGACGTCGCGGAGCTGGTCAACATCGGCACGCTGGCCGCCTTCGTGCTGGTGTGCGGCGGCGTCATCGCGCTGCGCCACACCCACCCCGACCTGCTGCGCCCGTTCCGCAGCCCGTGGATGCCGGTTGCGCCGCTGCTCGGCATCGCCTTCTGCCTGTACCTGATGGCCAGCCTGCCGCTGGTCACCTGGATCAGGTTCGGGGCATGGCTCGCGCTAGGCATGGTGGTCTACTTCATGTATTCGATGCGCCACAGCGCACTGGCGCGGGCACCGCAGCAGGGCGAGGGCTAGCAGCCGGCTTCGTCGGCGGCATCCGCCTCGTAGAGGAAACAGCGCACCGTGTGCGTCGATCCGATGCGGGTGACCGCCGGGTACTCCGCCCGACACTGTGCGGTGGCATGGGGGCAGCGCACGTGGAAATGGCATCCCGACGGAGGCCTGGCCGGCGACGGGAGGTCGCCCTCCAGCCGGATGACCTCGCGGCGGGTCGCCTGCTCGATCACCGGGATCGCCGACAGCAGCGCCTGGGTGTAGGGATGCTTGGGCGCGTTCAGCACGTCGTCGACCGTGCCGTGCTCCACGATGCGGCCGAGATACATCACCGCCACCTCGTCGGCGAGATAGGCCACCACTGACAGGTTGTGGGTGATGAACAGATAAGACAGGCCCATCTCGTCCTGCAGCCGCTGCAGCAGGTTGAGGATCTGCGCCTGCACCGAGATGTCGAGCGCGCTGGTCGGCTCGTCGCAGACCAGCAGGCGCGGGTTCACCGCCAGCGCCCGCGCGATGCAGATGCGCTGGCGCTGGCCGCCGGAAAACTCGTGCGGATAGCGGCGCACGGCGTCGCGCGGCAGCCCGACCTGGTCGAGCAGGGTCTCGACGCGCGCCTTCCGCCGCGCCGCATCCGGCTCCAGGTCGAGCGCGCGCATGCCCTCCTCGATGACGTCGCCCACCAGCATGCGCGGATTCATCGACGAGAAGGGATCCTGGAAGATGATCTGGAAGTCGGAACGGCGCCGGCGCAGTCGCTCACCGCTGAGCTCGGTCAGCTCATCGCCGTCGAACCTGACGCCCCCGGCGGTGGGCCGGATCAGCTGCAGGATGGACTTTCCGATCGTGGTCTTGCCGCAGCCTGATTCGCCGACCAGAGCAAAGGTGCGCCCGCGGCCGATGGCGAAGGAGACGTCGTCCACCGCATAGACATGTCCGACGGTGCGCTTGAACAGGCCGCGCTGTATCGGAAAATGCACCTTCAGCCCGGTCACTTCGAGCAGCGGCGCGGTCTGGTCCGCGATGCGCCGCCGGCTCGCGGCCGTCGCCGCCGCCGCCGCGGCCCGCGCCGGCGGCGGCGCCACCTCGGGATCGAGCAGATGGCAGCGCGCCGCCTGCTGGTCCGATACCCGGATCCAGCGCGGCTCGACCTCCCGGCAGGTCTGCCAGGCGGAATCGCAGCGATCGGCGAAGCGGCAGGAGGTGAACGCGCGCGCGAGCGAGGGCACTGCGCCCGGGATCACGGCCAGGGGCTGGGCGCGCTTCTCGATCTTGGGCAGAGATTCGAACAGCTTGCGGCTGTAGGGATGCTTGGGGTCCGCGAAGAACTGCGCGCGCGCGCTCTGCTCGACGATCTGTCCGGCATACATCACGGCGACCTGGTCCGCCATCTCGGACACCACGCCGAGGTCGTGCGTAATCAGCAGGATGGCCATGCCGCGCTCGCGCTGCAGCCGCCGCAGCAGCGCGAGTACCTGCGCCTGGATGGTTACATCGAGCGCGGTGGTCGGCTCGTCGGCGATCAGGAGGTCGGGTTCGCCCGCCAGGGCGATCGCGATCATCACGCGCTGCTTCATACCGCCGGACAGTTGGTGCGGATATTCGCCCAGGCGCTGCGCCGGATCCGCGATGCCGACCGCGTCGAGCAGCTCCACCACCAGGCGGGTCACCGCGCCGCCCTTCAGGCTGCGGTGGCGGCGCATCGTCTCGGCGATCTGCTCGCCGACGGTCAGCACCGGATTGAGCGAGGTCATCGGCTCCTGGAAGATCATCGCGATGCGGTTGCCGCGCACGCTGCGCATCGCGGCCTCGGGCAGGCGCAGCAGGTCCTCCCCGCCGAGCAGCACGCGGCCGGCGGCGATGCGTCCGGCCGGGACCGGCACCAGACGCATGATCGAAAGCGCTGTCATCGACTTGCCGCAGCCCGACTCGCCCAGCAGCGTGAAGGTCTCGCCGCGGCGGATGCTGAAGCTGACGTCATCGACCGCGCGCACCGCGCCTCCGCGCGTCTCGAAGTGGGTGCACAGTCCTTCGACTTCCAGCAGCAGGTCGCTCATGCCGTTCCGCCCCGTTTACCCGCCCCGCAGCCGCGGATCGAAGGCGTCGCGCACCGCGTCGGAGAACAGGTTCGCCGCCAGCACCAGGGCGAACATGAAGACGAATGCCGCGGCGAGCGACCACCATACGATCGGCTCGCGCGCCATCTCCAGACGCGCCCCGTTGATCATGTTGCCCCAGCTGTCGGTGGAGGGATCGACGCCGACGCCGACGTAGGACAGCACCGCCTCGGCCAGCACCAGCCCGCTGAAGTCGAGCACCACGCTGATCAGCACGATGTGCATCACGTTCGGCAGCAGATGGCGCGTCATGATGCGCAGGCGCGTGACACCGAAGGCGATTGACGCCTGCACGTACTCGACCTCGCGCAGCTTGAGCGCCTCACCGCGCAACAGGCGGCACAGACCGGTCCAGCTCGTGACACCGAGGATCAGACAGAGGAACAGCAGGCGCATGTCGGCCCGCTCGGCGTCGGTCTGGAACAGTTCGGGATGGGTGTCGATGTAGACCTGCAGCATCAGGATGGCGGAGGCGATCAGCAGAACACCGGGAATGGAATTGAGGGTAGTGTACAGGTATTGGATCACGTCATCTATCCAGCCGCGCAGGTAGCCGGCCATGATGCCGAGCAGGATGGCGAACGGCAGCATGACGAGCGTGGTGAGCGTGCCGATCACGAGCGCCGTGCGTATGCTCTTGACGGCCTGGTAGAACACGTCCTGGCCCACCTGGTCGGTGCCGAAGATGTGATACGCGCCCGCGAGCCGCGCCGCCACCGCAGCCAGTACGATGATGATGCCTGCGGTGGACAGTGCTGCGCGCCAGGGGATGCGCGTGCGTCCGGCGGCGACCCGCGCCAGCGCGTGGACGAACCCTTTCGCGCGCGCGCGCGCGATGGCGAACACCACTGCCGCAGCGAACAGGGACCACAACGCCGCCCCTGCCGCGGCACCGCCCAGGGCGCGCCGGGCGATGTCGCCCGCGCGGTCGGCATCCGGATCCTCCAGGTGCGCGCCGCCGTAGCGCAGGCGCGGGTAATCCCACACCGTGCCGCCGTCCGGCCCCTCCACCGCCTCGCGCGCGTAGAGGCGGGTCGCGAAGGGCGCCGAGTAGGTCTTTTCCACGCGCTCTTTCAGCGGCCGCGCGACGATGTCGAGCAGGCTCAGCACCTCGACCGAGTAATAGGTCTCCTGCGCCTGCTCGCCGCGCTGCTCCAGCGCCGGGCGGAAATGCACGGAATCGAGCAGCGCCACCGCCACAAAGGCTGCCAGCACCACCAGGGAGATCACCGCCGCGCGGCTCTCCAGCACGCGCCCCCAGGGCGCGCGCAGATGCTCCCGCGCGCGCGCGTAGAGCGCGAAGGCGACCACCGCTGCGATCAGCAGGAACACCAGGGCGTCGGTCCAGAGGATAATGGGCTTGATCATGCGGATCTGCGCGGATGTTTCATGTCAGTTCAGGCGGACGCGGGGGTCGACCAGGGTGTAGGAGATGTCGGTGAGCATCAGTCCGATGATGTACAGCACCGAGCCCAGGAACACCATCGAGCGCACGACGGCGAAATCCTGCGTCTGGATCGCGTCGATGGTATAACTGCCCAGCCCGGGGATACCGAAGAATGACTCCATGATCAGGCTGCCCATGAACAGCAGCGGCAGCACCACCACCGCGCCGGTCAGGATGGGGATCATCGCGTTCTTCAGCACATGCTTGAACAGCACGGCGGATTCAGGCACGCCCTTGGCACGCGCGGTGCGCACGTAATCCTTGCCGATCTCCTCGAGGAAGATGGTGCGGTACCAGCGGCTGCCGGATCCGATACCGCCGACCACGCCGATCAGCACCGGCAGGATGACGAACTTCACGGCGTCGAGCCCGTCGTCGTAGCCTGATATCGGCACCAGGTGCAGCAGCTTCCCGACCAGGTACTGTCCGGCGATGATGTAGAACAGCCCGGAGATCGACATCAGCACCACCAGGGCCACCACCGCGACGGTATCGATGTAGGTGGCGCGGAACAAGGCGATCAGCAGCGCCACGGTGATGTTGGTGAGGAGGCCGATGATGAAGACGGGAATGGCGAGCGCGAGGCTGGCCCACATGCGCTGCCGGATATCATGGCCGATGTCGCGCCCCGCATCCGAGGCGCCGAAGTCGAACGCGAACAGGCGCAGCGACTTGTCGAAGAAGATGGTGTCGGTAACCTTGCCCATGCCGGCGGCGGCGCCGTTGTAGAGCACCGGTCTGTCATAGCCGCGCTCCTGCTTCCACTGCTCGACCGCCTCCGGGGTGACGTGCTTCATGCCGAGCTGCATGCGCGCCATGTCGTCCGGCGTGTTCACCACGAAGAACAGCACGAAGGTGATGACATTGACGCCGACCAGGATCGGCAGCGAATACAGTGCCCGGCGCAGGATGTAGTTCAGCATGTCAGGGCGTCCGCATGTCGCCGTTCACGGCCGGGGCGCGGTGCTGGCGCCGGACCAGGCCGATCACCGCCGGGACGAGCACCGCGGCGAGCAGTCCGAGCGCGAGCAGCAGCGGCCACAGCAGCGGGCGGTTCCACTCGGCGCGCAGACGCTCGCGCAGCGCCGGGTCGATGCGCCGGTACTTGAGCAGGTTGTTCGCCATCAGATTGGGCTTGGTGGGCGACGACCACGCGTGGTACAGCGCGAAGCTCTTGGGATGGAAGCCCCAGATCCACGGCGCGTCCTCCCGCACGATATCCACCATGCGGTCGATCAGCTCCTGGCGCTGCGGCCCGTCGCTCATGGTCTTCATTTGCTCGAACAGGCGGTCGAACTCCGGGTTGGCGTAATTGGCGGCGTTCTCGCCGTTGTGGCGCACCTTGCCGTTCGGACCGTAGAGCAGGAACAGGAAATTCTCCGGGTCCGGATAGTCCGCATTCCAGCCCCACATGAAGATCTGAGCGCTGCCGTTGCGCATCTTGTCCTGGAACCGGTTGTAATCGGTGTTGCGTATCACCAGCTGTATATTGAGCTTCTCGAACTGCTTGCGGAACCACTCCAGGCGCGCCTTGTCCTCCGGACCGCCGGCGGTGATGTCCAGATTCAGCACCAGCGGGCGGCCGGTCTCGGCATCGACGCCGTCCCCATAGCCCGCCTCGCGCAGCAGGCGGCGCGCCTCATCAAGGGATTTGCGCCGGGCGGCGCCGTTGCTCCAGCCGTAGACGTAGGGATTGATGCCGGCCTCGCCCGCGGCGTGGCCGAAAATCCCCGGCGGTATCGGTCCCTGTGCGGCAATGCCGCGCCCGTTGGCGAAGATCGAGATGAACTCTTCATAGTCGAGCGCGATCGAGATCGCCTGGCGCAGCAGGCGCTGGCGCTCGCTGTAGCCTCCGATCACCGGATCGAGCATGTTGATGCCGGTGTAGAAGATCGACGTACCCACCGCCGTCTGCAGGCGGATGCCCTTCTCCTTCATGCGCTCGGTGAGCGTGGCCTCTCCGCCGGAGCCCATGCGCACCGCCTGGTCGAAGCTGTCGGAGGAAATGCCCGAGGTGTCGTAGTAGCCCTGCAGGAATTTGTTCCAGTAGGGGATGGTTTCCTTCTCCAGGCTGAAGACGACCTTGTCGATGAACGGCAGGCGCTGGCCCGCATCGCCGAGCAGCCCGGCCTCGCGATCGCCGGGGTCGCCCTCGAGCGGATAGTATTCCTCGTGGAAATTCGGGTTGCGCTCCAGCACCATCTGCCGGTTGGGATTGTTCACCGTCAACATGTAGGGGCCGGTGCCGACCGGGTACCAGTCGAGGGTCAGGTTCTTCTCCTCCATGCCGGGGGCGGAATGGAAGCGGTCGGCTTCGGGCGGGATGGGCGCGAAAAACGGCATCGCAAGCCAGTACAGCAGCTGCGGATACTTGCCTTTGACCTTGATGCGATACGTGTAGCGGTCGACCGCCTCGGCGCCCGCGAGCGGATAGCGCTCGAGATCGAGATAGACGGCCTCTCCCCCGGCGCGCGCGCCCAGGTCCGCGTAGGCCCTGGCGAGTTCCGCGGCGTATTCACGCAGCCCCACGATGTACTCGCCCATCAGGCCGAGGATCGGCGAGTGCACGCGCGGGTGCGCCAGGCGCTTGATCTGATAGACGTAGTCGGCGGCAACCAGTTCGCGCGTGCCGGTGCGGGCGAAGTCGCCCATGCTGTGGACATCTGCGAGATCGCGCGACGACAGGTCGCGGTAAACGGGGTTCCCGTCCTCGTCGCGCGCGAATGCAGGATGGGGCTGATACAGTATCCCGGGCCGGATGCGGATCTCGTACACGCTGTACGCAACCTCTGCGTCTGGCGCGTCGGCCGGCAGCGGGCGGCCTTCGCGGTCCAGGTATTGCGGCACCGGCACACCCTCCGCAGTAAGCGGGATCAGCGTGTAGGGCCGCTTCAGGTAATGGTATTGCAGCGGCGGCTCGTAGATCTGGCCGGTGAAGGTCACCTCGTTGGAACTGTAGGAGCGCGCCGGATCGAGATGCTTGGGGCGCTCCTCAAAGCTCGAATAGACGATGTTCGCGCCGGCGTCCGCCGCGGGATATGGATTATTCCAGGGCTGGCCGCCGCAGCCCGCGAGCGCGGCGGCCAGCAGCACGGCCGGCGCCCGCATCGCGCGGTGTGCGCGGTCGCCGCCTTCATTCGATGCTGCGCTGTTCATGCGTGTTCCGACGACTCCGTTCAAATCGGGCGCGACCGCCACAGCTCATGCGTAAATCAGGCAAAACTGCTATCATCGCCGCCAGCGATTCGTCGCGCGCGGCGGTTGGCGCGGGCGTGTCCGCGGATGCTATATTACACGACAATTCGGCATCGGCCGTCATCATCACGAATTTCACAACCACCGGGGTATCGCTATGGGATTTCTCCAGGGCAAGCGCGCATTGATCGTCGGGGTCGCGAGCAACCGCTCGATCGCGTGGGGCATCGCGCAGGCGATGCAGCGCGAGGGGGCGGAGCTGGCCTTCACCTATCAGAATGAAAAACTGCAGAGTCGCGTCGAGAATCTCGCCGCGGAAGTCGGATCCGACATCACCCTGCCCTGCGACGTCGCCAGCGACCAGGACATCGACACCGTGTTCGACCGCCTGGACGACTTCTGGGACCATCTCGACATCATCGTGCATTCGGTCGCCTATGCGCCGCGCGAGGAGCTGGAAGGTTCCTATCTCGACTCCGTCACGCGCGACGGATTCCGCACCGCGCATGAAATCAGCTCGTACAGCTTCGCCGCGCTGGCCAAGTCCGGCTGCCGCATGATGAAGGGACGCAGCGGTGCGCTGCTGACGCTGAGCTATCTCGGCGCCGTGCGCACGATCCCGAACTACAACGTGATGGGTCTCGCCAAGGCCAGCCTGGAGGCCAACGTGCGCTACATGGCGAGCAGCCTCGGACCGGACGGCATCCGCGTCAACGCCATCTCGGCCGGCCCGATCAAGACGCTGGCCGCCGCCGGCATCAGCAACTTCCGCCGCTTCCTCGATTATGCCGAGCAGAATTCGCCCCTGCGCCGCAACGTGACGATCGAGGAGGTGGGGAATGTCGGTGCGTTCCTGTGTTCCGACCTCGCCTCGGGCATGACCGGCGAGATCGTCTACGTGGACGCTGGGTACAACATCCAGGGGATGGCGCTGATCTGACCACTGCGGGGCCGGATCGGTGATTACGGTGACCGTGCGGGATGCGGCCGTCCGCCACCCGCTCCAGGGCAGCGGATGGGTGTGACGCCCGGACGGAGACCGGTCGCGCGTCCGCGTGAGGCGGCGGCGCGGCTGCCGGACTAGAGCCGGTCCTCGAACATCGAGACCTTGGCGCGCGCGCGCAGCGCGGCAAGCAGATCAGAGGCGGTCCGCTGCGCGTAGAGACGCTGCAACTCGCCACGCTGCGCGCGCCGCTCCGCATCCGTCACCGACTCAAGATTGCCGTCGACGACCTCATAGAGGGCGAGCACGGCAAAATCACCGCCGGCGAGCTGGACTCCGCCGAGCGTGGGACGATCCTGCGCGGGCCGCTCCATGGTGAACGCGGTGTCCAGCAGTTCAGCCGGGATTTCGGCGTCCTCCCGACCCATCAGCACCGGCGCCCGCCACACTGCGCCGAATTCCCTCGCGATCGCCTCGACGCCGTCGCCATTGTGCATGCGCTCGCGTATCGCCTTGCCCGCCTCTTCGGCGAGGCGCTGCGCCCCCTGGCGGATCAGTTCGAGACGGATACGGTCCGTCACCTCATCCAGCGGGCGATGTGTGGCCGGCTGCTTCTCGACGATGCGCAGCACCACCACGCGCCCGTCGCCGAACTGGATCGCCTCGCTGTTGTTGCCGCCGTCGATCACGTCCTCGCCGAAGGCCGCCAGGCGGAAATTTTCATTGGCAGCGACGCCGTCGCCCTGGTCGCGGGCGAACAGCCCGGTGGTCTGGATGGGGAGGCCGAGCTCCTCGGAGGCGAACTTCAGCGTGTCGGGATGCTCGTAGGTGAGGTTGGTCAGGTTTTCCGTCAGGTCGAACAGCTGCTCTTCGGCCTGCGTCCTGCGGTAGTCCTCCTCCAGACCGGCGCGCACCTCGCTGAAGGACCGCCTGGAGCCCGGGTTCACATCTTCCACCTCGATGATGTGCCAGCCGAACGGAGTGCGCACGGGCGCGCTGAGCTCGCCCTTCTTCATGGCGAACGCCGCTTCCTCGAACGGGCTGACCATCACGCCGCGGTCGAAGAAGCCGAGCTCGCCCCCGTCCTGGGCCGATCCCTTGTCGTCGGAAAATTCGCGCGCGAGCGCCGCAAACGATTCGCCGGCGGCAATGCGCGCCCGCAGGCCTTCCGCCCGCACACGCGCCTCATCGACGGCGTCCGCGCCGGCGGTTTCCGCCACCTTGATCAGGATATGCCGGGCGCGGCGCTGCTCGCCGACGGCGAAGCTGCCGGCCTGCTCCTCGTAGAGGCGACGCAGAATCTCCTCATCCACCTTGACCTGCTGCTTGAGGCTGTCGAGCGAAAGCTCGACATACGCTGCCTTGACGCGCTCCGGCAACGCGAAACGCTCGAGGTTGTCCTCGTAGTAGCCGCGAATCTCGGCGTCCGACGGCGCCACCCGGTCCAGGTAGTCCTCTGCCTTGACCAGGTAGTACCCGACCTTGCGCTGCTGTTCGCTCAGGCGCAGCCAGCGGTCCAGCTCGTGTTCGGTGACCAGCGCGCTGTCGGCCAGGCCCGCAGTCAACTGCGCCGTCAGCAGGTCGCGGCGCACACCGTCCTCGAACTGCTCCCGCGCCAGACCGGCACCGCGCAGCATCTGCGCATACAGCTCCGGATCGAACTTGCCGTCGCGGTGGAACTGGCTGATGGTGCGTATCTCGCTGCCCACGCGGTCGTCGCTGACGCGGAAACCCGCCTTGCCCGCCGCCTGTACCATAACCTCGGAACTCACCAGGCCGTCGAGCACGGCGCGCTTGATCGCCGCCTCGTTCTGCACAATGAAGTCGCTGCCCAGGATCTGCCGCCGCAGGCCGAGTTCTCGCTGGTACACCTGCTGGAACTCCTGGGCGGAGATGGGACGCTTCCCTACCCTGGCGACCGGCAGTTCGCTGCCGCCCTGAAAGTATTCGTTGACGCCCCACAGGGCGAAGGGGATGGTGACCAGGATGATGATGATCCAGGCGATGACGCCCTTGGCATGATCACGGATGAATTGAATCATGACGAGAGACTCTTCCAGATTTGGTTGGCGCGAGGGAATCCCGGCTCGGGTGCGAGTTCGGTTCGGGATGCTTGCGCGGGCTTATGACGATGATCACTCAAGGGCGCACCCTGTTTGTACCCGTTCAGGGGCACCCTTTCGCGATAACTGGCGGAGTGGACGGGACTCGAACCCGCGACCCCCTGCGTGACAGGCAGGTATTCTAACCGACTGAACTACCACTCCCAAAGATTGCATGGTGGGTGCTGAGGGGATCGAACCCCCGACATTCGCCTTGTAAGGGCGACGCTCTCCCAGCTGAGCTAAGCACCCCGAAAAGACCGCCTATCATATGGCATCCTCGGGTGCTTTACCAGCGTCCCGGCCGGCGCGAGCCGTGCGGAACAAAATGCCCGCCATTTATACCAACCGGCGTAAACCCCTGTCAAGCAAGGCGGTTAAACGCTGCGCGGTCCTGATAACAACAGCCCCCGGACCGGTGAACCGGCCGGGGGCTATCGAAGCGGCATCGCCGCCGCAACGGCTCAGTGCGGACGGATATGACCGCCGCGCTTGGCGCGCGTGGATTTCTTGCGCGGCACGAGCTCGGGCTCGGGTTCCTTCTCCACGATGGGCGACGGCATGTGCTGCAGCGCCGTCTGCCACACCTCGTCGATCCACTTGACCGTGCGGATGTCGAGATTCTGCTTGATGTTGCGCGGGATCTCGGCGAGGTCACGCTTGTTCTCCTCCGGGATCAGCACCACCTTGATGCCGCCACGGTGCGCGGCCAGCAGCTTCTCCTTCAGGCCGCCGATCGGCAGCACCTCGCCGCGCAGCGTGATCTCTCCGGTCATCGCCACCGCCGCGCGCACCGGAATGCCGGTCAGCGCGGACACCAGCGCGGTGCACATGCCGATGCCGGCGCTCGGGCCGTCCTTGGGTATGGCGCCCTCGGGAACGTGGATGTGGACGTCGTGCTTCTGGTAGAAATCCGGCTCCAGGCCGAGCATCGGGGCGCGGTTGCGCACCACGGTCATCGCCGCCTGCACCGATTCCTGCATCACGTCGCCGAGCTGGCCGGTGATGGTGAGCTTGCCCTTGCCCGTCACGACCGCGGACTCGATGGTCAGCAGCTCGCCGCCCACCTCGGTCCAGGCGAGGCCGGTGACCTGACCGACCTGGTCCTGCTCCTCGGCAAGGCCGAAACGGAAGCGCTTCACGCCGAGATACCTGGCCAGGTTGCGCGACTTGACCTCCGTCGCATCGCCGCCCTTCAGCAGGATCTCCTTCACCACCTTGCGGCAGATCTTGGAAACCTCGCGCTCCAGGTTGCGTACACCGGCCTCGCGCGTATAGAAGCGCACGATGTCGCGCACCGCACCCTCGTGGATGCTGAGCTCCTGCTCCTTAAGTCCGTTCGACTGGATCTGCTTGGGAATCAGGTAACGCTGCGCGATGTTGATCTTCTCGTCCTCGGTGTAACCCGACAGACGGATGACCTCCATGCGATCGAGCAGCGGGGCCGGGATGTTCATGCTGTTGGCCGTGCAGACGAACATCACGTCGGAGAGGTCGTAATCGACCTCCAGGTAATGGTCGTTGAAGGTATGGTTCTGCTCGGGGTCGAGCACCTCGAGCAGGGCCGCCGCGGGATCGCCGCGGAAGTCCATCGCCATCTTGTCGATCTCGTCGAGCAGGAACAGCGGGTTCTTGGTGCCGACCTTGGCCAGGTTCTGGACGATCTTGCCGGGCATGGAGCCGATGTAGGTGCGGCGGTGGCCACGGATCTCGGCCTCGTCGCGCACGCCGCCGAGCGACATGCGCACGAACTTGCGGTTGGTGGCGCGCGCGATGGAACGGCCGAGCGAGGTCTTGCCGACGCCGGGCGGGCCGACCAGGCACAGGATCGGACCCTTCACCTTCTCGATGCGCTGCTGCACGGCGAGGTACTCGAGGATGCGCTCCTTGACCTTCTCCAGGCCGTAGTGGTCCTGCTCCAGCACCGCCTCCGCCTGGGACAGGTCGCGGCAGATCTTGGTGCGCTTCTTCCACGGCACGCTCACCATCCAGTCGACGTAGTTGCGCACGACGGTGGCCTCCGCCGACATCGGCGACATCATCTTCAGCTTGTTGAGCTCGGCGTTGGCCTTTTTCTTGGCGTCCTTGGGCATGCCGGACTTCTCGATCTTGCGCGCGAGGTCCTCGATCTCGTTGGGCACGTCCTCGAGCTCGCCGAGCTCCTTCTGGATGGCCTTCATCTGCTCGTTCAGGTAATACTCGCGCTGGCTCTTCTCCATCTGGCGCTTGACGCGGCCGCGTACGCGCTTCTCGACCTGCAGCAGGTCGAGCTCGGATTCCATGATCGCCATCAGCTTCTCGAGGCGTTCGCGCACGTTGAGCAGCTCGAGCAGCGACTGGCGCTCGTCGACCTTGAGCGTCATGTGGGCGGCGATGGTGTCGGACAGGCGGCCGACGTCCTCGATGCTGGCGAGCGACGACAGCACCTCGGGGGGGATCTTGTTATTGAGCTTGACGTACTGGTCGAACTGGTTCAGCACGGAGCGGCCGAGCACCTCGGCCTCGCGCTCCGACACCAGGGTCGACTTCAGCAGCGCGATCTGGGCGATGAACTGCTTGTCGATCTCGATGTAGCGCACGGTCTGGGCGCGCTCGAGCCCCTCCACCAGCACCTTGACGGTGCCGTCCGGCAGCTTCAGCAGCTGCAGGATGGTGGCGATGGTGCCGACCTGGTAGATGTCGTCGGCCGAAGGGTCGTCCAGGGCGGCGCTCCGCTGGGCGACCAGCATGATCTGCTTGTTGCCCTCCATCGCGGTGTCGAGGGCCTGGATCGATTTCTCGCGGCCGACGAACAGCGGGATGACCATGTGGGGATATACGACCACGTCCCGCAGCGGCAGCACCGGCAGGATCTGCTGATCCGCCGGCAGGCGGTCCCGCGCGGTCGTAGTCTGCTCAGTGGATTCGGTAGGCTTGTCTTTCTCCGCCATGTAGCTGTCCTCGGTTGGACTGACCGCGCCCGGGGAGACGACATCCCTTTCCGGTAGCGCCGCGATCAGAGTGGATTCGATAGCCTGTATATGCGGCCGCGCGCCGCCGTATTCAATCGCATGGCCGCCGGCGGCGGCCATCTCGATGAAATATCAAGAATCTTTCCGGCTGAGCGAGGCCTGCTGTTCGCCGCCCTCGTAAATCAGGATCGGCTCGGACACCTCGTTGATCACGCCCTCGTCCACCACCACCTTGGCGACATTCTCCTGCGAGGGCAGCTCGTACATGGTCTCGAGCAGCACGTGCTCAAGGATGGAACGCAGGCCGCGCGCGCCGGTCTTCCGCTCCATCGCCTTGCGCGCGATCGCGGTCAGCGCCTCGGGGCGGAACTCCAGCTCGCAGGATTCCATCTCGAACAGCTTGTTGAACTGCTTGGTGATGGCGTTCTTGGGCTCGGTCAGGATGCGCACCAGGGCGTCCTCGTCCAGCTCGTCGAGTGTCGCGACCACAGGCAGGCGTCCGACGAACTCCGGGATCAGGCCGAACTTGATCAGGTCCTCCGGTTCGACGGAATGCAGCCACTCGCCGACGTTCTTGCGGTCCTCCTTGCTCTTGACCTCGGCGGAGAAGCCGATGCCGCCCTTCTCGGAGCGGTCGCGGATGACCTTTTCCAGGCCGGCAAAGGCGCCGCCGCAGATGAACAGGATGTTCGAGGTATTGACCTGCAGGAACTCCTGCTGCGGATGCTTGCGCCCGCCCTGCGGCGGTACGGAGGCGATGGTGCCCTCGATCAGCTTCAGCAGGGCCTGCTGCACGCCCTCGCCCGACACGTCGCGCGTGATCGACGGGTTGTCGGACTTGCGCGAGATCTTGTCGATCTCGTCGATGTAGACGATGCCCTGCTGCGCCTTCTCGACGTCGTAGTCGCACTTCTGCAGCAGCTTCTGGATGATGTTCTCGACGTCCTCGCCGACATAGCCGGCCTCGGTCAGCGTGGTCGCGTCGGCGATGGTGAACGGCACGTTCAGCAGGCGAGCCAGCGTCTGCGCCAGCAAGGTCTTGCCGCAGCCGGTCGGCCCGATCAGCAGGATGTTGCTTTTGGACAGCTCGACGTCGTCCTTCTTGACGCCGGCTTCCAGGCGCTTGTAATGGTTGTAGACGGCAACCGACAGGATCTTCTTGGCGCGGACCTGCCCGACCACATAGTCATCGAGGATGCGGTTGATCTCGCGCGGGATGGGCAGCTTGCTGCCCTTGATGGTGGAGGATTTCTCCTGCACCTCCTCGCGGATGATGTCGTTGCACAGCTCGACGCATTCGTCGCAGACGAATACCGACGGGCCGGCAATCAGTTTGCGGACTTCGTGCTGACTCTTGCCACAGAAGGAACAGTACAGGAGCTTGTCGCCGTCACTACCCTTGTTGTGCTTGTCGTCACTCATAGCCTACCCCGCTGGTCATGCACACTAGATACTTTATCCCGTCCCTCCGGCATCCGCGCCTGTTCCGCGCGTCCACCGTGCTGTTGCCGCATGCACCATTGCCGCGGGCGACGTCGTCGGCTCGCTCCGCTCAGGCCGCGGCCTGGCGGCTGCTCAAGACCTTGTCTATGAGACCGTACTCGACCGCCTCCGTTCCCGACATGAAGTAATCGCGGTCGGTGTCCACCCGGATACGGTCCATGGGCTGGCCGGTGTGCTTCGCCATGATGTCGTTCAGCCGGTCACGCACGCGCAGGATCTCGCGCGCATGGATGTCGATGTCCGTGGCCTGGCCCTGGAATCCGCCGAGCGGCTGGTGGATCATCATGCGGGAATGCGGCAGGCAGTAGCGCTTGCCCGCTGCGCCGCCGGCCAGCAGCAGCGCACCCATGCTCGCGGCCTGACCGATGCACATCGTGCTGACGTCGGGCTTGACGAACTGCATCGTGTCGTAGATCGACAGACCGGCGCTCACCGAACCGCCAGGGGAATTGATGTAGAAATGGATGTCCTTGTCAGGGTTCTCGGATTCGAGGAACAGGATCTGAGCCACCACGAGATTGGCAATATGGTCGTCGACCGGGCCGACCAGGAAGATCACCCTCTCTTTCAGCAGCCTGGAGTAGATGTCGTAGGCCCGCTCCCCGCGCGCCGACTGCTCAACCACCATCGGAATCAAATTCATGCTTGTCATTATGCTTTCCTATCTCCTTCAGCATATCGGTCGTGCGATATGGGCGCTTTAACGCCTGCATTTTACCCCTAAAACGGCGCCGGAGGCAGGCTTGACACGCAATTTAGCCGCCCGGCGTTCCTCCGCGCCGACCCGGCCCCCGGCCGGGACACCGGAAACAGACGGTCGTCAGAGGGTGCGCCGCTCCTTGAGCAGGGCGTCGAAGGTCGTTTTCTCCTCGGTGACCTGCGCCTGGCCCATGACCCAGTCTACGACCTGATCTTCCAGCACCAGCTGCTCAACGTTGGCAATCCGGTTGCGGTCCGCGTAATACCACTGGATGGCCTCATTCGGGTTCTCGTAGCTCGAGGCCAATGACTCCACCCGGGCGCGCACCTGCTGCGGTTCGGCCCTGAACAGCTGCGTCCTGACGATCTCGCTGATCAGCAGCCCGATCGCCACCCGCCGCCGCGCCTCGGTCTCGAACGAGGGGCGGTTGAGCTTGATCTCCGAGTCCGGCACGCCCTGGCCAAGCAGGGTCT
This sequence comes from Gammaproteobacteria bacterium, assembly GCA_016712635.1. NCBI lineage: Bacteria > Pseudomonadati > Pseudomonadota > Gammaproteobacteria > Gammaproteobacteria bacterium. Next base: position 58,731 of record JADJQS010000007.1, on the reverse strand, counting down.
GGCGCGCCTGTTCCATCATGATCTCGGCCTGCTGATCCACCTGCGCGCGCGGGGCCTCGATGGGATTGTTGTTCAGCAGCGCTTCCATGGCGCGGGCCTTGATCTTGGAGCGTATGACGTCCGTCATCTCATCCTGCATCGTGCGGCGCAGCTCCTGCCTGAAGGGCTCGAGGGTGCCGTCCTGGATGTCAAACGAACGCATGAATTCCTCATTGACCTCAGGCAGCCTGAATTCCGACACCGCCTCGACCTTGAGCTCGAAATGGGCAGTCCTGCCCGCCATCAGCCGGGCGGGGTAGTCGTCCGGAAAACGCAGATCCAGGGTCCGCGTATCCCCGCGGACCACGCCGATCATGGCGTCCTCCAGGTCCTTGAAGACGTAGGCGCCGATCACGATCTGCTTTTCCCGCTCACCCACGAACGGCTCGCCATCGATGTTGCCGCTCACCGTCACGCGATCGCCCGCCTGGGCCGGGCGCTCGACCGGAACGGCCTCGGCGCGCTGGCGGCGCAGGTTCTGCACCATATTGTCCACGTCCTGTTCGGTGATCTCGGCCGTCGGCCGCGCGATCGACACGCCGCTCAGCGGCGCGAGCTGAACCTTCTCCATCACCTCGAAGACCGCCTCGTATTCCAGGTCCTTGCCCGGCTCGACCACGCGCTGCTGAAAACGCGGGAAACCGGCGAGCTTGAGATTCTGCCGGTTCACGGCCTCATAGAAAGTGGTACGGGTGATGTCGTTGAGGACGTCACTGCGGACGCTCGGTCCATAGCGGTTCTCCATCACCTTGAACGGGACCTTGCCGGGCCGGAAGCCCTTCAGCTTCACCGTGCGCGACAGGTTCATCAACCGATTCTGGATCTCGCTCTCGATGCGCTCCGCGGGGACCGATACCGTCATCCGCCGCTCCAGGCCCTGCGTCGTCTCTACCGAAACCTGCATGACACAACCTCGTCGATTATGAAAATTATATGATTAATTCACACCCATTAAGGGGCAGCTTCGATCCGACCAGACCGCCGCCAAGGTTTGTCGCCCGTGAATCCCAGTATAAATCGGTATGGTCTGACAAATTTTCCCACAGACGACCCATGCGTGGAAAGGAGCGCCGGCAAAGGAGCTGCCGGCAACCCCGGGATCGACCTTCCTGCCAGGGACCGGATCCGGCACGGATCATCAGGTCAGCCGGTATTATACAAGGTCGGGAATACTGCGGGTGAGCAGGATGCTGCCGTCATGCGGCTGGGCTGAACGGTATGCCGGATCTGCAGGCGCAGCAGACTGCACGGTTGCGCAGCACGCCGCGTGACCCGCGCGCCCAGGATCAGGCCGCCTGCGGCGTTATACCGCGGGCGCCACGGCAGAAACCGCCTGACACAGACATGCGCCGGGGCGGGATGTCAGCGCGCCTGCCACCTTGAGGGAACCCGGCACCGGCTTCCCCGGCCCGAAACAGGCCGGAATCCGGCAGGCGCGCACCGGCCTCGATGCGCGGTAACCCGAGGCTGCCGGCCAGGCGATCATGCGGGAATCGGGAATATCGTTGCCCGTACTCGCCGATCGTGACACGCGCCACGCCATCCGCGATCCACGCCCCCTGGACGAACATCGCCCGCGTGTACCGCAATCACGGCATCAGCCACGTCACGAGGCGGATGGGTTCCAGCCTGTTTCATCCGCCCATGACATTCCAGCGCGGATACCGCTCAAAACCTGTAGCGGGCATTGGCACTGACCTGCAGGCGCACACCGTAGCCGCAGTCCGCCCCTTCATAGCGGCACCATGAAACATAGGTCTTGTCGGCCAGGTTCTTCGCGTCGATGCTGAAATCCCATGGCCCCGTTTCATAACCTACCATGGCGTCGTACAGGGTCACGGACGGCACCTCCGGCGAAGGGCCGCTGCCGAGATCAAAGCCCAGGGTATCACCGGTGTGGCGCACGCCGAGCCCCGCGCGGATGCCGCGGGGAAACTGATAGCTGATCCACGAGGACGCCAGCGTCTCCGCTACGAACGGCAGGCGCTCGCCGGTCTCTCCGTCCTCGGCGCTGAAATCGGTGAGATTCACCAGCATCTCCAGCCGCTCCCACTGCTTCCGCAGCTCGAGCTCCCAGCCCCTGATCACCGCGCCCGTCTGCGTGACACCCCCGGGCGTCAGGCCGTCGCTGACGCGGTTCTCCTGCTCGATGTCGAAATAGGCGAACATGACGGCCAGGGCCCGGTCGATCGACAGGTATTTCACGCCGGCCTCCACCTGCTCTCCGGTGGTCGGCTCGAGCGTGTTGCCGAATCCGTCATCGCCGTTCGGGACAAAGGATTCCGAGTAGCTGACGTAGGGGGAGGCCCCCGAATCGAATTTGTACATCAGTCCGAAGCGCCCCGTCGTCGCATCCGATTCATGCGTCTCGTCGGGGCCGCTGATGTTCAGCGTCGTATCCTCGGTCTCGTCGCGCCGCAACGACGCCGTGACGATCGTACGGCCGATGTCGACGTGATCGATCAGATAGAACCCGGTCTGTTTCAGGGCGCTGTCCGTCAGGTCCGCCGGCGTGAAACCGGTCGCGAGGTTGCCGTACACGGGATTGTAGAGGTTGATCGGGCCGCCATCACCGCTGAAGAAATTATCGCCGGTCCACTCCGCGTCCTGGTAATCGAGGCCGATGGCCAGATTGTGCCGCGTGGATCCGAGGGCGAGCTTCCCCTCCGCGCGGATATCGAAGCCGAACACCTCGGTCTCCCTGTCCACCGAATAGATCGTCCTTTGCGCCGTGCCGTCGTCCGCGGGCACGGTGGGAATGGCTATCCAGTGCTCGCGCGTCTCGGTGGCGGAATCGGTGGCACGCATGATGGAGGCGAATTTCCAGTCATCACTGATCCGGCGGTCGAATATCACCGTCAGATCCTGCCGCTCCTGGTCATAGCGGTCCCAGCCGGGTTCGCCCACGAAGGTATTGGTGGGTATCTGGCCCAGCGGCGCCGGGTCGATGGTCCCCTTGGACGGCAGGAACTGCGCGGAGACCTGCCCGTTGGTTTCCTGCAGATTCGCCAGCACGGTCAAGGTCGTCGCCTCGTCGGGGCGCCACGTGACGGCGGGCGATACCACGTAACCGTCATCGGCGACGTGATCGACCTGGGTGTCGCTCTCGCGGGCCAGGGCGATGAAGCGGTACAGGAACTTTCCTTCCTCGTCGATCGGCCCGGTGACATCCGTGGCCAGCTGCATGCGGTCATAGGACCCGAGCTGGGCCCACACCTCTCCCGTCGACTCCTCCTGCGGCATCTTCGATACGGCGTTGACGATCCCGCCGAGCTCGCTCTGCCCGTACAGGACCGACGAGGGGCCCTTCAGCACTTCTATGCTTTCCAGGGTATAGGTATTCGTGCGCACGCTGTTATAGAAACCGTAGATCGAACGCAGACCGTCCTGGTAACTGCTCGCGTCGAGGCCGCGCACCGACGTCCAGTCGCCGCGGGTATCGAAGCCGAACTGGCCCGCATACACCCCGGACGAATACAGCAGCGCATCCTGGATGTTTTTCGCACCGCTGTCGGCCATGAATTCCTCGTCCACGACCGTGATGGAGAACGGCGTTTCCACGACAGGCGCGTCGCTCTTGCTTCCCGCCGCCTTGCGGGCCGCGGTCTTTTCGATGTTCGCGCCGTCTTTCCGGGCGTCCGCCTCCACGGTCAGTTCATCGAGCATGACCTCATCGCCCTCCGCGGAAAAGACATGTTGCGCGAACAACAATGACACGGCGGCGGACATCGACAGGACGCCCGCCGACAGCCGGCTGCGCTGCACGCCTGTGAACGTATTGGATGATTGATAGCGTTGTAAATGCATGCACATCGAGATTCTCCCCCGTGTAATCCGGTTGATTAAGTCCGCCGCAGGGCGGCTGGACATGGAACTGCAGAGATCCCGGGTGGCACGCAGATGGAGTGGTCCGTGCCGTGCAGACACGGCGCGGAAACCATGGACGAATACGTCACTGAAACCTCCCTGACAGAGATGCCGAACCCGAATTCTCTATTGGCTGGCTGTCTCTGCCGGAGGCACGATTGGCTGGCTGTTCGTCCGCATCACATGAGGCGTGATGGCGGGACGCATTACTTGGTCAAGATCAATTTGCCCTTGCTTGTGATCCTCAAACGATACTCCGCACCCGCGTGCTCGATGATCAGCTCGGGCCTGCCGTCGAGCAGGACATCGATGGGAAGGCGATGGGGCGCGGAACTCGCCCCCGGCCGCCGCGCACCCGCGGGTCGTGTTGTCAGGTCCTGTGGCCCTTCGCCCATTCCCGTCATCCGAAACGAATGCTGCCCTGCTCTGTCGCCGCGGGACGGTGGCGAGTCGCATGTCCCCGACCGGCACCAGTTATCCGCACCGCGCCCATGACGAATGATAATTATTATTATTCCAATGTCAACAGGCATGACTGCCATTCATCAAACAAGACGGCCATGCGTGAACCGCCAGACATCGGACTGCGCAGCAGGGCGCCTGGCGCCGGGGCGGCGGCAACCGGCCACGAACGTCATATATAAGGGAATACCGGGCGGGTGAACGCCGATTGAAAAAACCCGCTCTCGCGGGTTCTCTGGGCTTGCCGGACTGAATGAAACCACCATGATGGTGGGCCGTGTTGGGATCGAACCAACGACCCGCTGATTAAGAGTCAGCTGCTCTACCAACTGAGCTAACGGCCCTGATGCAACAACAAGCAGAAACTTTACGGCTTCCCGCGCGCCAGTGTCTCGCGCTGCGAGAAAGTGGGGTGAACGATGGGGATCGAACCCACGACAACCGGAATCACAATCCGGGGCTCTACCAACTGAGCTACGTCCACCATAATTCTCCGCGGCAGCACATTCACGCGACGCAAAAAATGGCGCGCCCGGCAGGACTCGAACCTGCTACCCTCGGCTTAGAAGGCCGATGCTCTGTCCAGATGAGCTACGGGCGCAGGCTGAGGCGCTACTCCCGAATCTGTCCGCACGACCCGATTGGCAGCCGACGCAACTGATGGTCGGGGTAGAGGGATTCGAACCCCCGACATCCAGCTCCCAAAGCTGGCGCGCTACCAGACTGCGCTATACCCCGCACCGGGCTGAGCATAACGGGGTCACCCGTCCGCCGCAAGGATGGGGATGATACGCCGTGGCGACCCGGTGCGTCAAACCTCCACCGCCCTGCGCGTCCGGACCGCGCTAGTGCCCGGCCGTTGCCAGCGTGCGCCAGGCGACCAGCAGGGCCGCCGCGCTTGTCGCCGCCGCGACCGCGAACGCCGCCGTCGCCCCGCCTCCCGCCGCGCCCCACAGGTAACCCGCGTAAAGGCTCCCCACCGCCCCGCCCGCACCGAAGCTCAGGCTGCTGTAGAGCGCCTGGCCGCGGCCCTGGTGGCGGCCGGTGAAGAATTTGTGGATCAGCGTGATGGCGACCGCATGATAGACGCCGAAACTGGCCGCGTGCAGCATCTGCGCGAAGACCAGCACCGCGAGGCTGTCGACGAAGTACGCGATCAGCAGCCAGCGCAGCGTGGTCAGCGCGAGGCTCGCCAGCAGCAGGCGGCGCGCCCCGAAACGCGGCAGCCAGCGGTGCATCAGCAGGAAGACCGCGATCTCGGCGATCACGCCGAGCGCCCACAACTGGCCGATCAGCCAGCGCGCGTAGCCGTGCTCCTCGAGATAGATGGAATAGAAGCTGTAGTACGGTCCATGGCTCGCCTGCATCAGGAAACACACCAGCAGCAGGGTCGCCACCTGCGGGCGGCGCAGCACTTCCCACAGGCGCACGCGCTCATGGTGCACCGGCGCGGCGCCCTGATCAGGCACCAGCAGGGTGGAGACCCAGATCGCGCCATACAGCACGACCAGCACCCACGGCAGCAGGCCCGCGTCGTAGCGTCCGAGCAGCGGGCCCAGGACGGCCACCGCCGCGATGAATCCGATCGAGCCCCACAGCCGGATGCTGCTGTAGCGATGCGCGTCCGCGCCGAGCCGGCTCATGGTGACCGCCTCGAACTGCGGCAGCGCGGCGTTCCAGAAGAAGCTGAACAGGATCATCACGCCCGCCAGCCACCAGTAGCTCTTCCCGAAGAACACGCCGCAGAAGGCGATGACCGCCAGCAGCGAGGCGACGCGCACCACCGCCATGCGCCGGCCGGTGTGGTCGGCGATCCAGCCCCACACGTTGGGCGCGACGATCTTGGTCGCCATCAGCAGCGCGATCAGCTCGCCGATGGCCCCGGAGGAGAACCCGAGCGACTTGAGGTACAGGCCCCAGTACGGCAGCAGCGCACCGAGGGCGGCGAAATAGAACAGGTAGAAACCGGACAGGCGGAAGTACATTACCAGGTGAGGCGTGAAGCGTCAGGCGTGAGGCGGAAAACCGCCCCGGGATCTTTTCTCCTCACACTTCACGCCTCACACCTCACCCTTTGATCGCCGATGCGGGAACGACCGGCGTCCCGGACTGCACGTCGATGTTCTGCGCGCGATGCCGCAGCAGGTGGTCCATCAGCACGATGGCGACCATGGCCTCTGCGATCGGCGTGGCGCGGATGCCGACGCAGGGATCGTGGCGGCCCTTGGTCTCGATCTCGACCGCCTCGCCGCGGACATTGACGGTGCGGCCCGGCAGCCGGATGCTGGAGGTGGGCTTGAGCGCGATGCTCGCGAGGATGTCCTGCCCGCTCGAGATGCCGCCGAGGATGCCGCCGGCGTTGTTGCCGAGGAAGCCCGCCGGGGTGATCTCGTCGCGGTGCTCGGTGCCGCGCTGCTCGACGCTGGCGAAGCCGGCGCCGATCTCGACGCCCTTCACCGCGTTGATGCCCATCAGGGCGTGCGCGAGGTCGGCGTCGAGGCGGTCGAACACCGGCTCGCCGAGGCCCGGCATCATCCCGCCCGCCACCACATTGATGCGCGCGCCGACCGAATCGCCGGACTTGCGCAGCGCGTCCATGAAGGCCTCCATCTCGGCGACCTTGCCCGCATCCGGGCAGAAGAACGGGTTGCGCTCCACCTCGTCCCAGTCGAAACGGTCCGGGCGGATCGGCCCGAGCTGCGCCAGGTAGCCGCGGATCACGATGTCGTGGCGCGTGTTCAGGTATTTCTTCGCGATCGCGCCCGCGGCGACCCGCATCGCGGTCTCGCGCGCCGAGGAGCGCCCGCCGCCGCGGTAGTCGCGGAAGCCGTATTTCTGCTGGTAGGTGTAATCCGCGTGGCCCGGGCGGAAGCGGTCCATGATCTCGGAGTAATCCTTCGACTTCTGGTCCATGTTCCGGATCAGCAGGCCGATCGGCGTGCCGGTGGTGCGGCCCTCGAACACGCCGGACAGGATCTGCACCGCGTCATCCTCGCGCCGCTGGGTGACGTGGCGCGACTGGCCCGGCTTGCGCCGGTCGAGGTCGTGCTGCAGGTCCTGCTCCGACAGCTCCATCCCCGGCGGGCAACCGTCGACGATGCAGCCGAGCGCGGGGCCGTGGCTCTCGCCGAAGGTGGTGACGGTGAACAGCTTGCCGATGGAGTTGCCGGACATGCGCGCTATTGTAGCGGGTAATCCGGGCGCCGTCTTGCCCTGCGCGGCGGCTCAGATCACCTTGGAATAGCGCCGCTCGCCGCTGCCGCGCAGGTAGCGGTCGAACACCATGCAGACGTTGCGGATCAGCAGGTGCCCGACCGGATGCACGGTGATGACGTCCGCGCCGATGTCGAGCAGGCCGTCGGCCTGCATCGCCGCGAGGTCGCGCAGCTCGGCGGCGAAATAACCGGCGAAGTCGATGGCGAATTCGCGCTCGATCGCGCGCATGTCGAGCTCGAAGTGGCAGATCAGGCGGGTGATCACCTCGCGCCGCAGGCGGTCGTCGGCGTCGAGGCGGATGCCGCGGTAGACCGGCAGCCGGCCCTCCGCCAGCAGGCGCTGGTACTCGTCCAGCTCCTTGACGTTCTGGGCATAGCAGTCGCCGACCATGCCGATGGAGGTGACGCCGAGCCCGACCAGGTCGCAGTCGGCGTGGGTGGAATAGCCCTGGAAATTGCGGTACAGCGTGCGCTCGCGCTGCGCCACCGCGAGTTCGTCGTCCGGCCGCGCGAAGTGGTCCATGCCGATGTAGACATAGCCCGCCGCGGTCAGGCGGTCGATGGTCGCGTGCAGGATGGCGAGCTTCTCCGCCGGCTGCGGCAGGTCCTCGGCCCGGATGCGCCGCTGCGGCGCGAAGCGTTCGGGCAGGTGCGCGTAGTTGAACACCGACAGCCGGTCCGGACCGGCGGCGATGACCTTGTCCAGCGTAGCCATGAAACCCTGCCGGTTCTGGAACGGCAGGCCGTAGATCAGGTCGATGCTGACCGAATGGAAGCCGGCGGCGCGGGCCTGGTCAAGCACGGCGAAGGTCTCCGCCTCGCCCTGCAGGCGGTTGACGGCGCGCTGCACGACCGTGTCGAAATCCTGCACGCCCATGCTCATGCGGTTGAAGCCCAGCTCGCGCAGCAGGCGGATGGTGTCGGTCTTCACTTCACGCGGGTCGATCTCGATGGAATACTCGCCGCTGTCGTCGTCACGCAGCGTGAAATGCTCGCGCGTCGCCTGCATCAGCGCGCGCATCTGCTCGTGGCTGATGAAGGTCGGCGTGCCGCCGCCCCAGTGCAGCTGGTCGACGGTGCGCGAACGGTCGAACAGCCCGGCCTGCAGGGCGATCTCGCGGTGCAGCGCCTCCAGGTACGGCACGGCATGCGCGCGGTTCTTGGTCGCGATCTTGTTGCACGCGCAGTAGAAGCACAGCGTGTCGCAGAACGGAATGTGGAAATACAGCGACAGCGGCCGCAGCGCGGGCTCATCATGGGTGGCGGCGGCGCAGGCGCGGTAATCGTCGGCGGTGAACCCGGCATGGAAGCGGTCCGCCGTCGGATAGGAGGTATAGCGCGGCCCGCTCTTGTCGTAGCGCCGTATCAGCCCGTCGTCGATGGACAGCGATTGATCCATGCCATTCCCCCAGTGGATGAATGGCCATTATACGCGACCGACAGGACGGGCGAAATCCGCTCAGAGCCCCCGGCGCAGGCCGCGCCCCTTCTCGACGTCGACGAAATAGAGCAGCATCGCCCCCAGCACGAACAGCACCAGCAGGGCCAGCACCGAAAAGCGCGCGCTGCCGGTCAGCAGCGCGACCCAGCCCATCATGACCGGGCCGATGACGGCGGCGAATTTGCCCAGCATGTTGTAGAAACCGAAGAACTCGGCGGTCTTGTCCGGCGGAATCAGGCGCGCGTACAGCGCCCGGCTGAGCGACTGGATGCCGCCCTGCACCAGCCCGATCACCACCGCGATCTGGTAGAACCCGGCGACCGAGTCGATGAACGCGGCCCACACCGTCACCACCATGTAGACGGCGATCGCGATGAAGATGCCGGTCTTGGTGCCGAAGCGCTCGCCGATGCGGCCGAAGACGATCGCCGCCGGAAAGCCGATGAACTGGGTGATCAGCAGCGCGGTGATCAGGTCGTTGGAGCTGAAACCGAGCGAGAGCCCGTAATCCACCGCCATGCGGATGATGGTGTCGACGCCGTCGATGTAGAGCCAGTAGGCGGCGAGGAACAGCATGACCACGCGCATCTGGCGCAGGTGATGGAAGGTATCGACGAGCTGGCGCAGGCCGGCGCGCACCGCCGCGCCCAGCGAGCTGGCCGCGGGCGGAGCCTCGCGCACGAACAGCAGCACCGGCAGCGAGAACACCATCCACCACACCGCCACCGCGAGGAAGGAAAGCCGCACCACCTGCGAGGCGTCGTCGAAGCCGAAGCGCTGCGGAAACACCGCCATCGCGACCAGCACGGCGAACAGCAGGCCGCCGCCGAGGTAGCCGAGGGCATAACCCCAGGCCGACACGCGGTCGAAGCGGTCTTCCGAGGCGACCTCGACGATGAGGGAGTCGTAGAACAGGTTGCCGCCCATGAATCCCAGCGTCGCGACGACGTAGAAGGCGACGGCGACGAGGTATTCCCCCTGCGCGACCAGGTACAGCGAGGCCGTTGCGCTCACGCCCAGCACGGTGAAGAACAGCAGCAGGCGCTTGCGCGCCCCGGCCCGGTCCGCGATCGCGCCCAGCAGCGGCGCGCACAGCGCGATCAGCACGCTCGCGAGCGAATTGGCGACACCGAGCGCGAAGGTGCTCTCCCCCGTCGTGAGGCCGGCAGCCCAGTACTGCTTGAAAAATACCGGGAAGAAACCCGCCATCACCACCGTGGCATAGGCGGAGTTCGCCCAGTCATAGAAGGCCCAGGAGAGTACCTTGCGGTCCATAGCCATGATTTTCCCTTCCATTCCCGGCATGCAGCGGGGACGGATTTATTTACCGGAGAGCAAGGGGACAGATTTACAAATCTGTCCCCATCTCTCCAGGCACGTCGGGGACGGATTTTACAATCCGTCCCCATTCAACGATGCGCCCGCTTTCCACGGCAAGAACTAGGCTGTCACAAAGCGACGCGCGGTGCGCATTCACCTGCTCGGCCGTGAGCAGGAACACCCCGCCGCCGCCGCGCTCGAACTCCAGCCACAGGAACGGCACCCCGGGGAAGCGCCGCGCCAGTGCCTCCTCGCTGTTGCCGACCTCGACCACGAGTATGCCGCCGGGCGCGAGATGATCGGGCGCCGCGCGCAGCAGGCGTACGACGATGTCGAGCCCGTCCTCACCGCCGGCCAGCCCGAGCTCCGGTTCGTGGCGGTACTCGCGCGGCAGCGCGGCCATGTCGTCCGCGTCGACGTAGGGCGGGTTGCTGACGATGATGTCGTAGCGCCGCCCGGCGAGGCCCGAGAACAGGTCGGATTCCAGCGCATGCACGCGGCCCGCGAGGCCGTGATCGGCGATGTTGCGCCGCGCGACCGCGAGCGCGTCCGGCGACACGTCCACGGCGTCGACCTCGGCGTCCGGGAAGGCGCAGGCGCAGGCCATCGCGATGCAGCCGCTGCCGGTGCCGATGTCCAGCACGCGCCGCACCGGATGCTCCGCCGCCAGCCACGGTTCGAAACCGCCCTCGATCAGTTCGGCGATCGGCGAGCGCGGCACCAGCACGCGCTCGTCGACGTAGAACTTCAGGCCGCAGAACCACGCGGCGTGGACCAGATAGGCGGTCGGGATGCACTCCTCCACGCGCCGGCGCACCAGCGCGTCCAGCGCGGCCTGCTCCGCCCGCGTCAGCACGGTCGCCAGCACCGCATCCGGCACCACGGGCGGCAGTCCCAGCGCGCCCAGCACCAGCCAGGCCGCCTCGTCCAGGGCATTGTCGGTGCCGTGGCCGAAGCTGATGCCGGCGCGCTCGAAGCGCGCGGCGGCGCCGCGTATGGCCTGCTCGATGGTCGTCGTCTGATCCCGCATCATCCGTCCAATCCACTGCCGCGCGATTGCCGCGGGCGGGTGATTGCCACTACACTGGTCGACGGGGCCGCTGACATCAACATTTCGATATACCGTTCCACCGTATGGGACAGGCAGTTATACCACAGGACAAACGCATCGCGGTCGGCTGGCGGGAATGGGTCTCGCTGCCGGAGCTCGGCATCCACGCCATCAAGGCCAAGGTGGACACCGGCGCGCGCACCTCCGCCCTGCACACCTTCGAACTGCTGGCCTACCGCGAGAAGAGCCGCGACATGGTGCGCTTCAGCATCCACCCGCTGCAGAAGCACACCAGCACCGTCATCGTCTGCCGCGCCCATGTCATCGACCGGCGCTGGGTCAGCGACTCGGGCGGCCACCGCGAGCTGCGCTACGTGATCACGACGCCGCTGCACCTCGGCCCCCATGTCTGGCCGATCGAGATCACGCTGACCGCGCGCGACCCGATGCGCTTCCGCATGCTGCTTGGGCGCACCGCCATGGACAACCGCCTCCAGGTCCTCCCCGACGCCTCCTACCTCGTCGGCAAGGCGCCGTCAGCGGCGCACTGAACCGATGCCATGATGGGGACAGATTTATAAATCTGTCCCCTTACACTCGATAAATCTGTCCCCGCGTGAATTTCTTGACTCAATCCGCCGACGCCTCCTCCACCAGCTCGGGGTCGAGCTCCTGCTGCCGGCTGCGGAATTCCGCCACCCGCGCCGCGGCCTCGCGCAACCGGGCGAAGCGCGCGATGTGGAACACCGCGTCCCCCTCATTGACCAGCGGCAGGTTGAGGCAGCCGATCACGATGCCGTGCGTCGGCGCCTCGAGCGTGATCTCGCGCTCGCCGAAGGGATCGGAGACCACGCCCAGCACCTCGCCCTTGCGCACGTGGCTGCCGAGCGGCAGCAGCGTGCGCAGAATGCCGCCGCTGGGCGCGCGCAGCCACGTGGTGGAGCGCGCGATGACCGAATCGCCGGTGTGGTGCGGCCGCTTCGGCCGCGCCGGGGGCAGCATGCCGAGCTCGCGCATCACCCCGACCACCCCGCGCAGGCCGACGCGGATCGAGTCCTCGTCGAAGCGCAGCGCCTCGCCGCCCTCGTACACCAGCACCGGGATGCCGAGCCGGGTCGCGACCTCGCGCACCGAGCCCGCCCGCACCTCGGCGTTGATCAGCACCGGGACGTGGAAGGCCGCGGCCAGGCGCAGCGTTTCCGCGTCCTCCAGGCGCGCGCGCACCTGCGGCAGGTTGCTGCGGTGCAGTGCGCCGGTGTGCAGGTCGATGCCGTGGGTGGAACGGCTGACGACCTCCCTGGTGAACATGTGCGCGAGCCGGGACGCGAGCGAGCCCTGCCCGCTGCCGGGGAAGCTGCGGTTGAGGTCGCGCCGGTCGGGCAGATAACGCGACTGCGCGATGAAGCCGTGCACGTTGACGATCGGCACCGCGATCAGCACGCCGTGCAGGCGGTCCAGCAGCGGCAGCCGGATCAGGCGGCGGATGATCTCGACGCCGTTGATCTCGTCGCCGTGCATCGCGGCGGAGATGAACAGCCGCGGCCCCGGCCTGCGGCCGTGCACGACGTGCACCGGCATGGTCAGCTCGCTGTGGGTGTAGAAGCGCGCGATGCTGAGGTCTACGGTGCGGCGTTCGCCGGGCGCGACCTTTGCGCCCGCGATCTCGAACGGCGCGGCCGCCGCCTCAGCCCTTGCCGCGCGTGCGCGTATGGTTCGCCTTGGCATTTTTTTCCGCGAACTCCACCATCCGGCCGGCGATGTCGAGGCCGGTCACCCCTTCGATGCCCTCCAGCCCGGGCGTGGAATTCACCTCCATCACCACCGGCCCGTGATTGGACCGCAGTATGTCGACGCCGGCCACGTTCAGCCCGATCGCGCGCGCGGCGCGCAACGCGGTGGAACGCTCCTCCGGCGTCAGCTTGACCCTGGAGGCCTCGCCGCCGCGGTGCAGGTTGGAGCGGAACTCGCCCTCCTTCGCCTGCCGCTTCATCGCCGCCACCACCTTGTCGCCGATGACGAAGCAGCGGATGTCGGCGCCGCCGGCCTCGCGGATGTATTCCTGCACCAGGATGTTTGCCTTCAGGCCGAAGAAGGCCTCGATGACGCTCTCCGCCGCCTGCCGCGTCTCCGCCAGCACCACGCCGATGCCCTGCGTCCCCTCCAGCAGCTTGATCACCAGCGGCGCGCCGCCCACCATCGAGATCACGTGCTCGACGTCGTCCGGCGAGTGGGCGAAGGCCGTCACCGGCAGGCCGATGCCCTTGCGCGACAAGAGCTGCATCGAGCGCAGCTTGTCGCGCGCGCGCGAGATCGCAACCGACTCGTTGAGCGGGTAGACGCCCAGCATCTCGAACTGGCGCAGCACGGCAGTACCGTAGAAGGTGATCGACGCCCCGATGCGCGGCACGACGACGTCGAAGGGTTCCAGTGCCTTGCCCTTGTAGAAGATGCCCGGCCGGTGGGTGGCGATGTTCATGTAGCAGCGCAGCGGATCGATGACCTGCGCCTCGTGCCCGCGCGCCTGCGCCGCCTCGACCATGCGGCGGGTGGAGTAGAGGCCGGGCTTGCGTGACAGGATGGCGAATCTCATCGGATACCGGGCTCTGACGGTTGCACCTGCTGTTACACGGCGATCCGCCGCATCCGTGCAGCCGGCGGGGGACACGCTCCGCCGGGGAGTGTGCTAAGATTCCGCCCGATCCACGGCCTCATCAACATTATCCGGGAAGCATTCATGGCGCAATACATCTTCACGATGAACCGCGTGGGCAAGGTCGTCCCGCCCAAGCGTGAAATCCTCAAGGACATTTCGCTGTCATTTTTCCCCGGCGCCAAGATCGGTGTGCTGGGCCTCAACGGCTCCGGCAAGTCGAGCCTGCTCCGCATCATGGCCGGCGTCGACAAGGACCACCTCGGCGAGGCGCGCCCGCAGCCCGGCATCCGCATCGGCTACCTGCCGCAGGAGCCGCAGCTCGATGCGGGCAAGGACGTGCGCGGCAACGTCGAGCAGGCCGTCGGCCCGGTGAAGGACCTGCTCGACCGCTTCAACGAGATCAGCATGAAATTCGGCGAGCCGATGGGCGACGACGAGATGAACGCCCTGCTGGAACAGCAGGCCAAGCTGCAGGACGCCATCGAGATCGCCGGCGGCTGGGAGCTGGACCGCACGCTGGAGATCGCCGCCGACGCGCTGCGTCTGCCGCCGTGGGACGCCGACGTCAGCAAACTGTCGGGCGGCGAGCGCCGCCGCGTCGCGCTGTGCACGCTGCTGCTGTCCAAGCCGGACATGCTGCTGCTCGACGAGCCGACCAACCACCTCGACGCCGAATCGGTCGCCTGGCTGGAGCGCTTCCTGCACGACTTCCCCGGCACCGTGGTCGCGATCACCCACGACCGCTACTTCCTCGACAACGTCGCCGGCTGGATCCTCGAACTCGACCGCGGCCACGGCATCCCGTGGGAGGGCAATTATTCCTCCTGGCTGGAGCAGAAGGAAAAGCGGCTGGAGACGGAAGAGAAGCAGGAGAGCGCCAAGCAGCGCGCCATGAAGGCCGAGCTCGAGTGGGTGCGCACCAACCCCAAGGGCCGCCACGCCAAGAGCAAGGCGCGCCTCGCCCGCTTCGAGGAACTGGCCTCGCAGGAATCGCAGAAGCGCAGCGAGACCCAGGAGATCTTCATCCCGCCCGGCCCGCGCCTCGGCGACCAGGTGATCGAGGTCAAGGGCCTGAGCAAGGGCTTCGGCGACACCTTATTAATAGACGACCTCAGCTTCAGCCTGCCGCCCGGCGGCATCGTCGGCGTCATCGGACCCAACGGCGCCGGCAAGACCACGCTGTTCCGCATGCTGGCCGGCACCGACACGCCGGACTCCGGTGAGATCGTCTACGGCGCGACCGTCAGCCTCGCCTGCGTCGACCAGTCACGCGACTCGCTCGACGACAAGAAGACGGTATGGGAAGAGATCTCCGGCGGCCAGGACATCATCCAGGTCGGCAAATACGAGACGCCGTCGCGCTCCTACCTGTCGCGCTTCAACTTCAAGGGCACCGACCAGCAGAAGCACATCGGCAACCTGTCCGGCGGCGAGCGCAACCGCGTTCACCTGGCCAAGATCCTGAAGAGCGGCGGCAACGTGCTGCTGCTCGACGAGCCGACCAACGACCTCGACGTCGAGACGCTGCGCGCACTGGAAGAAGCATTACTCGCCTTCCCCGGCTGCGCCGTCGTCATCTCGCATGACAGATGGTTCCTCGACCGCATCGCCACCCACATCCTCGCCTTCGAGGGCGACAGCCACGTCGAATGGTTCCAGGGCAACTACGCGGACTACGAGGCCGACCGGCACAAAAGGCTGGGGACCGACGCGGATTCACCGCACCGGCTGAAGTACAAGAAGCTGACGAAGTAAAACCGCAACGGGGACAGATTTCACAATCTGTCCCCGCTGATTCATTCAATACGTAACCAGCCAATGAGAACTACGCCGACATGAGGAAACGCAAACCTAACCCCGGGCTGATTGACAAGGAAAACCCGGAATGGACAGCGGCAGATTTCAAGCGCGCCCGGCCGGCCAGCGAGGTATTGCCCAATCTAGTCAGCAAACAGACTGCTGAACGCCTGTTGAAACCCAAAAACCGTCTCCGATAGCACTAATCGTGCTGGGAATATGTAGGTTGGACTGAATAAAATGAAGCCCGACATTTCACACCCCTCCTTGATATTAGGGTTTTGTTGAATCATTTGCATTACTAGGCGATTCGCCTTTAATCGCTCGAACTACCTCATCGGATTCATAGAGCCGAACAGGAATTTTCTTACCTGTATTTGATGCCAAATATGGAATTGCTGCACCAATAAGAATAGGAAATACTTGCCGAAGATCACCGCTGGAGCCTGTACTGGTTATCGTAGTGCGCCAAAGTTGAATTTGCTTATTTGAATCTTTAAACGCTTTAAAATCATACCCTGTAATAAGCGCATACCGGTAATAAGTTGTTACTGACCCAATCTGGGTTGTATAACCAGTCACACCATAAGTTGGAGTGTATGTTGTTGTTCCTGAATAATTGACAGAATTGCCATAAGACGTTGCAGTTCCATAAGTGTGCGATGAAGAAATCCCAGTTTTCCCCCACACAGGAAGAGCATAGCTATATTGATGCTCCCGCGGATCACCAATTCCATAAGACAACACTATAGCTACATCAGCATCTTCGGCCTTATCAGTCGCTATGAAACCTTGAGAATTCAGGGCGCGCATAAGATACATGGCAAACTCTTGAAACTGGAGATCTTCCCATTCAACGCCTTCATTACCTGGTAGCAGTAAATAGGTATGTTTTTCTTTGGCTTCTGACGATGCCAGCGAGTCAACTTCGACATGATATTGTGGTTGTAGTCCTACTGTGGCACATCCCGAAAGAACCATTAGTGCAGAGAAAAATACTATTCTTAGAATCAACATATAATCACCCAAGTCCCAAAATCATGCCGGTCGGCCTGGAGCTAAGGCAAAAGCTAGAGACTGCCGCAGCATCACAGTATCTACATCGAATACAGAGCTAGAGGATATGAGCACAATATCTTGAGAAAATCTGAATAAAAATACCAATACCCACTGCAACAGAACCAAGTGCAAAACTCCAGAGTTGGCCGCGAAAAATGCCCCAAGTCATCTCTCCAAGACATCTAGATTCTTCTCGCCATTCCTCAAGACGAGGGTCATTACTATTTTTCGGGTTTGCAATTTTGGTAGTAACCCGAAAATCCGTAAGACGATTTATTGCACACCACAGAGCTAATACAACTGACATTACAAGAAAAAAACATGCTGTAATGCCAGAATCTAATGCGAAAGTTGTTACCAACTTCTCATCAAGCAGAAGCAACGTTGTAAATGCGAGCAAACCAGTAGCTAGCCCAAGCACTAAATTTGAAGTGGCCCCAAGTTGCTCACGGGTGATGCCCTGCCACCTTGCAAACCGATAATATCCATTTTCCAGGTCCGCCATTTAGCTCTCTCCAATTAAAATTCAGCACTAAATCTCCCGCTCCAACATAATCGCATCCTCCCTCCCATTCCTCGCCGGATAATAACCCCTCCGCATCCCGATGCGCTTGAACCCCATCTGCTCATACAACGCGATCCCCGCCGCGTTCGACTCGCGCACCTCGAGCAGCATGGTCTTCGCGCCTGCGGCGCCGGCGTCTTCCAGTAGATAGGCGAGCAGCGCGCGACCGAGGCCGCGGCGGCGCAGGTGGGGGTCGATGCAGAGGTTGAGGATGTGAGACTCGCCGGCGGCGGCGGCCATGACGCCGTAGCCGGCGATCATGCCGTCGAGCAGGATCACATGGCAGCGGTAGCCGACAGTGAGGCAGTCGCGGAAGATGCCTTCGGTCCAGCAGAATTCATAGGCGCGCTGCTCGATGTCCATCACCACCGGCAGGTCGGCCAGGCGCATGGCGCGGAAGCGGCGGGCCGGCGCGGGTGACGGGGGTTCGTCGATGCGCGCCGAGGCCATGCGGTTTCCCTCAGCCCGCGTCCCCGGCCAGGGTGCGGGCGGCGAGCTGCAGGTCGTCCCAGGCCTTGCGTTTTTCCAGCGGCGAGCGCAGCAGATAGGCGGGATGATAGGTCACCACCAGCGGGATGCCGGTGTCGGCGTAGCGATGCACGCGGCCACGCAGCGCGCCGATGCGGGTGTCGGTCTTGAGCAGGTTCTGCGCGGCGATGCGGCCGACGGCGAGGATGAGCTTCGGCTGGATCAGCGCCACCTGCCGCTTCAGGTAGGGCTCGCAGCAGGCGACCTCGTCGGGATTCGGGTCGCGGTTGCCGGGCGGGCGGCACTTCAGCACGTTGGCGATGTAGACCGCGCCGCGCTCGAGGCCGAGCGCCCACAGCATCTCGTTCAGCAACTGGCCGGCGCGGCCGACGAAGGGCTCGCCCTGCTTGTCCTCGTCCGCGCCGGGTGCCTCGCCGACGACCATCCACTGTGCCTCGCGGCTGCCGACGCCAAACACGGTCTGCGTGCGTGTCTTTTCCAGGCCGCACAGCGCGCAGCCCGCGACGCGCTGCTGCAGCGCGTCCCAGTCGAGGCGCGCGATGTCGCCGCCCGCCTCATCCGTCCCGCGGTCCGGATACGAGGATGCCGGTTCGGCGACGGCCGCGGTCGGCGACGGCGACCCGCGCTCGACCCAGGCCTGGATGCCCATGGCCTCCAGGTATTGCCGCCGCCGCAGCGCGTCGCTCATCCCTGCACGCTCATCGGCGCCGCGTTACAGCTGCACCTGCTGCGGGTGCTGGCGCTGCAGCGGCTCGAGGATCTTGTTCACGCCGTTGATGTAGGCCTTGGCGGAGGCGACGACGATGTCGGTGTCCGCGCCCTGCCCGTTGACGATGCGCCCGCCCCGCTCCAGCCGTACCGTCACCTCGCCCTGCGAGTCGGTGCCGCTGGTGATGTTGTTGACCGAATAGAGCTGCAGCGTCGTGCCGCTCTTCACCACCGACTCGATCGCCTTGAACGCGGCGTCGACCGGGCCGCCGCCGGTGGCATGCGCGCGGCACTCGCTGCCGTCCACCGTCAGCGTGAGCTGCGCCTCGGGCGCGGTGCCGGTCTCCGAGCACACGCGCAGGTAGACCAGCTTGATGCGCTCGTCGCCCTCCTGCTGGTAGGTCTCACTGACCAGCGCCTGGATGTCCTCGTCGAAGATCTCCGACTTCTTGTCGGCGAGCTCCTTGAAGCGGGCGAAGGCGGCGTTGAGCGCCTCCTCGCCGTCGAGCTGGATGCCGAGATCCTGCAGGCGCGCGCGGAAGGCGTTGCGGCCGGAGAGCTTGCCGAGCGTGAGCTTGTTGGTGGTCCAGCCGACGTCCTGCGCGCGCATGATCTCGTAGGTCTCGCGGCTCTTCAGCACGCCGTCCTGGTGGATGCCGGACTCGTGCGCGAAGGCGTTGGCGCCGACCACCGCCTTGTTCGGCTGCACCGGGTAGCCGGTGATCTGGCTGACCAGCTTGGAAGTCGGCACGATCTGGGTGGTATCGATGTTGCTGTCGCAGGGGAAGACGTCGCGGCGGACCTTCACCGCCATGACGACCTCCTCCAGGCTGGCGTTGCCCGCGCGCTCGCCGAGACCGTTGATGGTGCACTCGACCTGGCGCGCCCCGGCCAGCACCGCGGCGAGCGAATTCGCAACCGCCATGCCGAGGTCGTTGTGGCAGTGGGTGGACCATACCACCGTGTCCGCGCCGGGCACGCGCTCGATGAGCTGCCTGATGCGCTCGCCCCACAGGCCGGGGATGCTGTAGCCGACCGTGTCCGGCACGTTGATGGTGCGCGCGCCGGCCTTGATCGCCGCCTCGAACACGCGGCACAGGAAGTCGAACTCGGAGCGCACCGCGTCCTCGGCGGAGAACTCGACGTCGTCGGTGTACTGGCGCGCGCGCTTCACCGCGTGCACCGCCTGCGCCAGCACCTGCTCCGGCGTCATGCGCAGCTTCTGCTGCATGTGGATGGGCGAGGTGGCGATGAAGGTGTGGATGCGGCCGGAGGCCGCATTCTTCAGCGCCTCGCCGGCGCGGTCGATGTCCTTGTCCAGCGCGCGCGCGAGGCCGCACACGGTACTGTCCTTCACCGCCTCGGCGACCGCCTGCACGGCCTCGAAGTCGCCCGGGCTCGCGATCGGGAAGCCGGCCTCGATGACGTCGACGCGCATGCGCTCCAGCGCCTTGGCGATGCGCACCTTTTCTTCCTTCGTCATGGCCGCGCCGGGGCTCTGCTCGCCGTCGCGCATGGTGGTATCGAATATGATGAGTCTGTCTTTGCCGCTCATGGGTCTGCTCCTGGGTAGCGCTCAGTTTACCCCACCGTCAGGCGCGCACAAATCGGCGCTGCGCCTCGGTCGGGGCGTGGGAACTGCGTAATGGGGGAAACGGGTCGGTGGCTGCCTTACGGCAGCAGCAGTCGCAGGGACAACAGGGAGGCACGGGCAAACACAACGCCGGAACGGCCGGAGACGGCCGCGCGCGAAAGGATGGAACCGGTTGTGCTTGCTATACCCATGTGGCGACTATAGACCAAGTTTGAACGGATGCCAAGCGCGGCACCGGACGCCGCGCCCTGTAACAGGCATCGGCCGCGGCGGGCGGCGCTTTAGCGGCTGGAATGACGGTCCTCGTCGGCGCCTGCCTCGCCCGCCTCCGGCTCGGGCGGCGGGGGCAGATGGCGCTCGCGCAGGCGCCGGCGGCGCTGGAACAGGGTCATGACCGGGCCGGACACGGTGTAGATCAGGGCCATGCTGAACAGCACCAGCGGCGGATCGATCGAGATGAAGACGAAGACGAGCACGATCACCAGCACGGCGACGAAGGGGATCCTGCCGCGCAGGTCGAGGTCCTTGAAGCTCTTGTAGCGGATGTTGCTGACCATCAGGAGGCCGGTCAGCACGGTGAGCGGGAAGGTGAACAGGACGATGTCCTCGCCCGGCATGCCGTAGTCCGCCCCGACCCACACCAGGCCGGCGATCAGCGCCGCGGCGGACGGGGAGGCGAGGCCCTGGAAGTAGGCCTTGTCGACGATCCCGAGCTGGGTGTTGAAGCGCGCGAGGCGCAGCGCCGCGCAGGCGGTGTAGACGAAGGCGGCCAGCCAGCCAAGCTTGCCGAGGCTCGCCAGCGACCACTCGTACATCACCAGCGCCGGGGCGAGGCCGAAGGCGATCATGTCGGACAGGCTGTCGTACTGGGCGCCGAATTCGCTCTGGGTGTGCGTGATGCGCGCGATGCGCCCGTCCATGCCGTCGAGGATCATGGCGGTGAAGATCGCGACCGCGGCGGCGTCGAAGTGCCCGCGCGAGGCCGCGACGATGGCGTAGAAGCCGGCGAACAGCGCCGCGGTCGTGAGCAGGTTGGGCAGCAGGTAGATTCCGCGGTGGCGCCTGGGTTCCCTGGTCTCGTCGTGCATGCCGCTATCCGGTCGGAGTGAGGGCTATTATAAGGAAACGGGGTTGCCCTTCAATCCAAGGGCAACCCCGCGGGTATTGCATGCGGCCGGACGGGATGTCAGTTCCTGTCGCGGTCGACGATCTTGTTGGCCTTGATCCACGGCATCATGCTGCGCAGCTTCTCGCCGACCACCTCGATCTGGTGCTCGCGGCCGATGCGGCGCTTGGCCTTCAGCGTCGCGGCGCCGCCCATGTTCTCCAGGATGAATTCGCGCGCGAACTCGCCGGTCTGGATCTCCTTCAGGATGCGCCGCATCTCGGCGCGCGTCTCGTCGGTGACGATGCGCGGGCCGCGCGTCAGGTCGCCGTACTCGGCGGTGTTGGAGATCGAGTAGCGCATGTTGGCGATGCCGCCCTCGTACATCAGGTCGACGATCAGCTTGAGCTCGTGCAGGCACTCGAAGTAGGCCATCTCGGGGGCGTAGCCCGCCTCGACCAGGGTCTCGAAGCCGGCCTGCACCAGCGCGGTGGCGCCGCCGCACAGCACGGCCTGCTCGCCGAACAGGTCGGTCTCGGTCTCCTCGCGGAAGTTGGTCTCGATGATGCCGGCGCGGCCGCCGCCGTTGGCGCTGGCATAGGACAGCGCGATGTCCTTCGCGCGGCCGCTCGCGTCCTGGTGGATCGCGATCAGGCTCGGCACGCCGCCGCCCTGGGTGTAGGTGGAGCGCACCAGGTGGCCGGGGCCCTTGGGCGCGATCATGATCACGTCGAGGTCCGCGCGCGGCTCGATCTGGCCGAAGTGGATGTTGAAGCCGTGCGCGAAGGCGAGCGCCGCGCCCTTCCTGATGTTCGGAACGATGTCCTCGCGGTACAGGCGCGCCTGATGCTCATCCGGCGCCAGGATCATCACCACGTCGGCCCAGGCGACCGCGTCCTTTATCGTCTTGACCTCCAGCCCGGCCTTCTTCGCCTTCGCTGCCGAACCCGAGTCGGGACGCAGGCCGACGACGACGGACACGCCGGAATCCTTCAGGTTGTTGGCGTGGGCATGGCCCTGCGAACCGTAGCCGATGATGGCGACCTTCAGCTTGCGGATGATGGAAAGGTCGGCGTCTTTGTCGTAGTAGATTTTCATGGATGGTTTCCCTGCTTTCTCGTTGGCAAATGTCATTCAGGTCGATGGTTACACCGGGCGCAGCCCCGGCAAGCGGGTGCCGATCAGGGAAGATTCCGTTTTGCTCGTCATGCCCGCGAAAGCGGGCATCCAGGGTTCGACGGCATGGATTCCCGCCTGCGCGGGAACGACGGCAAAGAGGTTCTGCGCGACACCTATAAACTCAGGTTTTTCTCCCCGCATGCGATACCGGTTACGCCCGAACGGACGGTCTCGACGATCGGCACGCCGTCCATCGCGGCGATGAAGGCATCCAGCTTGTGGCTGGTGCTGGTCAGCTCGATGGTGTAGGTCTTGTCGGTGACGTCGATGACGCGGCCGCCGTAACTTTCGGTCAGGCGTTGCACCTCGTCGCGGTCGTGGTCGGTCGCGCGCACCTTCAGCAGCAGCAGCTCGCGTTCGATGTACGCGCCGTCGGTCAGGTCGAGCAGCTTGATGACGTCGATCAGCTTGTTGAGCTGCTTGGTGATCTGCTCGATGACCTCGGCCGAGCCGCCGGTCACGATGGTCATGCGCGACATCGAGGGGTCCTCGGTCGGCGCCACGGTGAGCGACTCGATGTTGTAGCCGCGCGCCGAGAACAGCCCGGCCACGCGCGACAGCGCACCCGCCTCGTTCTCGAGCAGGATGGAGATGACGCGCCTCACAGATCCTCCGAGCCGAGCAGCATCTCGGACAGCCCCTTGCCGGCCTTCACCATCGGCCACACATTCTCGGTCTGGTCGGTGATGAAATCGAGGAATACCAGCCGGTCCTTGAGTTTGAATGCCTCGCGCAACGCGCCCTCGACATCGGCCGGCTTGTCGATGCGCATGCCGACGTGGCCATAGGCCTCGGCCAGCAGCATGAAGTCCGGCAGCGCGTCCATATACGATTCCGAGTAGCGGCTCGAATAGTCGATTTGCTGCCACTGCCGCACCATGCCGAGGTAGCGGTTGTTGAGATTCACGATCTTGATCGGCAGGCGGTACTGGCGGCAGGTCGAGAGTTCCTGGATGCACATCTGGATGCTGCCCTCGCCCGTCACGCACGCCACGTCGGCGCCGGGGTTGGCCAACTGCACACCCATGGCCGCCGGCAGGCCGAAGCCCATGGTGCCCAGGCCGCCGGAGTTGATCCAGCGCCGCGGCTTGTCGAACTTGTAGTACTGGGCGGCCCACATCTGGTGCTGTCCCACATCCGAGGTCACGAAGGCATCGCCGCCCGTCACCTTCCACAGCGCCTCGATCACGGCCTGCGGCTTGATGCTCTGGCTCGTACGGTCGTATTTGAGGCAATCGCGCGCACGCCATTCGCCGATCTGCGTCCACCAGGACTTGAGCACCGCCGCATCGGGCGCATCGCGTCCCGCACGCAGCTGCTCGCCGAGATCGGCCAGCACCTGGCGCACATCGCCCACGATCGGGATGTCCACCTTCACGCGCTTGGCGATGGACGATGGATCGATATCAATGTGGATGATGGTGCGCGGCTGCTGGAAAAAGTGCTTGGGGTTGCCGATCACGCGGTCATCGAAGCGGGCGCCCACCGCCAGCAGGACGTCGCAGTGCTGCATCGCCATGTTGGCTTCGTAGGTGCCGTGCATGCCCAGCATGCCGACGAACTGCGGGTCGGTGGCCGGATAGCCGCCCAATCCCATCAGGGTATTGGTGCAGGGATAACCCAGGGCGCGCACCAGCGCGGTGAGCTGCTCCGAGGCATTGCCCAGCACCACACCGCCGCCGGCATAGACCATCGGGCGCCTGGCCCCGAGCAGGGTCTGCAGCGCCTTCCTGATCTGGCCGGCGTGGCCCTTGACCACCGGATTGTAGGAGCGAATGGATACCGACTTCGGGTACTCGAAAACCGCCTTGTGCGACGGCGAGGTGATGTCCTTGGGAATGTCCACCACCACCGGCCCCGGCCGCCCGCTGGCGGCGAGGTAGAAGGCCTTCTTGATGGTGACGGCGATGTCCTTCACGTCCTTGACCAGGAAGTTGTGCTTCACGCAGGGACGGGTGATGCCCACGGTGTCGCATTCCTGGAAGGCGTCTTCCCCGATGGCGTAGGTCGGCACCTGGCCGCTGATCACCACCATGGGGATGGAGTCCATGTAGGCGGTGGCGATGCCGGTCACGGCGTTGGTGACGCCGGGACCCGAGGTGACCAGCGCCACGCCGGTCTTCCGGGTTGAGCGCGAATAACCGTCGGCGGCATGCACCGCACCCTGCTCGTGACGGACCAGGATGTGCTTGATCTTGTCCTGTTTGAACAACTCGTCGTAGAGGTGCAGCACCGCCCCGCCGGGGTAGCCGAACAGATATTCGACGCCCTCTTCCTGCAGGCAACGCACCACGATTTCAGCACCTGTCAGTTCCACGCTGATCTACCTTCGCTATAAACCGCTGTTTCCGGCCGCAACGCAGCCTTCCTCGAAAATTATCCATTGTAATAAGATCGCCTGCTGAAAGATAGGGTAGCGCATTGATACGCGTAGGTATTCAGGCGCTATCCCGGAACGGTCCCGGGGTATTCCGCGGCCGTCCGCCCGCGCTAGACTTCCGCCATCGACTCGCCATCCGCAACCGAGGAGCCGCCATGCCCTGTCTCAGGATACAGACCAATGTCGAACCGGATCCGTCCGCACTGCCCGGCCTGCTTGCCGTGCTTTCGAAGGAGGTGGCCGCCGCGCTCGGCAAGGGCGAACGCTACGTCATGGTGGCGCTCGACGCCGGAACGCCGATGCTGTTCGCCGGCAGTGACGCCCCGCTCGCCTACCTGGAACTGAAGAGCATCGGGCTGCCGGCGCAGACCGGGGCGCTGTCCCGCAGGCTGTGCCGCGCGGTCGGGGAAGGGCTCGGCATCCCGGCGGACCGAATTTACATCGAGTTCGCCGACGCCCCGGCCCACCTGTGGGGCTGGAACGGGGGCACCTTCGGCTGACGCCGGGTTATTGAAACAGGCGTGTCAGGAACTGTTCGGTGGCGGTCCAGGCGTCGGCGGTCGCCTGCGCCGGCAGCGTCTCCGCCGGCGGTCCGGCGAGGGTGCGCGGGGTGAGCACGTCCAGCACGGGGAAGGGCTGCTTGCCGGCGCGGTCGCCCGCCATCAGGGTCTCGCTGTCGTAATAGGTCACCATCGCACGGATCACGCCGGGATGGCGCTCCAGCAGGGGCACGGCGGCGCCTACCCCCTTGCCCCAGCCCATCAGCACGATGCGGCCCTGCCCCCGGCTCAGATAGGCCATCGCCGCGTCGAGATCGGCCTCGATCCAGACCGGGTCGATGGAGCGCCACACCTCGGCGGCCGCGCCTGCATCGGCCACGTGCCTGCCGTCGTACAGGTCGACGGCGAGCACGCGGTACCCCAGGGCCGCGACGCGGTCGGCCCAGTCCTTGACCTCGGCGCCGAGGCCCCAGCGGTCCGGCACCAGCAGCACGCCGACCGGCGCGTCCTCCGCCCCGGCGAGATAGGCGTCGAAGCGGGTGTGGTAGGCGGTGGACAGGGTCACCATGCGGCCCGCGGCGACGGCGGGTCCGGGCACGGGGTCGGGGGATTCTGCGGCGGGAACGGCAGGCGCTGTCTCACTGGCGGCCTCCTCGGCCCAGGCCGGCGCAACCGCCAGGCACGCGATCAACAGCCCTATCCAACGCGACATCGACACTCCCCCTATCACTCAGGCGCCCGTGGCGCGTAGTGTACCCCAAAACACAGGACTGAGGACTCAGGACTGAGTACGGAGTGAAGATCAAAACACCGCAGTCTCGCAGGGTGGGCACGTCGTTAGAGATCCTAGCCCGGATTCCGCTGCGCTTCATCCGGGCGACGATTCGATGTTTTACTCAGCACTCAGTCCTGAGTCCTCAGTCCTGATATTTACAATCCCCGCAGCGCCTGGATCGGCGGCGTGCTCAGCACGAAACGGGTGGCGAGCACGCCCGCCAGTCCGACGCCGAGGCCGCCGCCCAGCGCACCGATCAGCCACAGGGCGGGATCCCAGCCGTAGTTCAGCTGAAACACCTGCTCCGCCAGCACCTGCGCGATCATGCCGGCGGCGAACGCGCCGAGCAGGCCCGACAGCACGCCCAGGCTGACGAACTCGGTCGCCAGCCCGAACAGCAGCTGGCGCCGGCCGGCGCCCAGCGTGCGCAGCAGCACGCTCTCGCGCACGCGCTCGTCGAGGCTGGCATGGATCGCCGCGACCATCACCAGCAGCCCGGCGACAAGCGTGAACAGGAATACGTACTGCACCGCGAGCGCGACCCGGTCCATGATCCCGCGCACCTGGTCCATGATGGCCGAGACGTCGATGACGGTGATGTTCGGGAAGGCGCGCACCAGCTCGTTCAACACCGCGTAGCGGTCGGCGGGCACGTACAGGCTGGTAATCCAGGTGGCGGGAAACGGCTCCAGCACGCCGGGCGGCGTCAGCACGAAGAAGTTCACGCGGAAATTGTCCCACTCGACCTCGCGCAGGTTCGCCACGCGTGCGCGCAGTTCGGTGCCCGCGATGCGGAACGCCAGGGTGTCGCCGAGCCCGATGCCGAGAGTCCTGGCGAGTCCGGCCTCGACGGACATCAGGGCCGCGCCGGTCTCTGCCGCGCCCCACCAGGCGCCGGCGACGATGCGGTTGTCATCCTGCATGCGCTCCGCCCAGGACAGGTTGAACTCGCGCTCCACCAGGCGGCGCGCGCGGTCGTCCGCGTAGAGGTCGGCGGACACCGCGCGCCCGCCGACCTCCGTCAGGCGCCCGCGCACCATCGGGAACAGCTCCGGCGCCTGCAGGCCGGAGCGCGCGAAGAACTCGCGCACGGCGCCGACCTGCTCCGGCAGGATGTTGATCAGGAACCGGTTGGGCGCCTGCGCCGGCAGCTCGCGCTCCCATTCGCGCAGCAGGTCGCCGCGCACCACCGCCAGCAGCAACAGCACCATGATGCCGAGGCCGAAGGCCATCACCTGCACCACGCCGGTCCCGGCGCGCTGCGTCAGGCTGAGCAGGCCGAAGCGCCAGGTCGAGCCGACGCGGTGGCGCAGCTGGCGCAGCAGCGCGATCAGCGCGGCGGCGGCGGCCGCCAGCAGCGCCAGCGCCGCGACCGCGCCGAGCAGGACATACAGCCCGAGGATGCGGTCCTCCGCCTGCCACCACACCAGCGCGGCCATCGCCGCCGCCGCGGCGACATAGCTCAGCAGGCGCATACCGCCCCCCGGACCGCCCAGCTCGCGCCGGATCACGCGCAGCGCGGGCACGTTCCTCAGGTGCAGCAGCGGCGGCAGCGCGAAACCCAGCAGTGTCACCAGCGCAACGCCCGCGCCGAACAGTGCCGGCCGCGCCGACGGCGGCGGCAGGTCGATCCCGATCAGGCCGCCGAGCAGGACCTCGAGGCCGAACTGGGCGAGATAGCCGAGCGCGCATCCCAGCAGCGCCGCCGCGAGGCCGAGCAGGCCGAGCTGCAGGCCGTAGACGCCGAGGATGAGCCGCTGGCTGGCGCCGAGGCAGCGCATCACGGCGCAGTAATCGAGGTGGCGGGCGATGAAGCGGCGCGCCGACAGGGCCACGGCGACGCCGGACAGCAGGACGCTCACCAGCGTGGCGAGGCCGAGGAAGCGGCCGGCGCGGTCGAGCGCGCCGCGGACCTCGGGGCGGGCGTCCTCCACCGATTCGAGGCGCTCGCCGCGGCCGAGCGCGGGGGCGACCCCGGCGCGGAACGCGCGCACCGCGCCCGGCTCGCCCGCGAACAGGTAGCGGTAGCGCACGCGGCTCGCCGGCTGCACCAGCCCGGTGGCCGCGAGGTCCGCCGCGTTGAACAGCAGGCGCGGCGCGAGATTGAACATGCCGATGCCGCCGCCCGCCGGCTCGGCGGTGAGGATGGCGGCCACCGCGAGGCGCGCATCACCCACCTCGACCGCGTCGCCGACCGCGACCCCGAGCTGGCTCGCGAGGCGCGACTCCAGCCAGGCGCTTCCCGCCGGCGGGATGCCCTCCGCCGCGGCGTCGGGCGCGAACAGCTCGCGGCTGATGCGCAGGTTTCCGCGCAGCGGGTAGTCCGGACTGACCGCCCGGAGCGAGGCGAGCTGCGACTGCTCCCCGGCGATCACCATGCTGGGGAATTCGACCGCTGCGGCACGGCGCAGTGATGCCCCGCCTTGCCCGAGCAGGGCCGCGTCAACGGGATGGTCGGAGCTGATCACCAGGTCCGCCCCCAGCAGCTCGGTCGCCTGCAGCTCCAGCGCCAGCCGGATGCGGTCGGAGAAGAAGCCCACCGCGGTGACGGCGGCGACCGCCACCACCAGGGCCGCCGCCAGCACGCGCAGCTCGCCCGCGCGCCAGTCGCGCAGCAGCATGCGCAGTGCCAGCGCGGGGACGCGCGCGCTCATGCGGCGGATTCCCGCAGGCGGCCGCCGTCCAGCAGCAGGCGCCGGGTGCAGCGCGCGGCGACCGCCTCGTCGTGGGTGACCAGCACCAGCGTGGTGCCCTGCTCGCGGTTGATCTCGAACAGCAGGTCGATCACGCGCCGCCCGGTGGCGAGATCGAGGTTGCCGGTGGGCTCGTCCGCGAACAGCAGGCGCGGCCCCGTCGCGAAGGCGCGCGCGATCGCGACGCGCTGCTGCTCGCCGCCGGAGAGCTGGCGCGGGTAGTGCCGGATGCGGCGTTCGAGGCCGACGCGCGCAAGCAGCTGCTCCGCCTGCGCGCGGGCGTCGCTGCGGCCGGCCAGCTCCAGCGGCAGCATCACGTTCTCCACCGCGGTCAGCGTCGGCAGCAGGTGGAAGGACTGGAACACGAAGCCGATCGCCTCGCGCCGCACGCGCGCGCGGCCGTCCTCGTCGAGGGCGAACAGGTCCGCGCCCTCGATGAGCACGGTGCCGGCGCTCGGGGTGTCGAGTCCGGCGAGGATGCCGAGCAGGGTCGTCTTGCCGGACCCCGAGGCACCGAGCACGGCGACCGCCTCGCCGGCCAGGATGCTAAACTGGACGTCGCGCAACAGTTCGAGTTCGCCCTCGGGACTGACCACACGTTTGCCCACACCGCGCACCTCGACCACGGGACACTGCGACTGATCCGACATGCTGCCACGACTCCTGTTGATACTCCTGCTGCTGGCGCCGCTCACGGCGGGCGCGGCGCCGACGATCCTGATCCTGGGCGACAGTTTAAGCGCCTCCTACGGCCTCGATCAAAACGACGGCTGGGTCAGCCTGCTGGAGCGGCGCCTCGAACTGGCGGGCCGCCCGGAGCAAGTGGTCAACGCCAGCATCAGCGGCGAGACCACCGGCGGCGCGCTGGCGCGCCTGCCGGCGGAACTCGAGCGGCACGGGCCGTCCATCGTCGTGGTCGAGCTCGGCGGCAACGACGGCCTGCGCGGCATGCCGCTGGAACGGATGCGGCGCAACCTCGCCGCCATCATCGATGCAAGCCGCGCGCGGGGCGCGCGGGTGCTGCTCGCCGGCATGCGGCTGCCGCCGAATTACGGGCGCGCCTACACACAGGGCTTCGAACAGGTGTACGCCACGCTCGCGCGCGAGCACCGCATCGCGCTGATACCCTTCCTGCTCGAGGGACTCGACGACGGGCCGGCGCATTTCCAGGCCGACGACATCCATCCCAACCGGGAGGCGCAGGCCATCATCCTCGATAACGTGTGGAAGCACCTGCGCCCGCTGCTGGAATGATCCGATCAGCGCGCCGCCTCACTCGTCGCCCGTAACCTCGCGCACGAAGGGCACGGTGAGGCGGCGCTGCGCCGCGAGCGAGGCGCGGTCGAGGCGCTCCAGCAGTGCGAACAGGGCGGCCATGTCGCGCGCGTGGCGCTGCAGCAGATAGCGCACAACGGCCTCCGGCATGTCCATGCCGCGCGCGCGGGCGCGCGCCTGCAGGGCCCGGGCCTTCTCTTCATCGAGCAGCGGGTGCAGCTGGAACACCAGGCCCCACGCCAGCCGCGTCGCGAGGTCCGGCAGGCCGAGCCCGAGCGCGCGGGGCGAAGCGGCGCCGGTGATGGCGATGCGTCCGCCGCCCGCGCGCACGCGGTTGAACAGGTGGAACAGCGCGGCCTCCCAGGCGGCGTCGCCCGCGATCGCGTCGATGTCATCGACGCACACCAGGGACAGCGCCTCCAGGCCCTCGAGCAGCGCGGGCGCCAGTTCGGCGCGCTGGCGCAGCGGGAGATAGACCGAGGACTCGCCGCGCCCCGCGGCGTCACGGCACACGGCCTGCAGCAGGTGCGTCTTGCCCGTGCCCGCGCCGCCCCACAGGTAGACGCACTGCCCGGCGGCGATGCCGCCCTGCAGGCAGTGCGCCGCCTCCGCGTTGCGGCCCGGCACGAAATCCGCGAAGGTGGAACCGTCGCGGAAGCGGATCTGCAGCGGCAGTTGCGCGCTCACGTCGGCGCCGGCTCAGCCTTCGCCGCGCGTCTCACGTGTCTCATCGGCCTCTCCGTATGCCTCGCTGCGCAGGTAGCGCCGGTGGAGATGCCGCAGCAGCACCGCGATCACCGCGGCCGCCGGCAGGGCGATCAGCACGCCGACGAACCCGAACAGCTGGCCGCCCGCCATGACGGCGAAGATCACCGCCACCGGGTGCAGGCCGACGCGGTCGCCCACCAGCCAGGGAGTCAGCACCATGCCCTCGAGCATCTGGCCGGCAACGAACACGCCGATCACGAGCAGCGGATGGAACAGGTCGTGAAACTGCGCCGCCGCCGCGATGCCTCCGGCGAGCAGGCCGACGATCGGCCCGAGGTAGGGGACGAAGCTGACCAGCCCGGCGCCCATGCCGATCAGGAAGGCGAGGTCGAGTCCCACCAGCCACAGGCCGGCGGAATAGATCAGCCCCAGCGCGAGCATCACCCAGAGCTGGCCGCGCAGAAACGTCGCCAGCACCTCGTCGCACTCGCGCGCGAGCAGCGTCGCCACGGGCTCGATCCGCCGCGGCAGCAGGCCCTGCAGCCTCAGCATCAGGCCATCCCAGTCGCGCAGCAGGTAAAACGTCACCACCGGGATCAGCATCAGGTTGAGCAGCCACTGCACGATCGCCAGGCCGGACTGCGTCACCGCCACCACCGCCCGCGCGGCGATGCCGCCGGCCTGCTGCCACTGGTCGAGCAGCGCCTGCTTCAGCTGCGACAGGTCGAACGGCTGCGCGGCGATGCCGAGGGAATCGCGCAGCCAGGGGACGACGCGCGTCTGGAGGGTATCCGAGGTAATCGGGCCAGCGCTGGATGAACACGGCGACCTGGCGTTCCAGCAGCGGGAACAACACCACCGGCGCCAGCAGCAGCGCGCCGAAGATGAGCAGGAAGACCAGCAGCACCGCGGCGAGCCGCGGCAGGCGCCGCGCCGTCAACCGCCCGACCAGCGGGTTGCCGAGATAGGCCAGCAGCGCGGCCAGCAGGAACGGGGTCAGGATCGGCGCCAGCAGATAGACCAGCAGCGCGCCCACCACGCCGGCCGCCGCCCATCCCGCCACCTGCAGATCCTTCATCTGACCGGCCATGCCGCGCGCCTCAGCGGGCACCGGAGCGCGCCCGGCAGGCGCGCACGCCCCAGGTCCACACGTAGTCGATGCCGCTGAACAGCGTGGTGGCGAGCACCAGCCAGATCATGCCGTCGATCAGCGCGGGCGGGAGCAGGTAGACGCCGGCGGAGAACACGGCCGTCAGCCCGAGCGAGATCTGCGCGAAGGTGTTGATCTTGCTGATCAGGGTGGGCGCCATCTCGTATTCTCCGATCATCAGGTGGTAGGAGGCCGCGCCGGCCAGGATCAGGATGTCGCGGCCGACAACGGCGGCCACCAGCCAGAGCGGCAGCAGTTCCAGCCACGCCAGCGCCAGGTAGGTGGATACCAGCAGCAGCTTGTCCGCCAGCGGGTCGAGGATCGATCCCAGCCGGCTGGTGCAGTTGAAGCGCTTGGCGATGTAGCCGTCGATGCCGTCCGACACCCCGGCGACGGTGTAGAGCAGCAGCGCGAGCATGAATTCCTGGTGCACCAGCGCCGCGACCACCGGCAGCACCAGCCCGATGCGCAGCACGCTGATGATGTTGGGGATGTCCGCACGCGTCACGGCACCAACCGATAGGCCAGTTCATCCCCCGCCGCCGGCGGCCGGCGGCGGGCACGAGCACGCGGCCGAATCCGATGGCCTGGAGCAGCGCGGCGCGGTCACCCCGCAGCACGAGGTGAAAATGCACGCCGGCGGCGTCCACCTGCGTCACCCCGAGTTCGTGGACGGCGTCGAGCGAGCGCAGGTACTGCTGCGCGCGGCGGTAGTCCTCCAGCTTCTCCACCCCCGTCACGAGCAGGTCCACCGGCTCGGTTGCATCGGTGCCGAGGGTGCGGGCGTAGCGTGCGGCCAGCCGGTCGGCGGCCCCGTCGACACCGTCCGCCAGGACCTCGGCCCGCGGCCCTGCGACCGATTCCCAGTGTTCGACACCGGCGTCCAGATAGAGCGACCAGCGACCGGCCCAGTCGCCCGACCGCGCGCGATGCACGCGTCCGACCAGCACGGCGCCGGACTGGTAACGCGCGGACGCCGCGCGCACCTCCTGATCGAAGCCGCCCCACACGTCCGCGAAGTTCACGCGACGCTGGTCCTCGACATCGAGCAGCGGGAACAGCAGCGGCACGCCGCGCGCCTCCGCCTGGCCCTCCAGCTCGCTGCGCAGTTCGGGCCGGGAGTCGTTTCCGGCCAGCGCGCGCCTCCCCTGGTCCTCGACGGCGAGCCACACCAGGGTGGACGGGCGCATGCGCCCCCACACGGGCTCGTTCGCCTGCTGCAGCAACAGGTCGACCGCCTGCGCATCGAAACGCACCCACAGCATCTGCGTGGGGGCGGGGTCGGCCGCCGCGGCGGGCGTGTAGTCCGGCGGCAGCGGACGGTACAGGTACTGCTGGACGTAGCCGAGCGGGGACCGGGCCAGCGCCTGCACGGCCTGGTGCGACGCCGCGCCGCGGTCGCCGGTGACCTTGACCAGCACCTGGCGGAAGGCGGTCCGCAACGCGTCCACCCGTTCCGCCTCACGCTGGCCGGTGACCGGCACCTGCGTCTCGTAGAGTCCTTCGACCTCGCCGGCGCGCGCGCCGGCGGCGCAGGCCAGCGCGCACAACAGCAGACACAGGCGCAGGCGGCGCGCGGACGATTCACCATCGAACCACATGCACTTCACATCCTCGGATCCGGTTGAACGGGGTACGCTTTTACTCGCACACCAGTCTAAGCGAAACGCCCGCGCGTTTCACCCTTGCTAGGAGGGGCTGTGATTATGCGCTACAATTGCGCCGGAAAAATCCGCGTCGCAGGCCCGGCGCACCGGACCGCGACGACCGATCATCCAGCGCCAGAGCACAATCCCGTGAACAACGACGAGAAAGCCGCATCACCGCTCAGTTACCGCGACGCCGGCGTCGACATCGACGCCGGCAACCGGCTGGTGGAAAACATCAAGCCGATCGCGCGGCGCACCACCCGTCCCGAGGTGCTCGCCGGACTCGGCGGCTTCGGCGCCCTGATCGAGCTGCCCAAGCGCTACCGCCAGCCCGTGCTGGTGGCGGGCACCGACGGCGTCGGCACCAAGCTCAAGCTCGCCATCGAGCTCGGCCGCCACGACACCGTCGGCATCGACCTCGTCGCGATGTGCGCCAACGACGTCGTAGTGCAGGGCGCCGAGCCGCTGTTCTTCCTCGACTACTACGCCTCCGGCAGGCTCGACGTGGATGTCGCCACCGCCGTGATCAAGGGCATCGGCGCCGGCTGCGAGCAGGCGGGCGCGGCGCTGATCGGCGGCGAGACCGCCGAGATGCCGGGCATGTACGCGCACAAGGATTACGACATCGCCGGCTTCTGCGTCGGCGTGGTGGAAAAGGACCGCATCATCGACGGCTCGCGCGCATGCGCGGGCGACGCGCTGATCGGCATCGCCTCCTCCGGCCCGCACTCCAACGGCTATTCGCTCATCCGCAAGATCCTCGAGCGCAGCGGCACCGCCCTCAGCCAGCCGTTCGGCGCCGGCACCCTCGGCGACGCCCTGCTCGCGCCGACGCGCATCTACGTCAAGCCCGTCCTCGCCCTGCTGCAGCAGGTTGACGTGCGCAGCATTGCGCACATCACCGGCGGCGGCCTGCTCGAGAATATCCCGCGCGTCCTGCCGGACGACGTCCAGGCCGTCATCGACGCCGCCGCATGGCCGCAGCCGGCGATCTTCGACTGGCTGCAGCGCACGGGCAACGTCGAGCCGCGCGAGATGCACCGCACCTTCAACTGCGGCATCGGCATGACCCTCGCCGTGGCGCCGCAGGACGCGGAGCGGACGCTCGCGCTGCTGCACCAGTCGGGCGAACGTGCGTGGCGCATCGGCACGCTCGCGACCCGCGCCGCGGATGACGCCTACGTCACCATCCGGTAATCGCATGCGCGGTTCCACCGGCACGGACGGCGGCGCGGCAAAGACATGACCCCGCCGCCACAGCCGCTCCCCGTCGCCGTGCTGATCTCCGGGCGCGGCAGCAACCTGCAGGCGCTCATCGACGCGGTGCGCGCGGGCAGCCTGGCCGCAGACATCCGCCTCGTGATCAGCAACCGCGCCGACGCCCCGGGCCTCGCGCGCGCCCGCGCGGCCGGCATCGCGACCGCGGTCATCGAATCCGCCGGCCGTCCCGACCGCTCCGGGTACGACCGCGCGCTGCGGGAATGCATCGACGCCAGCGGCGCGCGCCTGGTCGTCCTCGCCGGCTTCATGCGCGTGCTCAGCCCGGAGTTCGTACGTCATTACGACGGGCGCCTGATCAACGTGCATCCCTCGCTGCTTCCCGCCTTCACCGGCCTGCATACCCACCGGCGCGCGCTCGCGGCGGGCGTTGCCGAGCACGGCGCGAGCGTGCACTTCGTCACCGACGAGCTGGACGGCGGCCCGGTGATCATCCGCGCGCGCGTGCCGGTCGCGCGCGGAGAAGACGAACCCGGACTGGCGGAAAAGGTGCACCGGGTTGAACACCGCATCCTGCCGCTGGTGGCCGCCTGGTTCGCCGCCGGCCGGCTCGAGAAACGGGGCGAGCATGTCATGCTCGATGGCCGCGCACTCTCCGGTCCGATCGATCTCGCGGACCTGGCCGAGGCCGCGGACGGAAACCCCGCGCCGGACCGGATGCAGTGACATGGCCGAATCAAGGCTGCTCCTGACGCTCCTCCTCTGCCTCGTCCTGCCGCCGCCGCCCGCGCAGGCGGCGGATCTTTCCGTGCGGACATTCACGGCGCACTATGATTTCACCGCGAACCGGCTGCTCGTCGCGCGCATGGAGCGCCGCCTCCGGGCCGAGGGCGACGGCCGTTACGTCTTCGAATCGAAGTCGGAGGCGGCCGGCATGCTGCCGGTCCTGTTCAGCGACAACATCAACGAGAGCAGCGTGTGGGACCTCGCCGACGGCCGCCTGCGCCCGCTCAAGTACCAGTACCACCACACCGGCCGCAAGCAGGCGGAGCGCCACGCGGTGCTCGATTTCGACTGGAAGAAGGGCGTCGTGACCAACCGCATCAACAACGACCCCTGGACCATGAAGGTGCCGACCGGCGCGCTGGACAAGCTGCTCTATCAGTACGCCATGATGCGCGACCTGAAGGCGGGCCGCGGGACCCTGTCCTACGACATCGCCGACGGCGGGGAACTGAAGAACTACGTTTTCGAGCGCATGGGCAGCGAATCCATCGCCACTCCGCTCGGGACCCTGCAGGCGGTGAAGCTGCAGCGCATCCACGGCAGCCGGCGCACCGTCATCTGGTGCGCCGCCACGCTTGACTACCTCCCGGTGCGCATCGAACAGCACAAGGACGGCAAGGTGCTGACGATGGAGTTGCGGGAGGTGGAAGGAATTTCAGTTAAGTGAGGCGTGAGGCGTGAGGCGTGAGGCGTGAGGCGTGAGGCGTGAGGCGTGAGGCGTGAGGCGTGAGGCGTGAGGCGTGAGGCGTGAGGCGTGAGGCGACAAGAGCATGGCCGCTTCATTTTTCCTGTCAACTACTATGTAAATTCAATTTTTTGTTTTGCCCCCTAACCCCTAACCCCTAACCCCTAACCCCTCACGCCTCACGCCTCACCTGACCCTCAGGTTCTAGGCAGCGTCACCCCGCGCTGTCCCTGGTATTTCCCGCCGCGGTCCTTGTACGAGGTCTCGCACTCCTGGTCGGACTCGAAGAACAGCACCTGCGCCACGCCCTCGTTGGCGTAGATCTTCGCCGGCAGCGGCGAGGTGTTGGAGAACTCCAGCGTCACGTGCCCCTCCCACTCCGGTTCGAGCGGGGTGACGTTGACGATGATGCCGCAGCGCGCGTAGGTCGACTTGCCGAGACAGATGGTCAGCACGCTGCGCGGGATGCGGAAATACTCCAGCGTGCGCGCCAGCGCGAAGGAGTTCGGCGGGATGATGCAGACGTCGGACTTGACGTCGACGAAGCTGTTGGAATCGAAATTCTTCGGATCGACCACCGCCGAGTTGATGTTGGTGAAGATCTTGAATTCGTCGGCGCAGCGGATGTCGTAACCGTAGCTCGAGGTGCCGTAGGAGATCACACGGCCGCCGCGGTGCTCGCGCACCTGCCCGGGTTCGAACGGCTCGATCATGCCGTGCTTCTGCGCCATCTCGCGGATCCAGCGGTCGGACTTGATGCTCATGGGGTGCCTGCTCCCTGGTTTGGTGTCAGTTCTGCTCGATCACGATGCTCGGGATTTTCGCGCTGTAATCCTTCGCCAGCAGCGACAGCCTGGCAGCGACGCGGCGCGCGATCTCGCGGTATCCCTGCGCGATCCTGCCCTCCGGGTCGGTGGCGACGCTCGGGTTGCCGTTGTCCGCCTCGGCGCGGATGCGCGGATCGAGCGGCAGCTGCCCGAGCAGGTCGACGTTGTACTGTTCCGCCATGCTCTGCCCGCCGCCGGAGCCGAAAATCGCCTCCTCGTGGCCGCAGTGGCTGCACACGTAGATGCTCATGTTCTCGATGATGCCGAGCACCGGCACGTCCACCTTCTCGAACATCTTTAAGGCCTTGCGGGCGTCGAGCAGCGCGATGTCCTGCGGCGTGGTCACGATCACCGCGCCGCTCACCGGGATCTTCTGCGCCAGCGTCAGCTGGATGTCGCCGGTGCCGGGCGGCAGATCGATGACGAGATAATCCATCGGCTGCCAGTTGGTGTCGCGCAGCAACTGCT
Organism: Gammaproteobacteria bacterium; assembly: GCA_016712635.1. Classification (NCBI taxonomy): domain Bacteria; kingdom Pseudomonadati; phylum Pseudomonadota; class Gammaproteobacteria; species Gammaproteobacteria bacterium. Next base: position 21,073 of record JADJQS010000007.1, on the reverse strand, counting down.
CCAGCGCCTGCGTCACCATCGGGCCGCGCCAGATCATCGGCGTCTCCTCGTCGATCAGGTAGCCGATCGACATCGACTGGATGCCGTGCGCGATGATCGGTTCCATCGACTTGCCGTCGCGCGACTTCGGCTGCTCGTGCGCGCCGAGCATGCGCGGCTGGCTCGGTCCGTAAATGTCGGCATCGAGGATGCCGGCGGTCGCGCCTTCCGCCGCCAGCGCCAGCGCCAGGTTGACGGCGGTGGTCGACTTGCCGACACCGCCCTTGCCGGAGGCGATGGCGATGATGTTCTTGATGTTCCTGAGCGGCTTGACGCCCTTCTGCACCGCGTGCGTGATCACCTTGGTGCCGATCTCGACCGCCGCCTCCCTGATCCCGGGCACCGCCAGCACACGCTCACGCACGGCCTGCGCCAGGGCGGCATGATAGCCGCGGGCGGGGTAGCCGAGCTCGAGGCGGATTTCGGCCTTGCCGCCGCTCACGGCGATCTTCTTCACCACTGCGGCGGAGACCAGATCCCGCTTGAAATAGGGATCGATATACTCCTTGAGCGCGGCCTCAACCTGCGCTTCGGGCGTTTGCATGACTGCTACCTCCTTTGCATCCGGCGCCGTTCTCCGCGCGCGGCAAATAAGCCAGGCGCTGCATTCTACACCAAGGCGCCCGCGGTTGCCGGTGCGCACGCGCCGCACGCGGCCGCCGGATGTGACCATCCCGCGCCCAACTGGGTTATAATAGCGCGATTTATCACCAGCCCCGGGCTGAAAAACTCAAAAAACCCCACGCCATGTCCAGCCATCCGCCCCGTCCCACAGCCCGGAAGATCCTCGTCACCAGCGCGCTGCCCTACGCCAACGGCTCGATCCACCTCGGGCACCTGGTGGAGTACATCCAGACCGACATCTGGGTGCGCTTCCAGAAGATGCGCGGGCACGAATGCCACTACGTGTGCGCGGACGACACCCACGGCACGCCGGTGATGCTGCGCGCCGAGCAGGAGGGCATTGCGCCGGAGCAGCTCATCGCGCGCATGCAGCAGGAGCACCTGCGCGACTTCACCGACTTCGGCATCGGCTTCGACAACTACTACTCGACCAACTCGGAGGAGAACCGGGTGCTGTCGCAGGAGATCTACCGGCGGCTCAAGGCGCGCGGCCTGATCGAGGTGCGCACGATCGAGCAGTTCTTCGACCCGGTGAAGCAGATGTTCCTGCCCGACCGCTACATCAAGGGCGAATGCCCGCGCTGCCACGCGGCGGACCAGTACGGCGACGCCTGCGAACGCTGCGGTGCGACCTATGATCCGACCGAGTTGATCAACCCGGTGTCGGCGATCTCGGGCAGCACACCCGTCAGGAAGGAATCGGAGCACCACTTCTTCCGGCTGGGCGAGTGCCGTGACTTCCTGCAGGACTGGGTGCGTCACGGCCGCCGGCGCGGCAACCCGCCGCTGCAGGATGAGGCCCACAACAAGCTCGAGGAATGGTTCGACGCCGGCCTCAGGGACTGGGACATCTCGCGCGACGCGCCGTATTTCGGTTTCGAGATCCCCGGCGCCCCCGGCAAGTTCCTCTACGTCTGGCTCGACGCGCCGGTCGGCTACATGGCGAGCTTCCAGGACCTGTGCCGCCGCCGCGGCCTCGACTTCGACGCCTTCTGGGCGGCGGACAGCGCGGCGGAGCTCTACCACTTCATCGGCAAGGACATCCTGTATTTCCACGCGCTGTTCTGGCCGGCGACGCTGCACTTCTCCGGCTACCGGACCCCGGACCGCATCTTCGTGCACGGCTTCCTGACCGTGAACGGGCAGAAGATGTCCAAATCGCGCGGCACCTTCATCACGGCGCGCTCCTTCCTGAACCACGTCGATCCCGAATACCTGCGCTATTACTTCGCCGCCAAGCTGAACGAGCGCATCGAGGACCTCGACCTCAACTTCGACGACTTCACCGCGCGCGTGAACAGCGACCTGGTCGGGAAATACATCAACATCGCCAGCCGCACCGCCGGCTTCATCAGCGACCGCTTCGGAGGCGCGCTCTCCGGCCGCCCCTCCGGCGACGGCGCCGCCCTGCTCGCGCGCATGCAGGGCGCGGCGGAGGGCATCGCCCGCGCCTACGAGGAGCGCCGCTACGGCGAGGCGGTGCGCACGATCATGGAACTGGCGGACCAGGCCAACGCCTACATCAACGACCGCCAGCCCTGGCGCCTGGTCAAGGATCCGTCCTCGCAGGCTGAGGCCCAGGAGGTCTGCAGCGCCGGCATCAACGCCTTCCGCCTGCTGACCCTGTACCTGAAGCCGATCCTGCCCCGCATGGCCGCCGCGGTGGAGGATTTCCTCGCCGTCCCGCCGCTCGCGTGGCAGGACGCGGCGGAACTTCTGGCCGGGCACATCATCAAACCGTATACGCATCTCGCCAAACGGATCGAGCGTGCGCAGATCGACGCCCTCATCGGGGAAAACAGGGCGCAACTGCCGGCTACGGGGGGAGAGCCGCAGAGCGAGACACGCCACGGAGCGGCCCGGCAGCACGATAACCCTCCATCGCCTGAGACAATCAGCATCGATGACTTCACCCGCATCGACCTGCGGGTGGCCCGGATTCTGGCCGCGGAGGATGTCGAGGGCGCCGACAAGCTGTTGCGCCTGACGCTCGACATCGGCGGCGGCGAGACGCGGCAGGTGTTCGCGGGGATCAAGGGAAAGTACCCGGCAGCCGAACTGATCGGACGCCACACCGTCGTGGTCGCCAACCTCGCCCCGCGCAAGATGCGCTTCGGCGTATCCGAGGGCATGGTGCTGGCGGCAGGACCGGGCGGAAAGGACCTGTGGCTGATCCAGCCCGACGCGGGCGCGCAGGCCGGCATGCGGGTGAAATAGGACGACGGAGACCTGGCGGGCGGAATCGACCGGACGGATTCAACACGCAGCGGCCACAGTCTTATAACGGGAATTTATAGCGGTCTTCGCCTGGATTATATGCATATTCGATTAACGGGCCCTTCCGAGATCAGATAAAATGCACACACCGATGAAGTCAGCGTCGATCCTCCTCCCTCCGCCATGACCGAGTACGTCCTCATCCTCGTCAGCACCGTACTGGTCAACAACTTCGTCCTGACCAAGTTCCTCGGCCTGTGCCCGTTCATGGGGGTGTCGCGCAAGCTCGAGACCGCCGTGGGGATGGGACTTGCTACCACCTTCGTGCTCACCCTGTCCTCGGTGTGCAGCTACCTGGCCGACACCTACCTGCTCGCGCCGCTGGGGCTGGAATACCTGCGCACCATCACCTTCATACTGGTGATCGCCGCCGTGGTGCAGTTCACCGAGATGGTGATCCACAAGACCAGCCCGCTGCTGTACCAGGTGCTTGGCATCTTCCTGCCGCTCATCACCACCAACTGCGCGGTGCTCGGCGTCGCCCTGCTCAACGTGAAGCAGGAATACGGTTTCCTGGAATCCGCCGTCTACGGCTTCGGGGCCTCGGTCGGCTTCTCCATGGTCCTGGTCCTGTTCGCCGCCATGCGCGAACGCATCGCGGTGGCGGACATCCCGTTCTCCTTCCGCGGTCCGCCCATCGCGCTCATCACTGCCGGCCTCATGGCGCTGGCGTTCATGGGCTTCACCGGGCTGATCAGGGAGTAGGCGCGCATGCTCGCCGCCATCATCGCCCTCAGCGTCCTCGCGGTCGTATTCGGCCTCACCCTGGGCTACGCCGCCATCCGCTTCAAGGTGGAGGGCGATCCGCTGGTCGACCGCATCGACGCGCTGCTGCCGCAGACGCAGTGCGGCCAGTGCGGCTTCCCGGGCTGCCGCCCCTACGCCGAGGCGATCGCCGGCGGCAAGGCCGACATCAACCAGTGCCCGCCCGGCGGCGAGGCCACCATCCTGGCGCTGGCCGACCTGCTCGACCGCGATCCCAAGCCGCTCAATCCGGAGAACGGCCAGGAGAAACCCAAGACCGTGGCGATCATCGACGAGGCGCGCTGCATCGGCTGCACGCTGTGCATCCAGGCCTGCCCGGTGGACGCCATCGTCGGCGCGGCGAAACACATGCACACGGTGATCGCGGAGGAGTGCACGGGCTGCAACCTGTGCGTGCCGCCCTGCCCGGTCGACTGCATCGACATGGTGCCCGTCAAGCAGAATATCCAGATCTGGAAGTGGCCCTACCCCGAACAGAAGACGGCGGGACAGGCGTCGTGACGGGGGCCATCAAGCGCCGCCTGTGGTCATTCCACGGCGGCATCCACCCTGCACAGCACAAGGTCGTATCGACCCATCTGCCGATCCAGCCGCAGCGCCTGCCGCAGCGTCTGGTGCTGCCGCTGCACCAGCACATCGGCGAGCCGGCGGAGCCGGTGGTCAAGGCGGGCGAGCGCGTGCTGAAGGGACAGCTGATCGCCCATGCCAGCGGCTACGTCAGCGCCCCGGTGCATGCCTCGAGCTCGGGCGTGGTGACGGGGATCGGCGAGGCGCCGATCCCCCACCCCTCCGGACTGTCCGCCCCCTGCATCGTCATCGAGCCCGACGGCGAGGACCGCTGGGCGGAGCGCCTGCCGGTGGAGAACTACCGCGAGCTCGCGCCGAGCGCCCTGCGCAACATCATCCGCGAGGCCGGCATCGTCGGCCTCGGCGGCGCCGGGTTTCCCTCCTACATCAAGCTCAACCCCGGCCACCACAAGTCGATCAAGACGCTGATCCTGAACGGCGTCGAGTGCGAGCCGTTCATCACCTGCGACGACATGCTGATGCGCGAGCGTGCGGCCGAGATCCGCGGCGGCATCGAGATCATCCGCCACGCCCTGCAGGCGGAGGAATGCCTGATCGCCATCGAGGACAACAAGCCCGCGGCCTTCGAGTCGATGCGCACGGCCGTCGCGGGCATGGACAGGGTCGAGGTGGTGCGGGTCCCGACCCTGTACCCCCAGGGCAGCGAGAAGCAGCTGGTCAGGGTGCTGACCGGAAAGGAAGTGCCGCGCGACGGCCTGTGCCTGAACGTCGGCGTCGTCTGCGTCAACGTGGGCACCGCCGCCGCGGTGCACCGCGCGATCCATCTCGGCGAGCCGCTGGTCTCGCGCATCGTCACGGTCACCGGCAGCGCCGTCGGCCGGCCCTGCAACATGGAGGTGCTGATCGGCACCCCGATGAACGAGCTGATCGCCCAGTGCGAGGGCGCCGTCGAGCGCATCGAACGCCTGATCATGGGCGGACCGATGATGGGCTTCGCGCTGCACCGGCCCGACCTGCCGGTCATCAAGACCACCAACTGCGTCCTGGCCGCCACCGCCGCCGACCTGCCCCCGGTCAGGCCGGTGATGCCGTGCATCCGCTGCGGGGCCTGCGCCGACGCCTGTCCGGTGAACCTGCTCCCGCAGCAGCTCTACTGGTATTCCAAGACCAAGGACCTGGACAAGGCGCAGGAATACGACCTGTTCGACTGTATCGAATGCGGCGCCTGCTCCTACGTCTGTCCCAGCAACATCCCGCTGGTACAATACTTCCGCTACGCCAAGGGGGACATCTGGACGCGTGAGCGCGAGAAAGAGAAATCCGACCTCGCGCGCCAGCGCCATGAGAGCCGCCAGAAGCGGCTGGAGCGCGAAAAGGCGGAGCGCGAGGCCAAGCGGCAGCAGAAGAAGTCCGCCCTCGACGCCGCCGCCACGGCCGAGCGCGGACAGGCACAGGCGGCCGCGGCCATGCAGCAGGCCGAGTCGCGCCGCGACGCGGCGCTGCAGGAGGCGGAGAAACGCCGCGGCGAGGGCTGGCCGGGGCGCAAGGACGGTGCCGACGCTCCTCCGCGGGAGAACGATCGCGAATCGAACTAGACGGACGCCGCCGGCGCGCGTCCGCGCAAAATAACAACAAACATGCCACTCACTACATCGACCTCCCCGCACGTCAGGTCTCCGGCCTCGGTCACCGAGGTCATGCTGCAGGTGCTGCTCGCCCTGGTCCCCGGCATCGGGATCTACATCTGGTTCTTCGGCTGGGGGCTGGTGATCAACATCGTCATCGCGGCGTGCGCGGCGCTTGTCGCCGAATCCGCCATGCTGATGATCCGCAAGCGCCCGCTGCGACAGTATCTCGGCGACTGCAGCGCACTGGTCACCGCCGTGCTGCTGGCGCTGGCGCTGCCCCCGCTGTCGCCGTGGTGGATCACCGTAATCGGCGTGTTCTTCGCCATCGTGGTCGCCAAGCAGTTGTACGGCGGACTCGGCTTCAACCCGTTCAACCCGGCCATGGTCGGCTACGTGGTCCTGCTGGTCTCCTTCCCGGTCCAGATGACCAGCTGGCTGCCCATCAGCACCTTCAGCAGCTATGACATGAGCTTCCTCGAGGTGGCCGCGTTCATCTTCGGCGGCCAGCTGCCGCCCGGGCTCACCTTCGACGCGCTCACCGAGGCCACGCCGCTCGACACCCTGAAGAACAACCTGGGCCAGGGCAACACCGTGACCGAGATCCGCGCCCAGCTCGGCCTCGACGACGTGACCAGCCTGCTGCTCAGCGTCATCCCCATCTTCGGGGCGATCGGCGGCAAGGGCTGGGAATGGGTCAACGCGGGCTTCCTGCTCGGCGGCCTGTGGCTGATCTACCGGCGCATCATCGGCTGGCACATCCCGGTCGCCATGCTCGGCTCGCTGGCGCTGATCTCCGGCGCGTTTGCCCTCTACGATCCCGAACACTACGCCTCGCCGATGTTCCACCTGTTCAGCGGCGCGGTGATGCTCGGCGCGTTCTTCATCGCCACCGACCCGGTCACCGCCGCCGCGAGCGCGCCCGGCCGACTGGCCTACGGCGCCGGCATCGGGATCCTGTTGTACGTCATCCGCGTGTGGGGCGGCTACCCGGACAGCATCGCGTTCTCCGTGCTGCTGATGAACATGGTCGTGCCGATCATCGACGACCGCTTCAAGCCCCGCGTCTTCGGGCACGGCAGGAAGTAGCGCCCGTGCTGCTGCGTCACATGGCCATGACGGCGGCTATCCTCGGCGCGTTCGCCGTCGCCGGCACCACACTCGTGGCGCTGACCGAGGAAGACACCAAGGTACTCATCGCGCAGAACGAGCGCGCCTCCCTGCAGCGCAAGCTGAACGAGGTCGTCCCGCGGGCCGCCTACGACAATGACATTACCGCCGATACCACCCTCGCCGCCTCGAAGCCGCTGCTCGGCAGCCCCAAGCCGTTGACGGTGTACCGCGCGCGCATGGAGGGCCGGCCGGTCGCCGCGGTGCTGGAGACCGTGGCGCCGGACGGCTACACCGGGGCGATCAGGCTGCTCGTCGCCGTGCGTTATGACGACGAGTCCCTGCTGGGCGTGCGGGTAATCGAGCACCGCGAAACCCCCGGCCTCGGGGACTGGATCGATTCGGAGCGCTCGGACTGGATCTCGCATTTCGCCGGCCATTCGCTCTCCGATCCGGACGACCTGGGCTGGCGGGTGGAAAAGGACGGCGGCATCTTCGACCAGTTCACCGGCGCCACCATCACCCCGCGCGCGGTGGTCAAGGCGGTGCATAACAGCTTAAAATACTTCCAGACACACAAAGACGAATTGTTCCGAACCACGGAGGCCGCCACCGGCGCGCCGCAGGAGGGGATCGAACATGGCACAGAATGATTTCGCCACCATCACGCGCGACGGGCTGTGGAACAACAACCCGGCGCTGGTGCAGATCCTCGGACTGTGCCCGCTGCTCGCGGTGACCAACTCCACCGTCAACGGCATCGGACTCGGCCTCGCCACGATGATGACGCTGGTGGTCACGAACGGCCTCGTTTCGATCATCCGCAACTGGGTCACCCCCGAGATCCGCATCCCGGTGTTCGTCCTCGTGATCGCCTGCGTGGTCACCGTCATCGAGCTCGGGATGAACGCCTACTTCCACGAACTCTACAATGTGCTCGGCATCTTCATCGCGCTGATCGTCACCAACTGCAACATCATCGCGCGCGCCGAGGCGTTCGCCTCGCGCAACCCGCTGCTGCCGTCCTTGCTCGACGGCTTCATGATGGGCACGGGCTTCCTGCTCGTGCTGGTCGCGCTCGGCGCCTTGCGCGAGATGATCGGCTTCGGCACCCTGTTCGCCAATGCGCACCTGATGTTCGGCGAGGGCGCGCGCGACCTCACCCTGCACCTGGGAGAGTACAAGGGCATGCTGCTCGCCGTCCTCCCGCCCGGCGCGTTCATCGGGCTTGGCCTGCTCATCGCGCTGAAGAACGCCATCGACCGCAGCCGCAGGGAACGCAAGGCAGCGCCCGTCGTCGCCGCGGCGCCGGAACCGCATGCCGCCTGACCGGGCGTTCGCCGCGAACCGCTGACCCGGCGATCGCATGAACGCACGGCAGCGCCGCGCCATATTCACGCGCCTCAGGGCGGCCAATCCCCGGCCCACCACCGAACTCGAGTACGCCACCCCGTTCGAGCTGCTGGTCGCGGTCATCCTGTCCGCGCAGGCCACCGACAAAAGCGTCAACAAGGCCACCGCCGGCCTGTACCGCGCCGCGCGCACCCCCGCCGCCATGCTCGCGCTGGGCGAGGCGGGGCTGAAGGAGCACATCAAGAGCATCGGGCTGTTCAACACCAAGGCGGGCAACATCATCAGGACCTGCCGCCTGCTGATCGAACGGCACGGCGGCGAGGTGCCGCGCGAGCGCGCGGCGCTGGAGGCGCTGCCCGGCGTGGGCCGCAAGACCGCCAACGTGATCCTCAACACCGCCTTCGGGGAGCCCACCATCGCGGTCGACACGCACATCTTCCGGCTCGCCAACCGTACCGGCATCGCGCCCGGCAGGAACGTGCTAGAGGTCGAAAAGACCCTGCTGCGCGCGGTCCCGTCCGAGTTCCGGCGCGACGCCCATCACTGGCTCATCCTGCACGGGCGCTATGTCTGCACCGCGCGCCGCCCGCACTGCGCGGACTGCATCATCGCGGACCTGTGCGAATTCCCGCACAAGGAGACGGACGCGCCTCCAGGCGGCGCGGCCGCCACCACGGCCCGCGTGTCGAAGCGGGCCTGAACCGGAGGCGCCATGCTGTACAGCAACGACCGGGAACAAATGCGGCGGGTATATATAGAGTCATGGCGGAAACACCTGGACGGCCGGCCGCTCTCGCCGCTGGAACACCGCGTCGCGCAGGTGGTCGCCGAACACCCGGAATACCACCGGCTGCTGGACAGCGCACAGCTCGACCGCGACTATCCGCCCGAGACCGGCGCCCCCAACCCGTTCCTGCACATGGGCATGCACATCGCGCTGCGCGAGCAACTCGCGACCGCCCGCCCGGCGGGGATCGTGGAACTCCATCGCGCCATCCTGCACGGCGCGGCCTCCGCGCACGACGCCGAACACCGCATGATGGACTGCCTGGCGGAGGCCCTGTGGCAGGCGCAGCGCACGGGCGCGGCGCCGGATGAGGCGGCCTATCTCGACTGCCTGCGCAAGCGCGGCGTGGCCTGAAGGCCGCCGCGGCGGCCCTCAGGCGAAGACGCCCGCCACCCAGCGGCCGACGGCGAAGGTCGACACCACCACGATGAGCGCAATGGCGAGGTGCTCGCCAATCACCTTCCAGGCGGCCACCCCCTGCGACCGCGCGATCAGGTAGCTCAGCGCGCTGATCACCCCCAGCCCCCATACCAGGCTGACCAGCACCGCCGTGCCCGGTTCGAGCAGCAGGACCGGCACCAGGAAGGAGAGCGCCATGATGAACTTGGCGCAGAACGTCGTCACCGTGGCGAGCCAGATCTCGCGCGCGGTATGGCTGTTGCGCGATTCCTCCGAGATATGGATGCCCAGCGCGTCGGACAGGGAATCCGCGATCGCGATGGTGACGATGCCGCCGACGATGACGGGCGTCGAGTGGGTGCCCGCGTGCAGGCCGATCATCAGCCCGAGCGTGGTGATCACCCCCGAGGTGAGGCCGAAGCTGATCCCGGCGTTCATGGATTTCCGCATCATGCCGTCCATGACGTATCTCCCCCGACCGGCTCAGACGTGATCGAAAAAGAACATTTGATAAAGCAGAATGACGATTTCGATCACGATCAGGATGACGATGTACCACTCCACGCGCAGGTTGCGGCGCGCCTGCAGGATGCTGAGCACGGTCTCGGCGGTGCGCGAGATCAGGTCCAGTTTGCGTTCGAGCGCCCGGTAACGCTCGCGCAGCTCGTACTCGGTCTCGAGCCGGGCGTAGAGGCGCTCCAGCTCCGGGTGGTCCCACAGCAGCTCGGGTTTCTCGCTGACCTCGATGCGGCCGACCATCTCCTGCTGGTTGAGCAGCACCTCGCCGATATGGACCAGCAGTTCACCCGGCCTCTCCCAGCGCGTCCGCGGCCGGATCAGGCGCCGCGCGAACGGCTCGACCAGGTCGAAGCTGCGCGCCGTGCGTGATTCGTAGTACTCGAGCACCAGGCTCCTGGCGAGCACCTCGGCGACGAGCTGCAGGTGCTGCAGGCTGACCGCGGCCAGGAACACCTCCCCGCCCTGGACGGTGTCGCCGCGCCCGGGGTCGATCCGGATCAGCACCTCCTCGCGCTCCGGCTGCGGGTGCGGCTCGACCAGGCAGGGGCGCAGGTATTCGATCAGGGACTCCTCGTCCGGCGCCGTGACATTGAAGAAGACCACGGCGCCGTAGCGGAACACGACGGCGCAGCCGTGCCCGCCGACGCGCAGCGTCAGCGGCGCCAGCGCGAGCACCGCGCGCTTCTCGAGCGCGCGCACCTGGATGCGCGCGCCGAGGTAGAGCGCCCGCACCGGGATCGTCATCAACTGGCGCAGGGAAAACTCGTCTTCGCTGGTCATGGCCTGGTCACTGGCGTCCGGGAAGCGGCGCACCGGCGGCGCGCCGGGCCGGCCGTTCGGGCGATGATACCAGAATCCGGACGGCGCGCCGCCTCGGCAGCGGGGCGAGTCTGCGGTAGAATACACGGCACGAACGAAAGGGATCATCCGATGAAATTCAGCGCGGCGGACTTCAGGGCCTGGGAGAACAAGTCGATCACCCTGCTCGGCATGTCGGGCGTGGGCAAGACCCACCTGTCCGACCTGCTCATGCAGGACCACTGGTTCCACTACTCGGGCGACTACCGCATCGGCACCCGCTACCTGGACGAGGCTATCCTCGACAACATCAAGCTCAAGGCGATGGAGGTGCCGTTCCTGCGCGACCTGCTGCGCACCGACTCGATCTACATCAACAACAACATCTCGGTGTACAACCTGCAGCCGGTGGCGACCTTCCTCGGCAAGCTCGGCGACCCTGAACAGGGCGGTCTGCCGCTGAAGGAGTTCAAGCGCCGGCAGGAACTGCACCGGCTGGCGGAGATCGCCGCCATGAAGGACGTGCCGGATTTCATCCGCAAGGCGCAGACCATCTACGGCTACAAGCACTTCATCAACGACGCCGGCGGCAGCATCTGCGAGCTGGACGATTCCGGCGTGATCGAGGCGCTGAGCCGTCATACGCTGATCCTCTACATCAAGGCGAGCGAGCGCGACGAGCAGCAGCTCATCCGCCGCGCCGTGAGCGACCCCAAGCCGCTGTACTACCGCGAAGCCTTCCTCGACGAGCAGCTCAGGATATACATGGAGGAACAGGGCATCGGCTTCGTCGCGGAGATCGTGCCCGACGACTTCGTGCGCTGGATCTTCCCCAGACTGTTCTACGCGCGCATCCCGCGCTACGAACAGATCGCGGCGCAGTACGGCTACACGGTCGGCACCGACGAGCTCGCCGGCGTGCGCGACGAGGCGACCTTCCTGCGCCTGGTGGAACGCGCCATCGACCGGCGCAACTGACTGTTATCGCCATGACACGGGACGGATAGACGCATGCCGCTGGTCGCAAAATCCAATCTCCCCACCTTCGATTACCTGAGGCGGGAAGGCGCGCGCATCCTCACCAGCGAGGAGGCGCAGAGCCAGGACATCCGCGAACTGCACATCGGGCTGCTCAACATGATGCCGGATGCCGCGCTGCAGGCCACCGAGCGGCAGTTCTTCCGCCTGGTGGGCGAGAGCAACCAGATCGCGCAGTTCATCATGCACACGTTCACGCTGAAGGAGCTTGCGCGCAGTGCGCAGGCGCAGGACTACATCGACACCTACTACGACTCCTTCGCCCAGCTCAAGGCGGACGGGCTGGACGCGCTCATCATCACCGGCGCCAACGTGACCCAGCCCGACCTCGCCGCCGAGCCGTTCTGGGAGCCGCTCATCGAGGTGATCGACTGGGCCGCCGAGCATGTCACGTCGATCTTATGCTCCTGCCTCGCGACGCACGCCGTGCTGCAGTTCCGCCACGGCCAGCACCGGCGGCGCCTGCCGGCGAAGCGCTGGGGCGTGTATCCGCACCGCGTGGTGAACGCGCGCCACCCGCTGGTCGCCGACGTGAACAGCCTGTTCGACGTGCCCCATTCGCGCTTCAACGAGATCGGGCGCGACCAGTTCGAGGCGGCCGGCCTGCAGGTTCTGGTGGAGAGCGACGTCGCCGGCGTGCACCTCGCGGTGAGCGATGACCTGTTCCGCTTCGTCTACTTCCAGGGGCACCCGGAATACGACACCATCAGCCTGCTCAAGGAATACAAGCGCGAGGTGAAGCTGTACGCCCAGGGCCTGCGCGCGGACTACCCGCCGTTTCCGGAGCATTACTTCACCGACAAGTCACAGGCGATCCTCGAGGAATACCAGGACCGCCTCGCCACCGCGCAGGCCCGCGGCGAGCCGGTGCCGGAATTCCCCGAGGACCACGTCCGCCCGGCGCTGCACAACACCTGGCACGACACCGCCGAGGCGGTCATCGACAACTGGATCGGCAAGGTCTACGAGGTCACCCACCACGACCGCAAGCTGCCGTTCAAGGCCGGCATCGACCCGGCGGATCCGCTGGGGTTGCGCGAAAAGCGCTAGACACCGTCAGGATGAAACCCGGCGTTATCCGGAATTCCCCCTGCGCTGCCGCTCAAGAAATCCGTCCAGGAGTCTGATGACCGTCACCGGGCCGGCTGCGCCGTCCGGAAACCCCGCAGCGCCGACCACCCCAGCGATACGAACAGCGCAAACACGAGCGCCTGCGTCGCCGCGAAGGGCAGTTCCTGCTGTGTCGGCGCCAATTGCACGAGCATGGGTGTCCTGGCGAAGAGCTGCACGACCAGCACGAAGACATTGAGATAGAGCGCCGCCACGGCGGTAATGACGTACGTCGCCCGCCAGCCGCCCGCCAGTTCTTTCCAGTAGTACGCCATCAGACAGACGGCCAGCACCGCGAGCGATATTGTCCCCACGACATGTGCCGGCGTGACTGCCGCGGACGGAAAGCCGAATCCGCTCACGCTGGTGATGATCGTGGTCGCGAGGAACAGCGCGGCCCAGCCCTCCAGCCGCGCCCCGGCCATGAGTCCGCCCACGACAACAAGTCCCGCGATGATCCCCAGGACACTGATGACGACATGGAGCAAGGTGAACATCGGCAGATCGAACAGCATGGCATCCTCCCGTGATGGCCGTGAGCGCAATCCCCGGCGCGAACCTCCCTGTGAAGCAACAGGGGAGGAATTCCTCCCCTCATCGCCAGTTTATACCGCGCACGCCATGTCCTGGCCGCAGCACATCGGCGATTTCACCTTGCCGTGCCCGCCCGGACATTCCGAGACGTGTACCGACTTGCCGTCGGCCGTGGTGATCGTGCCATGATTGAGTTCCTTGCCGCATTTGCCGCACGTCATGCTGCCGATCGACATGCCGCACTTCTTGCACGTGTACCCCGCCATGATCGCACCTCCCGTTAAGTCGTGGAAAAGACCGCCGCCCGCAGGATGGAACAGGGATACTGTACTGCTTTTCCGCTCCGGCCCCAACTATCCCGACATTGCGCCGGAAGAAGGCTGACGGAACGATCTGCCGGACCAGGCGCCCGGCGGAATCTTCGCACGCATCGCCTTTCTGCGATCCAGCCTGCGCCCGTCGGCGATGAAGGTGCCGTCGCCAACGGCATGCAGGGTGCGCTTTTCCTTACGGTCATTGTCGATATACGCCATCATGCCCTCGAGGACGACGATATTGTGTTTCCTGACGATATCGATGACCTTACATTCGATGTTGGCGAGGCACTCCCGGATCAGCGGCGCCCGGACGTGTTTGCCCTTCACCGGCGTCAACCCGAAGCGCGCGAACTTGTCCGTGTCGGCGCCGGAACAGGTCCCCACGTCGACGACCGTGTCGATCAGATCCACCGTCGGAATCGCGATGACGCACTCCCGCGTCTTCTTCAGCGCGGCATAGGAAAAGTTCCAGGGACCCGTGGTGATGGCGAACAGGGGCGTGAAGTCCATCACCATGGCCCAGGAGATAGTCATGAGGTTCGCCTTCTTCCCGTCGTGGGTCGTAATGAACACGACCGGGCCGGATTCCATCAGGGTGAAAGCCTTGCCGATCGGTATCTTCTTCATTGCCCTGCACCTCCAATGCCGGCCATCGTAGCATTATGGCCCGGATGAAGCGCAGCGGAATCCGGGGAGCTTATAAAAACACCTAGCGATACCGTGGTCTGTCCCCGATTTTCACGGACGTATTTACCCTTCGCCGGCGTCAACCCGAACCGCGCGAATTTGTCCGTATCGGCGCCGGAACAGGTGCCCACGCCGACGACCGTGTCGATGAGGTCCACCGTCGGGATCGCGATGACGCACTCCCGCGTCTTCTTCAGCGCGGCATAGGAAAAGTTCCAGGGACCCGTGGTGATGGCGAACAGGGGCGTGAAGTCCATCACCATGGCCCAGGAGATGGTCATGATGTTGGCCCTATTCCCGTCATGGGTCGTCACCAGGACGACCGGGCCGGATTCCATCAGGGTGAAGGCCTTGCCAATCGGTATCTTCTTCATCACCTCACCCTCTCGCTCATAGATGTAGCCCGGATGGAGCGAAGCGGAATCCGGGAAGCTTATAAGCTATCTCGCAAAATTAAGGGCTCCGACCCCTTAATGCCGTCCGCGGATGCTCATTCCCGCCATCCGGTCCTGAAATCTAATTCATTGAGCATATTGAAATTATTGATGCAGCGAATACCCATAGCGCGGCAAACATCAGGAACCCTACGATTTGCTCTCGTCCGACTTGGCTTCGACACCTCGGTGGAAACGATGGTCCGATTGCCAAGGTCAGCTTTAGCATACGCGATGAGGAAAGGGTCTCGCCCAATCTTTTCGATTTCATCTTCCGTCAAATCTGAGGCGTATCCAGTCGCCGTGACAAATGCGACCACCGGGATCGGCGTCTTCGGACAGCAGCAGCGCATCCCGAACTTTGGGTCTTGCGGCCCATTCCGAAAGTTCGTCGCGACTCCCATCCGCTCTTCGCGCCTCCTCAAACTCCTCATAGATCTCGAGCGGCACTTTGATTTTTCCAATATCACCCTGATTCTGTAGCCAATCCCAAAACTCTGGGACGCGCTCGAACTGAAAATAGTCGCGCTTCGCATCAATTAGGGTATTGGCGTCAAGAAGATAAAGCATCGCTTCTAACCCAAATTGGGCTCACTGAACATCTTCTCGACCTTCAGCGCCCGAACGCCCAAAACCGTCGCTGCCCGGGTGGTCGAAAGCTCACCCGACCTAAGTAGGCGTTGAGAGGCATCCAGGAGCGCAGTCCCAACTCGATACCGATTTAGGATGTAGTAAGATGGCCCGCCTTCGCTACTTCGATCTTTCGCCTTCTGCTTCTTTCTCTCAGCCCCAGCGCTCAAAGAAAAACGTCCAAGTTGTTCAAACTGCTGGCGATCAATCGCATTCTGTTGCAACAACCGAAACGCGAGGAGTCGAGAACTTACCTTCCAAGTTGTGGCAAAGAAATCAATGGCCTTGATAGAACTGTCCCGATCTGCTAGTGCATCGTAATTAAATCGCGCCCTCAGTTCAGCCTCGGGCACTAAAATCTCAGATGCGACCTCATTGCAAAATTTTTCAATGGCCCGGTCATAGGTACCGCCGCTAATGCCAGTTTCACCAAGCCATATATGTGCTAACTCATGAAGTAAAGTGACAGACCAAGCAGCTTTTGCGTCTTGATCATTTATTACAACAAACGGGGCAATGTCATCCGATAAGGCAAATCCCCGGAAGACTTCAGTGCTCAGAGTTGTGTGGTGGCTACCTAGATTTCCAAGGAGCAGCGTGAAGACACCGATATTTTCAACTCGAGAGCGTAAGTACTTGAATGCTTCCGGCTGGCTCCGGAACTGTCGATATTGCTCTCGATCAAAATCAATTGACTGTTGAATCCTATCAACGAGCCCTGGTGCGCCATTTTGAGATCATAGGAACCAACGAAACCAAGCGGTTCCCGCTCCTGCGCCGAGACCAAGGCATCTTTAACGATTTCTTGTCTCGCGTACGTTTCGAACCAAGGCATCAACAAGCGCATTTTGCGAGGGTTCAACCGCATGCGTTAGGTGCGAAAGTCCTCCTCGGTTACCAGCGAGTGGTGGTTCGCTCAGATAGAAGGTCAAAAGCGGTCGCCGATACTGCTTCGCCATTTTGACGAGCAGGGGGCGAGAGGGCTGCCGCAGGCCCGCTTCGTAGGCATGTAACTTCTCGATGCCGGACGCTGTTTTGGAATCTGCAAGTGCAAGTTTCTTGGACGCCGTGGCGACGTCAAATCCTGCGGATTTTCTTGCCCAAATAAGGATTTGTGGGTTTATCTCTGGCATGTATGATTCCGAAGAATGCGGCCCTCGTGCCTCAAGAAGTCCATTCTACCTAGGATCGGCGAGAGGGTATCCATCGAGCCGCCCAACGTTCAGCATCAGCCGCGCGCGGATTGATGTGCGTCGGCTGCATGCTGGGGTTAGGCATGTATTCGCCTGGAATTCCGAGCTGTAAGCTGTGCCCGTTCATGCTTTGGCGGTATCAATTGGAACGCGGCGCACGGCACGTGCCCGAACGGAAAGCTCTTGGTTTGACCACGAGAACTCCTCGTAGACCGAGCGGATCGATACCTCGGCAGATGATTCGAATTGACTCGCCATCCTCGTCGAGTGATCGACGAACGCGACAGTGTTCTCGTAGTACTTTGCATGCTCTTTGTCTACATTCAAGGATTTAATGACTTTCACCAAATCGCCGGAACGCGTGTGTCTCCAGTGCCGCGGCCAATCCAGCACATAGTCACCCCATTGCGCAGGAACGGGGTCTTTCAGATGCTGGTCAAACTCGAGAACAATCGCTTGGGAATCGTCTGGTCAAGGAAAGTCTTGCACACGCCCGCGCCAATAGCTCTCTGTCCACGTTCCAGTCGAGCGGCGTCAACCAAGGGAACGCCCAGAAAGATGCTGTTTCCACTGTCGAGGACAGCGTCCCCCATTGACACCGCACCTCGGAGCGGTAGTCCCACTTCCAGTCCGTGACAGATCAGATCATTGCATACATCAAGAAAGTTATCGCAGGGGACTGGCCTAACAGCCCACCCATTCGCCGGGTCTTGGGCAAGCAGATCGAGTTCACCGGCATCCATGGACCGCGCCTCCGGCCATGTTCGATTTGCCCACAGCAGGATTGAATCGCTAGCGTAGGCACCGTGCGTCTCGCTAAAGATGAAAACGTCGCCATCAGCAGTCCAATAAGGGGCTTCTTGAAACTTCATTTCGCCAAAGACACGCTGTGCCTGCTGCTTGCGGTAGTTAACTGCGCCGATAAGCGCTTCATAGCGCGCCCGCATTTCGGCCAAACCAATTGCCCTGAGCTTTTGCTCGAATCCGAGTACGTCGAAGAGTCCAACTAGAAAGCCGTGAGTCATCGCCGCCAAGTTTCGTACATGCCTAACAGTTAATTAGACGGAATCGTTGATATTGGTGATAGGCCGATTCCGTATAGCACACCTCACCCATCCCCAACCCCTTGCTCCCCAAGATATCAACTCTATCAAACACAGCGTCGCGATACGTTGGCACATCACACCTGGCTTCCTGATTCGCACACCCGGTCGCCCGCTGCAAGCCAGAGAATTGACGACTACTTTATATAGGAGACCTCTTCATCACAAGGATAGCGGACATAACCCGACGGGGGTAATGACTTTGTATTATTACAACGCGAGCGTCACCCGCCTGATCCCGTCATCCCCCGCCACCCCGCTGATGCGGAAGCCCAGCGCCGCGGCGAGGGCGAGCATCTCGGTGTTCTGCGCCAGTACCTCGCCCTCCATGGTGTCGAGGCCGCGCACGCGCGCGATCTCGATCAGGCGCTGCATCAGGCGGTGGCCGATGCCCTTGCGGTGCCAGGCGTCGGCGACGACGATGGCGAATTCGCAGGAGCGGCGGTCGGGGTTGACGACGTAGCGCGCCACGGCGACCTCGCGCTCCTGGCCGCCCTGGCTGACGACGGCGATCAGCGCCATCTCGAGGTCGTAATCGATCTGCGTGAAGCGCACCAGCATCTCCGGGGTCAGCTCCTGCAGGCTCTGCATGAAGCGCAGGTATTTTGCCTCGGGTGACAGTCCGCGCACGAACGCCTGCTCGATGCGCGCATCCTCGGGGGCGGATCGGCCGCAGCGTGACATCGGTGCCGTCGGGGAGCTGGTAGGAGAGGGCGAGGTCGGCCGGATAGGGGTGGATCGCCATGTGGGCGTAGGGCCGCGTGGCCGGCGCGGGAAAGGCGACGCGCACGCGCGCATCGAGCGCCAGCACACCGCGGTCGTCGACCATCAGCGGGTTGATGTCGAGTTCGCGCAGTTGCGGCAGCTCGCACACCAGGTCCGACACGCGCCGCAGCAGCGTGACCAGCGCAGCGATGTCCGCCGGCTTCATGCCGCGGAAGGCCTGCAGCAGTCCGTACACGCGTGCGCCGGCGATCATCTCGCCGGCGATGAAATCGTTGAGCGGCGGCAGCGAGACGACGCGGTCGCGCAGGATCTCCACCATGGTGCCGCCGGCGCCGCAACTGATCGCGGGCCCGAACACGGGATCAGACACCACGCCCACCAGCAGCTCGCGCGCGTTCGGATTGCGGTACATCGGCTCGATGGTCACGCCGCGGATCGCCGCCTCGGGTCGCTGCCGCCCGACCGACTCGACCAGGTCCTTGAAGGCGTGACGCACCTCCGCCGCACCGGCGACGTCGAGGCGCACGCCGCCGACGTCGGACTTGTGCGAGATCTCCGGTGAATCGATCTTGAGCGCGACCGGGAAGCCGAGGTTCTCCGCCACCACCAGCGCCTCGTCGGCGTCGCGCGCCGCGACGGTGGGCACGACCGGGATGCGGAACGCGCGCAGCAGCGCCTTGGCCTCCAGCGGCGTCAGCACCTCGCGCCCCTGCGCCAGCGCACCCTCCACGATCAGGCGTGCGCCCTCGACGTCCGGCGCCTCATGATAGGAAAGCGGTCCCGGCACCTGCAGCAGCAACTGCTGGTTGCGGTGATAGGCGGCGAGATAGGAGAACGCCTCGACCGCCTCCTCCGGCGTGTCGAAGTGCGGGATCCTGTGGCGCGAACAGCGCCTGCGCATCCTCCACCTGGGTGTCGCCCATCCAGCAGGTCAGGACCGGTTTCGCGCTGTCCGCCGCGGCCTCGACCACCGCCTGCGCGGCCTCGAGCGGATGCGTCATCGCCTGCGGCGTCAGCATGGCGAGCACGCCGTCGACCCCGGCATCGGCGAGGCAGACTCCGACCGCCTGGCGATAGAGTCCCGGTCCCGCGTCGCCGAGCAGGTCGATCGGGTTGCCGCCCGACCAGCGCGCGCCGAGCGCCGCACCGAGGTCACGCGCGGTCGCCTCGCCCGGCGCCGCCAGCGCGACATCCTTCTCCGCGGCGCGGTCCGCCGCCATGACGCCGGGGCCGCCGCCGTTGGTGACGATCGCCAGCCGGTTGCCATACGCGTGGGAACCGTCCGCTGGCGAGGATCCCCGCGGCGGCGAACATCTGCTTGACGGTATAGGCGCGCACGCGCCGGCGCGGCGCAGGGCCGCGTCGAACACGTCGTCGCCGCCGACCAGCGCGCCGGTATGCGACAGCGCCGCGTGCGCGCCCTCGCCGTGGCGCCCGGCCTTGATCACCACCACCGGCTTGAGGCGCGCGGCCGCGCGCAGGCCGCTGAGGAAGTTGCGCGCGTCGTGCACACTCGATGTAGAGCAGGATGCCGCGGGTGGACGGCGTCGAGCGCGAGGAATCCGAGCAGGTCGCCGAAATCAACGTCGACGGCATTGCCGAGCGAGACCACGGCGGAGAATCCGACCTCGCGCGCCTGCGCCCAGTCGAGGATGGCGGTGCACAGCGCGCCCGACTGCGAGACCAGCGCGAGCTGCCCGGACGGCACCTGGTTGTTGCTGAAGGTTGCGTTCAGCCCGTGGCGCGGGACCATGATGCCGAGGCAATTCGGCCCGACCAGGCGCACGCCGTGCGCGCGCGCGGCGTCGCGCACCTGTTCCTCCAGCGCGCGCCCGTCCCCGCCGATCTCGCCGAAGCCGGCGGACAACACCACAGCGGCACGCACACCGGCCTCGCCGCACTGGCCAATGATGCCGGGCACGGTGGCCGCGGGTGTCGCGATCACCGCCATATCGACCGGCGCTCCGACGGCGCCCAGCGCGGGATAGCAGCGGAGGCCCTGCACGGTCTCGTACCTGGGATTGACCGGATAGAGGCCGCCGGCGTAGCCGCCCTGCCGCAGGTTGCGCAGCACGATCTCGCCGACCGCCTCCGCCCGCTCGGTGGCGCCGAACACGGCGACCGACTGCGGGTCGAACAGGCGGTCGAGGTAGTGGGGGCCCATATAAAAGACGGTGAGGAGTGAGGCGCCAGGCGTGAGGAGTCAAGTATGAATCGCGTCCGGATTTTCGCCTAACGCCTCACACCTCACCCCTCACGTTTTACTCCGGCCACTCCAGCGTGTAGTCGAATGCGGCCGTGCGCGCCTGGCCGGCGCAGGTGAACGTCACCTCGATGCGCCAGTCGCCGCCCATAGTGTATTCGGACGATGCGCCGGTGTAGACCCCGCCGCCCGTGTCTCCCATGGTCACGACGGTATTGTCGCTCGACATCTCCATACCAGGCATGTGTTGCCGGAATGTGACGACGCAACCTTC